>CAYYVD010000295.1:0-6240 GCA_964475045.1 uncultured Desulfobacterales bacterium | reverse complement strand
CCCTGCTGGGTGCGGCGGCGTTTGTATGGGTCGTCCTGGGCCTGAAGGGGGAGTGGGCCGACGCCTCGGGTCAGCGGCTCGACGTGGCGGGGTGCGTGCTGTACGCCTCCGGGCTGTTCTGCGTCACCTTCGGGGCATCGAACCTGCCCGGGGTGCACGGGGTGGCGTTGCTCGCCGGGGGGCTGGCGGTGATGGCGTTCTTCGCGCGTCGCGAGTCCCGGTTGCCTTCACCGCTCCTGGACATGCGGCTGTTTCTCGAGAACCGGGTGTTCGCCTTTTCGAGCCTGGCCGCCCTGATCCACTACGCGGCGGTCTTCGCGGTCACCATGCTCATGAGCCTGTACCTGCAGTTCGTGAAGGGGCTCCAGCCCCAGGCCGCGGGGCTGGTGCTGCTGGCCCAGCCCGTGGTGCAGGCCGTGTTCTCGCCCCTGGCCGGGCGCCTCTCCGACCGCCTGGACCCGGGCCGGGTGGCCTCTGCGGGCATGGCCGTCACCGCCCTGGGCCTGGTCATGCTGCTGCTGACCGGACCCGGGACCCCCATCGGCGCCGTTCTGGCCGCTCTCCTGGTGCTCGGATTCGGGTATGCGCTGTTCTCGAGCCCCAACACCAATGCCATCATGGGCGCTGTTGCCAAGCGGCACTACGGGGTGGCCTCCAGTGTGGTCACGACCATGCGGGCCGTGGGCATGACCATGAGCATGGCCTTGGCCACGGTCACCATCTCCGTCTTTCTGGGCGAAGCGTCCGTGGGCCCGGAGAACATCCCGTCCCTGATTCGGGCCGTCCGGGTCTGCTTCGGGATCTCCATTGGGCTCTGCTGCGCCGGCATCCTGGCGTCCCTGGCCCGCGGCACGATCCGGGGGCCTTCCGAGCCCGCGCCCTGATGAAGCGGCGCTCTGTCGTCCTCTTTCCTCTCACGACAAGGGCTCGGCCCCGTAGGCGGTGAACCTCCCGTGGTAACGGGATGATGGGGCCACCACACGGGATCCTGGGGATGTCTGGGCCGGGAGCCCCGCGGTGCCGCTGCAAGCAGCAGGTTTCAGGGAAAACCGGGGACAAGGGTCTCCAGATCCCGGACGGCACGTCCCACAGTACACCGTTTGAGCACATACGGACCGGCGGGGTGGCGGTGTCGTGGGGGTCCTGCCACTTGGAACTTGAAACCTGCCACCTGTCATCCCCGGCCCAGCTCCTTGCGGACGGCCTCGCCGAGGAGTTTCAGGGTGTAGGGCTTCTTGATGTAGGCGCCGGCGCCCGCCTCCTGGGCCCTTCGCACGTCCTCGGTCTCCGTGTACCCGCTGGCGATCAGGGCCTTCTGGTCCGGACGGAACGTACGGATCCGCTCCCAGGTCTCCCGCCCCCCTTGGCCCGGGGGCATGATCATGTCCAGGATGACGAGGTCCGCTTCGTGCTCCTGCAGATAGGCCACTGCCTCTTCCCCGCCGGTCACGGCGTGGGGCTCGTAGCCGAGGACCGAGAGCATGCGGGTGGCGATGTCCCGCTGGGTCTTCTCGTCGTCGACCACGAGGATGCGCTCTTTCCGGCCGCGGAGGTCCTCCAGGGAGGCCTCGGTCTCGGGGCGGGGGGCCGCCTCCCGGGTGACGGGGAGGTAGAGGTCAAAGGCCGTTCCGGCGTCGCCGGTCCTCACGTCGATGTACCCTTCGTGGTCCTGAAGGATGTTCCAGACCACGGCGAGCCCCAGCCCGGTGCCGCTTCGGCCCATGGCCTTCTTGGTGTAGAAGGGCTCGAAGATGTGCTCCAGGTCCTCGGTTGAAATGCCCGGGCCCGTGTCGGCCACGGTCAGCACGGCATACTCGCCCCGGTGGACCTGATCGTACCCTCGAAGGGCCTGATCCACGTATCGGTTCTCGGTGGTCAAGGTCACCCGCCCCTCCTCTCCCACCGCGTCGAAGGCATTGGAGACCAGGTTCATGAGGGCCTTCCGCAGGTGCACCGGGGAGGCCTTGACGGGCAGGAGGTCCCCGGCCGGCTCGACCTCCAGGTGGACGCCCTCGTGGTGCCTCAGAAGCGCCTTGTGCTCGGGGGATTGCAGGTAGTCCCCCACCACCGTGTTCAGATTCGCGGGCTCTTTGCCCACGGCCACCCCGCGGGCCACGGTGAGCAGGTCCGACACCACGGCGGCGGCCCGGTCGCCGGACTTTCGAATGGTCTCGAGCCCGGTGCGGACCGACTCCGGAAGGGCGTCGTCCAGGAGCATGAGCTCGGGGTAGTTCACGATGCCCGAGAGGATGTTGTTGAGGTCGTGGGCCACCCCGCCGGCCATGAACCCCATGGCCTCCATCTTCTGCGCACGGTGGAGCTGCTTCTCCAGCCGGCGGGTTTCCTCCTCCGCCTGCCTGCGGTTCGTGATGTCCCGGGCGATGCCGAGGATCACGCGACGGCCGTCCATGTCCATGGGCACGGTGACCACCTCGATCCAGCCGGTCCCACCCCCGACCCGGTTCATGAGGAGCTCGTCGGGTCCCGTGGGTCGCCCTTCGGCGCCTTCTTGAAGCAGTCGAAGGGCCTTGTCCCGGTATTCAGGGGCCACCAGGCCGGACTCCAGGAAGGTCTTGCCGATGATGTTTCGCCGGTTCCCGCCGATCAGGGCCTCGGCGGCGCGGTTTCCGTCCAGGATGCGTCCTTCGAGGTCGTTGATGTAGTAGGCGTCGGGAGCGTACTCGAACAGGGTGCGAAATCGACGCTCGCTCTCCCGCAGCGCCTCCTCGGCCCGCCGGCGCTCTGCGATCTCCCGTTCCAGGCTTGTGTTGGATCTGGAGAGCTCGCGGGAGCGGGTCTTCAGGGTCTCGAGCAACCGCGAGAGCTCGCTCTGGAGCTTGCCCGGGACCAGGACGCCGGTCCCGGCCAGGAGCAGGAACACGCCGGAGGCCGTCACCCAGGAGATCATCTGGGTGGTGATCTCGTTGAGATCGACGCTCACGTGCGCGACCCCGGCACTCATGGCCAGCCCCACGCCCAGGAGTGCCGCCAGACCGGCCAGAATGGTGATGATCCCGGCGGCCTGGCCCAGGAGCACGGTCATGAGCACGGACACCAGCAGGAACACGTGGATGCCTGCACCACTGAAGCCGAAATGGAGCAGGTTGTGGACGGCCAGCGCGAAGAAGGCGCCGATCAGGACGGAGGTCTTGAGAGCGAAGGGAATCCGCTGCTGAAGGAGGGCGGTGAGCAGCACCGGTATGTACAGGCCCAGGTAGAACCAGGGGGCCGAGGCGTCGCCGAGGCGATGGGCCTCGTGGGTGGCGAGAAACAGGGCCAGGAGGCCGGCCACGGCCGCGACCGCCAGCATCTTGCTCAGAAAGCGTTCGCGCATGGCGTGGATGCCGTCCGCGCCGTCCGTGGAGGAGGGAGATGGTTGGTTCGGGTCGGTCTGGGTCATACGCTTCTGCTCCGGATCGGGTCTTGCCGGCCTCTATCGGCACGGTCCCGCCGCATCATGAGCCCTCTCCACGAAAAGATGGGCCTGGCCCGGTGGTCTCAGTCCAGAAAGTAGGGCAGGTAGTAGGCCAGGGCGCTGGTCCTGCGGGTGACCCGCCACCCGGAGACCAGGGAACGGTTCATACGGAAATACTGCACCGGGTCCTCGCCTTCGGGCGGCCCGCCGTCGATGTGAAACGCCACTCGAACCACCGGAGATCGGCCTCCCCCTCGGGCCCTCATGGAAACGATGTCCACCTCGGCTTGAACCGTGTTCAGGAGGTCCTGGGCCAACGCATCCGCGTTGTCGGCCTCTACACCGCCGCCCTCCTGGAACGTCTTCAGGGCGTGCCGCAGGTAGCCGCCGTGGTGCAGGTGCTTCCGGATCGCCCTTTCGGCCTCGGGTTCCAGGGGACGGCTGACGGCGGAGTTCACCACGGCGAACGCCAGGAGTGCGAGGACGGCGATGGGTCCTCACTTGCCTCGAATTGGAATCTCCATGCCTGCTTCGAATATGCAAGGTTCGGGCCAGCAGAAGGGGGCGCCGAAAAGACAAAAAAGGAGGGACGCCGGTAAAAAACCTATGATTCTCAGCCTCGAAAGGCTTCCTTGTGTCGATTCTTCACGGTCTTGCAGGGCCCGGGCCGGGGTGGTAAACAGGGAGGGAACAGAACCACGTCAAGGGGCGCCTGGGTGATGGATGCAGCGCTGTCGACAGCAGCCCTTCGAGCCCTGGATCGGCACCAGCAACGCCGGGACGGCGGCATTCCCGTGCTTTCCGTTCTGGCGGGTCCCGAGGAGACAGCCGCAGCCCTGTGGTGCGACTGGTCCTCGGCTGCGGGGAGGGTGCCGCTCCGGGTCCGCTCGACGGGCCGGGACCCGGCCGTGGAGGCGGCCGAGGCATGGCCGGACCAGCCGTGGGTTCCGGCGCGCTGGGTCGACCACGTGGCTTCAGGCGGGCCCCGGCAGGGAAAGCCGCTTCTGGAGGCCTTGTCCGGAGATCCCTCTCAGGAGCGGTCCCGGCTGGTCCACCGCCTGCTCTCCGAGGCGCCGTCCGAGGCCGTGGAGGCCCTCGGCCGGCACCTGCTGCTGGGTGGGGACGGCCCGCGGGACGAGCGTGAAACCGCCGAGCTGATTCGGGGTCTGGCCGAGGTGGAGGGGCGCCGCGCCCCCGGCCTGCTGTTTCTCTCCTTTTCGGCGGTGCCTGCCACGGCCCGGTCGTTGACCGATCTGGTGGAGCTGTGCCCCCGGGTGCCGGTGGGCTGGGTCGTTTCGGCCTCCGCCCATGCCGAGTGCGTGGGCCGGATGCCTCCCTCGCGCACCGCGACCCTGTGCCGCGAGGGGTGGATCGATCTCGAGAGCCGTCCGCTGGATCTCCTGTCCCGGGATCCGGCCTGGGAGGCGCTTCGCCGGCTGAGTGGTGGCCCCCCGCCCCGGGCGCTGCTGGACGGGTTCACAGCCGCGCGGGACGCCGGGAAGCAGGCGTCCGGGGATTCGAAGGAGGCGGAGCAAGCCCGAAGCGCGGCCGAGGCCTTCTTGTTTCAGCTCCTCGAGAGCCTCCCCGGGACCGCAGGGCGGTTCGAGCTCAACGGCCGGCTGGCCGCGGACTGGGGGCCGCACGGAGCGCTGGAGGTGGATCTCCTCTGTCGCAGCCGGCGGGTGGCCGTGGAGATCGACGGGTACCACCACTTCGGTAGCTCGGACGCCTATCGGAGGGACCGCCGCAAGGACGACCTCCTGCAGCGGGAAGGGTTTCTGGTGCTGCGGTTTCTGGCCGAGGACGTGGTGGCCCGTCTGGAGACGATCCTGGAGACGATCTCCAGCGCCCTCACATGGCGAACGGACCTGGATGCAAAGAGAGGGGTGTGACATGAACGATCAGGACAAGCAGATTCCCTTCGAATCCCTCGTGCTCTCCCGCCTGCTGGCCCGGGGCCGCAAGGGGGAGACGCCCGCGGCCATGCGCAACGGGCTCGAGCCCCTGGCCGGTGGGAACCGGAGCCGGGCGGAGCTGCTGCAGGACGTCCAGGACGCCTTGCTCCGGCTCGAGGAGCGGGGCCTGGTGGAGCGGGTGTCCGCAAGGGGCAGCGCCCGGGCCCTGACCCAGGACGGACGGCGGGAAACCGGTGCCTTTCTCGGCCTCGACAAGGTCCCGAGCCGGATCACCTGGTCCTCGGTCCGGGACGTCCACTTGGCGGCCCGGGCACTGGGGATCGAACCGTCCTACCTCAAGAAGCGGGGACTGGACGGGGTGCGGGCCGTGGTGCTGGCCCGGGAGCTGGACCTTCCCTGGCGTCCTTCCTCCACCCTGACCTCGGTGCTGGACGGGTTCCTGGCCCGGACCTTCGAGCTGCGCACCCGGCCGCAGCACGCCCTGCGCCCGGCGCTGGTGGCACGGGCGGTTGGCCGCGAGCCGTCCTTCGGGGCCATCCCGCCGTCGCAGCCGGAGGTCGACCCGAATCGGTTCGCCCGGGACGTGCTCGATGCGGCGGTCCGGTGCGAGAGCGGATGGTTCGGAGAAGACAAGGTCTTCATCTCCCACGTGTGGCCCGTGTATGTCGAGCGCTCGGCCGGAGGAATCCGGGATCTGGACACGTTCAAGCATCGACTGGTCGAGGCCCACCGAGAGGGCCGGTTGACGCTCTCGGGTGCGGACCTGGTGGAGGCCATGGACCCGGGGGACGTGTCCGCATCGGAGACCCGATACCTCAATGCCGTCTTTCACTTCGTCCGCTGCAGGAGGAACGGGTAGATGGACGCGGAAACGCCCACTTTTCAGGATCCCAGGCTGCGGGCCTACTG
>CAYYVD010000294.1:0-6276 GCA_964475045.1 uncultured Desulfobacterales bacterium | reverse complement strand
GGGCTTCGCAGCTGTGGGGTCCACGGGGAGGTCGTATTTTCGGATCTGCTCGGGCGTCAAGCCGATGCGCTTGAATTCGACGCCGTATAGGTCTAGCTCGTCCTCAAGGGTCTCAATGCTGGCGTCGAACATCTGGACGCCACTCGGATCGAGGTCCCCGAAATAGAGAACCACGGGGGTCTGCCCCAGGCCGATGGCATCTGTGGCGCGCTTGTAGAAGTCGGCCAGGAAAGTCACGCTTTGATAGCCACGGCAAACAACGGACCGCAAGCAGTAGGGATAGACCGTGTTCCGAAAAAGGGTGGTGAGGGCGTCCTTCTCGTACCAAACTTCAACGTACTTATCCTGGCCCTGCACGAGGCAGCGAGAGTAGCCTGACAGGAAATCCCACTGCTCACTCTCGATGAATTCATCCAGGCTCTCATAGCCTCGCTTAGGAGAAACGGCCCGGGCCCGGTCGGTGATACAGTCCCACGGCATCCTCTCGTCGATGCGCATCCACTTCACCAGCCGGGAGAGCATGTTGTAGGAGCTCCTGGTGTTGCGCATTTCACCGGCCGCCACGAGCTGGTAGTAGATTTGACGCAACGTCAAGGGCCAGTAGGGTTCCAGGGCCTCAACCACGGCCAGGACCTTGCTGGCCCGGTCTTCCTGTAGCGGTGTCCACGACCATTTTTGTCTCATGCTCGGTGGTCCCCCTCAGCCCGTTGCCTGACTGGTGTTTTCCCGGCGGGCGGCCTGGAGAAACGCCTCCAGGTCCTCCAGGCGATACCTGACAGCCCTTCCGATCTTCAGATAGGTGGGCCCGTCCCCACGGCATCGCCACACCTCCAGGGTGCTGGGCTTGACGCCCAGGGCCCGCGCTGCTTGTTTTGTGTTCAGTGGAATTGAGTTCTGGTGCATGGTCTCCCCCTCCTGGTGAGTGGTGAATAAAAAAGGCCAGTCGCAATGACTGGCCTAGAGTATCCACCACCTAACTTACTGAAATCAAACGTAATACGGGTAAACGACTTGTCCCGTGAACAAAAGTTATTTCCCGGAATGCACCTCCCAAATCACTGTCTTGAGCGTTTCACGCAGTTTTTCGCCATGTTTTTCGTCATTAGGTTTTTTTTCGCCCAAGATTAAAAAAAGCCCATCCACGAATGAGGCAAGCCCCGCTGTCCCACTGTCGCGGGATAAAAGCAGTCTCTCCCCTGTGGCCCGCTCCGACAGCCGCACCAGGTCACGATATAAGGCGTTTCTCCGTTTCGGTGCGGGGCCGCCCTTTGGTCCCTGCCTCTTTTTCCACCAGGCGGTGTGCTCAGTGGCCTGCTCCAGCAGAGAGCCCACTGATTCCCGCACATCCGAAAACCGTTCCTTTCGGCATTCCTCTTTTTGCTTTTCTGCCTCCTCGGGGTCGATGAGGCGCAGCGATGCGGTGATGCTCTCATCAATTTTCAGAAACTCGGGATCATCCAAGGCCCCCAGGAGATCCGCGCAGGCTCGGGAAACCCGGTTCCACGCCTTTATTGATGCGGTCTTCTGCCCCCGCGTCCCCTGGCGGTGCTCCTCCACCTGGTATTGATTGATGGAGAAATAGAGCTCCCGGCGGATCTCGTCGGTAAGGGGGCCTAGGTGCTCCTCAAACAGCAGATACACCTGTTCCCGTTTCTCGGTGTCCATGAAAAATGCTGTCATGGTTTCTTCCTCCGTGTGGACATGTCGACCACCTTCGGCCTGCCGTCAATGCGTGCCTGTTGAACAACCCACTTTGAGATTTTCTCGGCATCGGGTTTCAAATATCGAAGGTCTTGTAGCTCGGTGTAGGATTGGAGCGTCACGTCCGCCCCGGGTTTATGATTCATGAGCAACTTGGTTTTCCAATATTCGACGGCGCATGCGGCGGCCACGGCCCGAAAGGTCCTTCGAAGATCATGGGGCCGGATCCTGGTTCCCACCGTCTGTGCCGATTTCTCCAGGGTGTCCCGAACGTCCTTCAGGTGCCCACCGGAGCGGCCGGGGAAAACGTATTCACTGATTCGAGGGCGCTGCTCCAGGATCTCGACCAGGGTGCTCGACAAGGGCAATGTCACGTCCGACCGATTCTTGGTGTCCTCCAACTGGAAGAACCCTTCCTCGAGGTCCACATGGCTCCACTTCAAGGGCAGGGCCTCACTCACTCGAACGCCGGTCATGGTCATGAAGGCCAGGGCATCGGCAATGGTGCGGCTGATCGTGGTCTGCTCGGGTGCTCGGCGCTGTGACTCTATCCAGTTCCAGAACGCCCCTACCCTGTCAGTGGGGACCCTCCCCGTCCTGGCCTTGACGGTGTGCCACATCTTGGTTTCACCCAGGACGGAAACCGGATTTTCGATGATCAAGGGCTTGTCGTCGGGCCGGTAGGCCGCCCGTGCATAATTGATGAGGGCCCGGAGGATTCGAAAAGCCTGGTTCGCCTGCGCCTTGCTCCGCTTACTCCAGGATCGAAACTTGGATAGGACCATATCCCGCGTGATGCCGGCCACGGGCTTTTTCCGCCAATCCTTGAACGTGGTGCCCAGGTGCTTCCGGATGTCCCTGACACTGGCGGGTTTCAGGTCCCGGTCAGAGATGTAGGCGTCCACCACCTCCTCCAGGGTGATCGAAAGGGCATCCTCGGCTTTCCTCACCTCCACCGGGTCCAGCCCATCGGTCATATCGGAGAGGGCCTTCCGGGCCTTTTTTCGAGCCTGGTCGCAGGTGATCACGCCGTGCCGCCCCAGGGATACGCGGCGGGTCTTCCCGTTGACGCGGGCCTGTGCTATGTAGGTTCTGGTGGTAGACGTTACCCTGATCCCGAAACCCACGAGGGCATCATCCCAATGGAGAGCCTGCCCTTTTGGAGGCATCTCCAGCCCCTCAACGATTTTCTTTGTCAGCTTCATCCTGGCCTCCGTGTAAGCACAATGTAAGCAGGAAAGAGAAAAAAATATCTAAACCCATAGGACTCAATATAGGTCGAAAGCCCCGTTCTGTAAAGAGAATAATGCTTACATTTACGCGGTAAGGCTCGGTAAAACAGGTGAATTAAGGACTTAAAATCCCTTATGGCTCGTCCATGTGCGGGTTCGATTCCCGCCCCAGGCACCAGAAATGATTGAGGATTTCATGGAATGAGTATTTTGGGCGTTGAAATCGAAATCCCTCATGCCTTGGAGGTCCACACAACTGCGGACACTCTGTCCGTTGACCTTAGTGATGGCTGTACAATTTCTGTCCCTTTGGGTTGGTACCCCCGCCTTGAGCATGCGAGCCCTGATGAACGCTCGAACTGTCGGCTTATCGGAAAAGGTCAAGGGATCCACTGGGAAGACATTGCGCGGCGCGAAGTTAGCGCCGCGCATTCCCGGCGACGCAGTCGCCGGGAACGATGAAGATATCAGTGTGGAGGGTCTTCTCGCTGGCAAGCCGTCGGGCGAGAGTCAGACTTCTTTCAAGAAGTGGCTTCAGGACCGACAACCTTCTCCAACTTCCCAGTGCACCTGAATATCGAATCGATTTTGGTGCCAAAACGATGCTAATCGACAAAACGAGAGAACAAGGATTCCCGTTCCGTGTACAAGTGCACCGCATACCATTTTTTAGCTTTGGCCCAGGACGGACCGGAGAGGGGCATTGGCCGTGGCCAAGGCGCTTCTCGAGGGTGGCGGTTCTTGAGCTCTGGACGTCTTTGGGTACGATGGAGAGCCCGTCCGCAAGACCGGCCTTGTTGAAAGGGGTTGGCTCTCTGGCGAGCGCCGCCGGGTCAGGGATAAGAAAGGCCCAGGTCTTGGGAGCGCTGCGGAGCCTCTTGTCCGAGGGCCAGAGGCGAAGATCCGAGAGAAGGGCGGATGCCAGGAGATGGACGTCCACGAACCCGATGCCTCGCCCCATCAGCCGGTGGGACCCCACAAAGGCGAGGAACTCTTCCTGTGTCGCGGTTACGGCCTAGGGCAGGGCTTGAAGCAGGGAGAGGATCTCGGCACGGTTGTGCAGCGTCCCGCAGGCCAGCTCACCGATGACATAGGGATGACACGCCACGCGACCCTCGTCAAGAAGGCCCTTGAGACAGCGGATTCCCTGCCGGAGGTGGTTCACCCAGACGAATGTGTCCACCAGGATCAAGAAGCCCTTTTCTCAGGCCTTCGGCGCCGGGGAGCACGGGCGTCCTTTTTCGTGCCCCCCAGCCGGGCCAGGCGGCGGCTCGATTCCAGGGCGATCAGGACTTCCAGCCCGCGCCGCACGTCTTGGCTTTCCCATCTGATCTTCGCTCTGGGCTCATCTTCTTGCCCCTTTTCGGTCGGAACGCGGAGGCCCGATCCCGGGCCGAGGACGAAACCTTTGATCCCGGGGCAGCTGAGGCGGTGGCGTCTTTGGGCAAAAGGCATGCGGGAGTGATCGGTATCGGTGCCTGCTGATCGGGTTGGTGTGCGCCCGCTGTCACCGGCTGCTCGAGGGCGCTATGTGGAGAGCGGCGGGAAGAAGTACTGCGAGGACTGTTACCGGCAGCACATCCAGCTTCGCTGCTCGGTCTGCCTGGAGCCCATTGAAGGCGGGTATCGCATGGATGCACATGGGCCAGCGCCGCCTTGAGCCGCACCGGGGTCGGCTCCGGCTGGTCATGGAGGAGAGCACCGCTTCCTTACGGGCGTACATGGTGAGGAACAGCGAGGTGTCCGGCAGCAGGGTCGAGACGCTGCCCAGCCGCCCGAGCGCGAGCAGCGCCTGGTCGAACTTGTTGCGCAACTCCGGGGTCCAGTCGATAGGCGGACGCGGCGGCAGCGGCGCGGGCACGAAGGCCTGGGCCTTCTCACCCACCGTCGAAATCGTCACATGTCCGCCTTGGAGTTCTCGTTTCATCCTGCCTGCCTCGAACCCAAAATAAAACTCGTCTTTATTTTATCTTCAGCAATTAGACTAAAATAAAGAGTCGGGGAGGAAAAATCAAATGGATTTCCCAAAGGGCCGCTTCGATTTCCTCAGACGAGCGTTCGACGCTGCAACCCTCCTGCGAGAGCAGAAAAAATGCCAACGACATATTGTAGTAAAGGAAACGTACGATAACAGAGGCGCGGCTGGTAGGCCAAAAAGGAAGACCGGCTTCACCGCAGAACCGTTCTGGCGCGACATGCGCCCATCAAGAACTATTATTCATGATATTTTTCCTGACAGAACTGTTGTTCATATGGTAGAACCGAAATTCAAGGAGACGCTCCCACGGAACCAGGCAACCACTTTCAAGGCACGGAATGCATGGCCGCGGCCGCACAGAATCCGTTTTCAGGGCCCGTGACCGTTTTTCGGGAAAGACGGCTTCCCGAGGCCGCTACACCGGCCGGCTACAGCGCCCTCATCGACGCGTACGACCTCGAAGCCCCGCTACCACGCATATTGAGTGCTACCGGGGAACATCACCGCATCGTTGAACGTGAAGGCTGGCGGCTCATGACGCCGCGGCATGCGCCTCAGCCTACACTGGAAGGCCACCTGACCTTTGCCTTGAAGTACGAAGGTCTCGATCTTGCTGTGCTCAAGCGCCTGTTCGGCGCAACCGGCCCGAGGCCCATCGAAGCGCTCGTTCAAAGCAAACCGACCGGCACGTATGCCCGCCGCAGTTGGTTTTTGTATGAATGGCTGACGGGTGAAAGACTGGACCTGCCGGACGCCAAGACCGGCCGCTACGTGCCTGTCCTGGATCCGGCCCTGCAGTGGGGAACGGAGGGAGAGAGTGCCCCGCGCTATCGCCTGAAGAACAACCTGCCCGGCATCCCTGAATTTTGCCCGCTGGTCTTCCGCACGGAGAAACTCGACGAGTTCGTCCATCTCAACTTGCCGCAACGTGCCAAGGACATCGTCGCAGACGTGCCACGCGACGTGCTCGCCCGCACGGCGGCCTTCCTGCTGCTCAAGGACTCGAAGTCGAGCTATGCCATTGAGGGCGAAAGCCCGCCCCAGGATCGCATCCAGAGATGGGGCCGCGCCATCGGAGAGGCGGGACGTCAGCCACTGGACAGCGATGAACTGTTACGCCTGCAGCGCATCGTCATTGGCGACGACCGCTTTGTGAAGCTCGGCTTCCGTACGGAAGGGGGCTTTGTCGGGGCACATGATCGCGAGGGCCGGCTGCCCCTGCCGGACCATATCAGCGCGCGGCCCGAGGACTTAGGCAGTCTCACCGCGGGCATGATCGCCTTCGATCAAGGCCCTGCACAGCACCTGGATGCCGTCATCGCGGCCGCGACTCTTGCCTTTGGGTTCGTGTATGTTCACCCGTTC
>CAYYVD010000293.1:0-6286 GCA_964475045.1 uncultured Desulfobacterales bacterium | reverse complement strand
GATCCCCCCGCTCTGGGACGGGCGAACCGCCGAGCGCATCGCCGGGATCCTCCAAACATGATCGTGAATTTCGGGGACACCATACGAAATAGACAATTGAGTATGGTGTCCCCGAAATTCAGTCTCTCTTTTTACTCGCTGGCTGAGCAATTTTGCTCATTCATTGAGAAATATTGCTTGCCGCCCGTCGAAGCTCACACAGTCCACCAGGCTCAGAGACCGGAACGGACGGCTCGCGCTTGTTCCTCTGACAGCTGAACATGGGTTCGCAGAATCAATGACTCCCTGCTTTCAGAAATGCCACGACCCTATCGCATGGCAGGTCGATGGCCAACGTGGGCAAGTTGGGCCTCCCGCTTGCGGAAGGCCAGGCCAATGGCTGTTGGGACCGATGGCCAAAACCGTTTACCGGGCATTCCTCGGTGGAGCTTGACAAACGCCACGGGTATTGTACAATTGTCATATTCTCGAGCCGGAGGGTGCCAATGGAAATCGTCCTGGACACGTCTGCTTTGATTTCAGTGATTGTCGGTGAGCCGGAGCGCGAAAGAATCATCGAACTGACCGCAGGAAAGACCTTGGTTGGCCCCGGGGCGATTCCATGGGAAATCGGCAACGCCTTTTCTGCAATGTTCAAACAAAATCGGTTGACCCTTGCAGAGGCGAAAAAGGGAATCGCGATTTTTCAAGCCATTCCTATTCGATATATTGACTCAGAGTTTGTAAAAGTACTGGAAATATCCAAAGAAGCTAATATTTATGCATACGATGCCTATTTTTTGGATTGTGCAATCAGGCAGAAGGCTCCGCTATTGACCTTGGATCGAAAGCTCATGACCTCCGCTCAACATCTCAATGTCGAGACCCTGGAGGTGTGACATGCGAATTTATACCTATTCTGAAGCACGGCAAAAATTGGCCATGATTCTTGACCAGGCAGAAACCACAGGAAAAGTCTTGATCCGAAGGAAGGACGGCAGGATCTATGCGTTGGTGCCGGAAAAATCGGCTTCGTCTCCTTTAGATGTCCCAACCATTAAGGCGAATGTTACGACACAAGAGATAGTGGATATGATTCGAGAAGGACGGGAACGGTAGCGCTTGTTGAGACCGATATCCAGTTGGTTGGGGACAAAAGTCATGACTGCGCTTCTTCTGTCACGCGAGAATTTCGGGGACACCATACGAATACAAGAGATCCCATCGCGAGTAACGGCTCTGTCTTGTGAATTCGTATGGTGTCCCCGAAATTCGTAATGAGGGTATTGATTCGGCGAAGGATTTTTTTGTCTGTTTTTTGCCAATAAAGATAATTGTTCCAAGCGTTGTCAGAGACAATGAGCTTCACTCCATGAGCTCCTTTTCAGACCCCTCGCCGTTTTCCAGTTGAGCAATCGATTCGATCAATCGTCTTGTGTTTTTCGGAGACCGTAGGAGATAAGCGGTCTCCTCGAGGGCTTCGAAATCCTCGAGAGACATCATGACAACCGATTCCGATGAGTTGCGTGTTACAATCAGCGGGACCATGTCAAGGCGTCGTTCGTGCCCCAACATGGCGTTTTCAGGCGGATGTGCAAGAGACCGCGCCGCTGAGGCGCCCGCCGGCCGGGACGCAGCCCCTCTTGACATACACAAAAAATGCCCCTATCATGTGTATCGCCGAGGGGGAGGGGCGGACCATGGGAAGAACAAACGTCGTGCTCGATGATGCACTCGTCAAGGAATGTCAGGAGCTCACAGGCATTCGAACCCAGCGGGCCCTGATCGATTACGCGCTGCGCGAGGTCCGCAGACGTGGCCGACAGAAACGGCTGCTGGAGCTCAAGGGCGCTGTTGAATGGGAGGGGGATCTCGCCGAATGGCGGAAGGCGCGCCCATGATGGTGCTTGTGGACACGAGCGTGTGGATCGATTTTTTCGCCGGCCGTAGCCGGCCTCATGTGACCGCGCTCGTGGATTTGATCCGGAATGAGAACGATCTCTGCCTGTGCGGGGTCATCTTGGCGGAGGTCCTCCAAGGCATTCGGTCCGACGCGGATTACACCAAGACGGAAGAGCACTTTGGCGCTCTGATCTTCCTGCACATGGAACGAGCAACCTTTGTGCGGGCTGCGCAGACATACCGGTCTCTTCGCAAGTTCGGCGTCACGATTGGAAAGCCTGTGGACTGTATGATCGCCTCTGTGGCCATGGAGCATGATATCCACCTGCTCCACAACGACCGCGACTTTGACCACATCGCCCGGCACTCGAATCTCAGGGTTTGGACATGAATCAATCGGCCGATGGTCCCATAGGAGCAGTGGCTTTCCTTCGGAGGCTACCCTTTCCACGCACTCCTTCGAGTCCGCCCTCGCCGATCCCCCATGGTGGGGCCGGTTGGTGGAAAACGCCGTGGGGGCCGTCCTGTGCAATGCATTGCGGTCCATCGAGTACACCGTGACCAGATCGGCACGATGCGACGCTGCAGCAAGGCCTGAAGTCAACACGCCCATCCGCTGGGCCCTACGGCCTGATCCGGCCGATCCTGTTGCCGAAGACTGTTTTCCTGGTCAGGGGGGATCAGGGAGTGTCCGGCTTGACAGCTGGAACGTGGCCCATTAAAGTAGTGATGAAAACTACTGGTTGGAGGTGGAAAGGCATGAAGACCGTGACGGCGGCCAATGCGAATCGATGTTTTTCTAAGCTCTTGCGGGAGGTGAGTCAGGGAGAGGAGTTCACGATTCTCTCGAGGGGGAAGCCGGTTGCAAAAATGACCTCTATCCAGACAGGCTCCTCGGAGAGAAGGGCCATGAAAGCGCTTCTGCTGTCTCGGCTCAAAAGCCAACAGGCCACGGGCTCCAGGCAGTGGACGCGCGACGAACTGTACGACGAATGACTGTTCGGATGGCCTTGGACACGAATGTGTTGGCCTACGCCGAAGGGGTGGGCGATGCGCAGCGCTGCGCCCTAGCGGTTGGGCTCATCGAGCGGCTGCCAGTGGAGTACGTACTGCTGCCGGCACAAACCCTTGGGGAGCTGTTTCGAGTACTCGTCGGCAAGGCAAACCAGCCGGCGACAAGGGCGCGTGCGGCCGCCATGGCCTGGGCCGACAGCTTCGAGGTTGCCGGAGCAACCTGGACCGCCTTTCAGTCTGCCATGGATCTGGCTGTCGACCATCGCATGCAGATCTGGGACGCCCTGATCATGGCCATTGCAGCGGAAAATCGCTGCCGGTTGCTTTTGACCGAGGACCTTCAATCAGGTTTCGTCTGGGGGGGCGTTACCGTGGTGAACCCCTTTGAAGAGCCGCTCTCGCCCCTTGTCGGACCTCTCCTGGAAGCCTGACCCCCTCATTCCGTCTCGAGCTGCCTGACGACCGTATGCAGACCGCGACCGCGGCTGAAAGAATTTCGGGGACACCATACGAAATTCAAAATGGCCCGTCACGCATACCTGCAGAGATTTGTGAATTTCGTATGGTGTCCCCGAAATTCCCGAAACCCCACCACTCCCGGATCTTACCTGCAACTTGCAACCTGCAACTTGCAGCGGCATCGCGGGGCGCATGGCCGGTAGAGCCTCCGAATTTCGTATGGTGTCCCCGAAACTCAGTATTTCGTATGGTGTCCCCGAAATTATTGGAGGGGGTCGACGGCGTGGGCCACGGCGTGGGTGATGGCGCGGTGGATGTCGTTGTAGGGCTCGCTCCGGCCGTGGCGGGAGAGGGTGTAGGCCTGGCGGGAGAGGGTGAGGGCCGAGGCCGAGTAGACCACGTCCCCGGTGGAGGCGTCTTGGAGGAAGACATCCAGGCGCACGATGGGGGTGTACTTCTGGCCGCGCTTGTGCTCGGGGCGGTTGTCCTCGGAGCGAACCGAGGCCGGGGCCGGCGCGCTGGGCCCGCCCTGGAACCACTCGTAGGCCCCCAGGTTGGCGACCCCCATGAAGGGCGCCTTCCTTCCGGGCACCTTGAAGTAGAAGGCCAGCACCCCCCGGGGGTGAATGAAGCGCGACCACTCGAGCCCGGACTGGTAGACCGTCATGCGGCCTCGAAGCACGTAGTCCGCGCCGAACTCGCCCGCCAGGCCCCGAATGGTCCCGGAATCCAGCGGGGGGCTCTCCACCTTGCGCTGCAGGCTCTGGGTGCTGATGAGGTTCTGGTGGATCAGGTTGCCGATCCGCTCGCTCATCTCCTCGCTCCAGTTCCCCTCCTCCATCTCGAAGAGGAGCACCGAGGTGCGGGGGGACTCCTCCCGCACGATGGGCGCGGCGTCTCGAATCACCCCGGCCCGGACGAGCCGGTCGGTGACCTCCCGGCCCCAGGCCACCCGGGCGAACCCCGCGTCCTCGAGGGACTGGACGAGCTCGTGCTGGAGCGTGGCGTGGGTCTCCAGGTGCAGGCTCGGGGCGTCCCCGGGGGAGTAGTCGGCAAAGGGCAGGACCAGCACCGTGCGGGGCCCGGCCTCCAGGTCCTCGGTCACGGCGGCCGCCTCCATGGAGGCCGGCACCCCGGAGGGGGCCTCCGGGGTCACCACGTCCAGGAACACGGGCTTGACCCAGGTGTGGAGCTGGGCGCAGGCGCAGAGGGCCAGGACGAGCGACAGGATGCCGAGGACTGCGAGCCGATGTTTCATGTGGCCTTCTCCATGCCCCCGAAGGGGCCCATGCATGCTACTCGGACGCCGCCACGATCTTGGGCGTGATGAAGATCACCAGCTCCCGGCTCGTGACGGACTTGCTCTCGTGCTTGAAGAGCCACCCCAGGCCGGGGAGGTCCCCCAGGAGCGGCACGCTGTTCGTGGTGTCGCCTTCGGACTTGTCGATGTGCCCGCCGATGACCAGGGTCTCGCCGTCCTTGATTCGGGCCATGGTGGACATCTCCCGCAGCCGCACCCTCGGCAGGCCCACCTGGGCCCCGCCGAAGGCCCGGTACTCGATGTCGTCGCCCGTGGGCGCCTGCTGGAGCTCCGAGGTCACGGGCACGATGTAGAGCACCACCTCGTCGGTGTCCACCACGTTGGCCATGACCGCCAGGCCCAGGCCCGAGAGCACGGAGCCGGTCTCCACCGTGTAGGTGACGTTGCCGTTCTCGTCCGTGGTGGAGGTCACCTTGTCGATGTAGGTGATGTCCTCGCCCACGGTGATGGACGCGCCGTGGCCGTTCATGATGGTGATCTTCGGGTTGGAGAGCACGTTCGTGGTGCCGTATGTCTTGAGGGCCTCGATGGCCACGCTGAAGGCCTGTGGGGTCATGGTCATGTACTTGAGAAACTTGTGTGTGGGGTACACGGTGTTGGCGACCACCGCGCCGCTCTCCAGGGCGTAGTCTTCGCCGAAGGTGGCCTGGCCGCTGAAGGTCTCGCTGTTGGCGCGGTTGGCAACCGACAGGACGTTGGACCAGTTGATCCCCATCTGATGGGAGTCGTCGAGTCGCACCTCCATAATCTTGGCCTCTATAACCACCTGGCGGTAGATCTGTTCCTTGAGATCGTCCAGGTACGCCCGCACCTTGTCGTGGGTGTTCCTGGGGGCGTTCACCGTGATCACCCCGATGTGGTCGTCGACGATGAAGTGGCCCTTGTCCTCAGCCGCGGTGCTCTCCAGAATCTGGGTCAGGTTCTGTTCCAGTCCGGCCCAGAAGTCCAGGGGCTCGCGGATGTCCGCGCTTATAGCGGTTTTTCCGGTGATACGGCCTTCCACCGCGCCGCCTCCGATCAAGCTTCCGCCCACCGAGGTCTGAAAGTTCTCCTTGAGGGTGGGCATAACCACCTGGTAGCGCCGGGTGGTCTTGTACTGGATCACGATCGTCTCACCGGACAACTCGAAAAAGTAATCCTTTTGCCGGAGGAGGTTCTGGAGCGCATCCCAGAAGTTGTCCTCGGGCTGAATGTGGACGTTCACATTGGTGTCCGGATCCACGTCATCGGCCCAGCTCACGGAGAATCCCTGGGTGTCGGCCATCTGCTTGACCACGTCGATGAGCTTGACCGGGGCGCCCTTGCTCACGATCTCAGCGCCCACCGGCGTGTAGGGATGGCCTTCCCGGACCTCCATCTCCAGGGGCTTGGTCCTGAACCCCTTTTTGTCGACGGACCAGCCGGGCTCTTCCTCCTTGGGTTGGGGCTGGAAAGCCTCCGCCGGCGCCTCGATCTGGACGGCCTTGGGTTCGGGCACGGCCGGCTCCTGGACCGGTTTTCGGTCGGTTCCGGCGCATCCCGCGAGGAAGAGAACCGCGAACACGAACACTGAGATTTGGATACCGTTCTTCACCCTGACCTCCTTAATCGCAAAGGGAGTTCACCTTCTGC
>CAYYVD010000292.1:0-6303 GCA_964475045.1 uncultured Desulfobacterales bacterium | reverse complement strand
GCTGACACCTTTCAGTCAGCAAGTCGCACCAGGCTTCGCCTGGCGCTCCAAAAAATATCAGACCTTCGAAACCAGTGAATGGACTCGATCGACATGGTATCTGCACGAACAGTCGGTTCTGTTTCCAAAGACGGCCATTCACCGCCAAACGCTTTGAGAATGTATCATTCCACCCAAATGATGATTCATTACTTTTTCTTGACAATACCTTCTAAAAAGATGCCTGCAAACAAACATAGAAAAGAGAAAAGGATTGTTGCTACCGGAAATACGTAGACGGGAGTGGAACCCACTTCACAAAGGACAAGCATCCGTGGTATTCCGAGAATATCTTTTTCTACGTATTCTTTAGATTTATCTAGAATTGGATTTGCTTGAATAAGCAAAGGCATAAAGTAAGCGAAAATGAAAGACTGAACCCACAACGTGCTGAATAGCTTCCAAACATTTGATATCGATCGTTTTCCTTCAATATTCTGAAGTTTATATAAAGCAAATATTGAGAAGCAACCGAATACAACAATCACGGATATGAATCTTACTCCTGTTTCAACCTGTTCATAGATAAAAGTCTTCAATTCATCAGAGAGAACAAAAGGACTCAATGCAAGAAGCATAGGGACAACAAAATGGGGTAGCAACTGTCCAGAAATCAGCCGCCCTATGCATATGTCTTTATGATTTTCCATCACTGATACTGGGTTGCTCTGATCGGGGTTTGGGAAATCGATCTTTTCGAAGCCGCTGGCAAAAAGACGGCCCTGGCCAACCAGGTGGGTTAGAGAAAGGATGAACCACCCAGCCAAAAGCCCTGTATACCATTTGAATCCGCTGCTGAAAGGCAAATAGACCGCTGCGGCAAACCCTGCAACGACCGGCAGCCAGGCTGAGAAAATCGACTGAATGGATGTCTTTCTAAACGGTTTGATGAAGCAAGCCAAAGGGAGACTGACGAGAGGATCCAGCCCGAAGATATTTCGCTTGTTCCTGCCTTGGAATGCATCAAGGAGTTTCGCCGAAGACGAGACATAGAGGTCATCCTGGAATTTCTTTACAATCAATGAAAACAGGTTCTTTTTGAGGAGGGCGGGCATGTCCATCAGCTCTTCATGTCGGGTCTCATAGAGTTTTCGAAGGAGTTCCGGACGAGGAACCTTGTTCCCCCCCTGTTGATCACCCGTTCTGCTTTTTTGAGAACGGAACCAGGACCTGACCTCTGTCAGACCCTTGATGGTGATCTCCCTTTGCCCCTCGAACAACCTTTCCAGGGCCAGGTTGATCAAATCCGGCTTCTGGTTGAACATCTGCTCAAAGGTCAAAGACGTGAGTAGGTCTCTTGCCGTCTCCTCTTTTGCGCCTGCGTCACCTGAGTTCAGAAGGAGTTCGAAGGCCTTCAATTCACTCCTTATGATGCAGAAAAAACCAAATATATTTTCAAAGGCATCCTGTATGGGGTGTACCCACCAGGATGGATTGTCCTTTTGCTCCGCATCTATCTGTTTGAGCCTTTGTTGAAGCTTTTCCAACAACAGGATGGTTTCATCTGCGCTGGATTTGATGATCGGGAGTTCTTTTCCCTGCTTGGCGAAAAAATCGAGAATCGAGCGGGAGACTTTTTCTATATGCTCGAGTACATCTGGGGTACCTGGAATGTCCTTGATTTTCTGGTATGAGGTAAGCAGGTTTCGAGCTGGGGGCAATAGAACCGGTTCCTCCTTATCGAGATCCTTGATGCATTGCTTCTCACACCCACGGCAGTGTCTCTCCTTCGAACCGCTGAGAAACAGGGCCAGTTCATAGAAATTCTCAATCATATCGATGAAATCGATATGGCTTTCGTCTGACAGCGAGGAGGTTTCCCCTCTGCTTTCCTGCTTCAGCCAATTCTGCAGGGCCTTGACCCGAAGGGGCAAATCCATCCTCTGCTTCGCGAGCCTGAAACCATAGAGGAGTGGATTGATTCCCAGTATCGCGGTAAGTTTGTGTTCATCCAGATCATGGAGTTTTTTCAGGCTGTCCCAGACAAGGCAGTTCCCTTCCTGCTTCCACTTCAGAAGTTGGTGAAACAGCTCTGCATACTCAGCAAGTCGATATAACGGCGGGGCGGCACTGCTGATTTTTCTGCCTTCGCCGATTTTCACAGCAACGGAAGAAACCGCTTCCAGCAACTCCATACGGTGCGGCGAGGCATACTGCCCAATGGTGCTTACAAGCAATGTTTGATCACCCTGTTTCATCTTTTTCAGTGAGATGTCCAGAGCGACCGCCTGGTCGAGAACGGACAGACCGCGGTGTTCCGAAAGGAATATGCCGAGCATCTTCCAGAGCTCCTTGAACTGTTCAAGGCGCTCTAATGATTGACAAAACCAAGGAAAAGCCGAGGTCACCTGCTCCTTGAAATAATCGTCAAAGAGGCATAGCCCCAGAAGGCATTCTCGTATTTGGAATGCTAGAGATGGATCATCCTGAACCAGCTCGAATATGCACTCTGCCAAAGAGAGAAGATCCGAGATCTCTCGTTTCCAGCTCTTTAGCTTCTTCTCAAATGCTTCTTCCGTCTGGCTTGCTTGTCGGGGCTGCATCTTCACTGCTCTCCGCAGCCCATCAAGCAGTGCATCTACAAAATCTTGATTCCATTGGCGGTTTCTTGAATCAAGTTGCTGAAGAAATGCGTTCCGGTCCAGTTCGCCTAGAATGGTGCCACTGTTGGGTGCATCGACGATGGTATAACGGTGATTTCTTCCGTCATACCAGGGATCAGGCCCGTGAAAACCCGGGCGACTGGGTCCTTTTCTGATTGGATAGTCGTTTTCCTTGCCCACAAAAACCGTATTCTTCCGACCTCTTTCCATCTGTTCAAGTTTTTCGAGTCGCCATCCATATCCAAAAAGAGAGTACGAATCCTCTTTTTCAACAGACAGGACAATGCGGTCTTTCCCCTGGTTCGATTCCTTTGGATAGCTTACGATCCACACTGGGCCGCCCGGCTTTCGATACATGCTTTTTACGATATTGAAATGGCGGCCCTTCTCCATGTGGATCCAGGCAGCCGGCCTCGCCTGGTTTAAGGAGAAACCGCCTTCCCTCTTCTCAAAGACAGGCAGAGCGATGTCGTTCAGCAATGCCTCGCGATTGGGATTAGGAACTTGCAGCATGACTTTTTGACATTGTTTAAAATATGGATCCTGTTCAATGAATTTTTCCTCATTCAAATTTGAATCAATTAGAGATTGCAGTATGGAAAAAAAGGTCTTACGTGATTCTTCATATTTTGAAACCTTCGATTCATATTCAATTTCATCGTGAATGATTTCCAGAACAGCATAGATGTTTGGTTTCTTGAATATATCATCGTGAAATGCGCCTCTGTCTGCTTTATCAGCCAGTTCTATCCATTGCGCTGGCAACTTGGGTAAAGATTTACAGTCTAGGTAGTACGAAAGAACAAAGGCGGACATAAACGCATCTAGATCCGGATCTCTATGGAGAATGATCCGAATACAAGCCTCTTGATCATCCCTGAGTCGATTGATCAGGGCAAGGGTCTCATCGGCGGTGCTCCAGAGAGCCCCGTCCTGGGATGTTAGGAGTTCCCAGATCATGCGGATGGCAGACGTGCAGGTATCGTGTGAACTCAGATGATGATGATCAACGACACCGGGCAGGAACGTATTGCCTACGTCCAGATAGAGAGTACTCTGAGGCACGTATTGAACAAAATGTCCGTATTCTGCATAATCATACACAATTCTTTTTGTCATATTTATCCTATATCAAAGCTTGTTCTTGCAATCCATGAACATGGCTTAACCGCAAGTGATCGTCGAGGTCTTAAGCCACCGGTCGACCTGCGCCAAGAGGATTTCAGAGAGCCCGGTGTTCGTGATTCCATGGACTTGGAGGTCTCGAGCCATCGCGTTGCTTGCTCCAGGATGATCGCCATGGCATCAGGAATGGAGTACTTGCGTCGACCGCCCACCAGGGGCATGGCCATGGACTGGAACCGCTGTCCTCTCAGCTCCAGTGCGGCCACAGAGCCGAATATGGACCAGACGGCGTCACGGTAAACCTCGAGCGGAGCACTGTCCCAGCCCAGGTGATCAGCCCCGGGGATGCGGACCACCAGCAAGGCCTTGTGGTCTGAGGGGATGTCGGAATTCACGCGATAGGTCCCCAGGGCTTCCCGGACCGAGATGAGCGGGCTCAGCTGGGTGAAGTCGATTCCGCGCCTGCTTCGAAGGGCTCGGATCACGCTTCCGTCCGGAGGAAAGCTCGGATGGGCATGACTCGATACCACGAGCACGTCGTCCAAGAATGCGCACAGGTCCCCATGATACAAGTTGATCCGCCGAAACCCGTAAGAGGACTCGATGGACAAAGTATTCACAAGAAGGGCTGTTGTGTCCATAAAGCAAAATACGAAGAACACCGAAGTCTTTTCGAATAAGCAGATGAAACCCTTTGATTCGCCCTGAGTCTACCACCCGGCAAAGATGGCGGCCAGGTTTTCCCAACTCCCCAAGCTGGTCCTCAGGTACAGCCACGTGGCCCCGATATCCAACGCAAAGATCAAGAGAACGATGAGCAGGTAAGGAACGGTCAGACCGAGCACCGGAAGCCGCCGAAAGAGCTTCATGTGCTTCGTGTGCCGCATCAGGGTCTGGTATCGCCCTTCGGTCGGCTCCCGAAGAAAGCCTTCGAAGGCCTCCTCCATGTGGTTGGCGAACTCCGCCCGCTTTCGACTGCGGTAGAAGGCCATGGTCTTCACAATGGCAGCCTGGGTGACCAGCGGGCTCAGAAAGCTGGACACGATGATATACGTTGCGAATGCAGTAAAGAACAACAGGACGATCCAGGGGTTCATGTGTACCACCAGGTCGGGGTCCCGTGGAAATACCCGCCAGGCGTGGAGGAACACGATGAGCCCCATGAAGTGAACGAAGGCCATGTAGTTCAGGCGCACCACCACGTCTCCCACCTTCTTGAGGGTCAACTCGCTCGGGATGCCGTAGAAGTACCGCACCGGCAGCTTGGCCAGGCGGACCAGAAAGGCGATTCCGAAGATCACCCAATGAGGCGTCCAGAGCCAGCTGTAGCACCAGAGAAAAAGGAAGAAGTACTGGAGCAGACAACCCAGGGAAAGCTCGAAGTCCGGCACATCCAGGATGAGCAGGAGCACGGGATAAATCACGACCATCCAGGCCAGGAACCAGATCCACTGGGGTCGATCCTTTCGGAAAACGTCCCGAAGCCCGTACCCCTGTCTCTCCTGGGTTCGCAGGAGATTGATGCTTCCGAAAAACCGGGAGATCTCACCTGCAAACCATCTCCTGAACGTGTCCTCGGGAAGCAGGGTAGCCGAGGCGAGGCGGCGGTACCCCCGGTAGGTGGTTCGGCAAAAGTACGATCCGGCATAAAAGCCGATGAAGACCTCAAAGGCCAGGGTGGCCTGCCGATACAGGAAATCCAGGTCCAGGCTTCTCAAGTTGGTCAAGACCACCAGCAACAGCGTTCCCACACTCATCAGGAGGCTTCGTACGACGGGGTTTCCAGCCGCAAACCGGAACCCGGGGAGCCCGCGGGTCCAGATGTCCACGCGGAGATCCTCCGTCTCCAAGAGGTAGCTCCTCGCGATCCGCTGCAATCCGGCAATGGTTCCGCTATCAAGCCCTTTCATCGATCCCTCCCTCTTCTACGGTGTGATCGCCGAGACCGCCCAGACTGTGGAGCATGGCCTTTGCCCGATGATTGGAAGGATCGATACGGATGGTCTGATGCAGATTCGCGACGGCCTCTGCGGGTCGGCCCAGCTCGGCTTGAATCTCAGCCAGGGCCAGCGTGAAATTCGGGTTCTCGGGGTCGAGCTCAATGGCTCTTCTCAGGCTGGACAGCACTTCCTCCAGGTCCCCTTCGCAAAGGATCCGGCACATGGCGGAGAGAAACCACCCTTCGGCATTGTCCTTGTCCCACTCGACGGCCTCGTCAAACGCTTCACCGGCCAGCAGAACCTGCCCCCTGGCGAGCTGTCGACGGCCCTCCTCGATCTTGCCCCGGGCCCGGTTTTTTCGCTCGAGCGTCAAGGCCAGGTTCTCCTCCCGCTGAAAAAACGACCCCACCACCTTTCCCTTGAGCAATGTGGCGAGATCGATTCTCCCTTGGAGAAACTCGAACATGTCTTCGAAATCCTTGAGGTGCCCTGGAGGGACAAAGGTGTGGCCACACTGTGATACCGCCGGTGCACACCGAATCCATGTGAGGCGGTTGAAGAGGGACCCGGGGTTGGCGATATTAGGAGACCCTTGT
>CAYYVD010000291.1:0-6319 GCA_964475045.1 uncultured Desulfobacterales bacterium | reverse complement strand
TCAGGGCTTCACCATCTACTACGGGTTCAGGCTGGCGAGGACGGGGAACTGACCAAGGGCAGCGGAGGGTTTCGGGTGCCCCGGGAGTGCGCCGAAGCACTTCAACGCTCCCGTTTGACTCAAAAATGACGGTGACCGGGTATCGTGACGCCGGAGTAGTCCAGGCGCGACTCACATACCAGGGGTAATCCCATGGCCCCCTCCGTCAGAGTGGTTCCCGGCGTTCTCTTCCGGGTGAAGATCCCTCTCCTTTCCATCCTTCTTCTGCTCGCGCCTTCCGGATTCGGGTCGTCGACCGGGGGGTGGGCCCTTGCCCAGGTCACCAATCCGGGAGCGGCGGGTTGGATTCAGATCCTTGAACCCAGGGAGTGGCGGGGTGAGGGGACCAGGGGGATCCAGGTACGTGCGAGGAGGTCGTTGAAGGTGGTCGGCCTCACGCAACACACCCGCGGCATCGACGAAGTACGGATGAACGGCCAGAAACTCTCTCTGGTGCCCACCGCCAACCCGGGGGAGGTCCGTTTTACGGGATTCCTGAACGTGGACGAGACCACGGAGGTAGTGGACCTCATGGCTCAGATTTCCGGGGGCGGGCGGATCTTCCGGAGCTACTCCCTCGAAGCCATCCCTGCTCCTCAGGCCTACGGAACTCCGGAGGACGCTTGGGCGGACGATGGAGAGTTCCGTGGTGAGCGGTGGGCGGTGGTGATCGGGATCTCGGATTTCGCCGACCCCGGAATCCCGGACCTAAGATATGCCGACGATGACGCCCAGGCCTTTTATGATTTCCTCGTCTCAGAAAGGGCAGGCCTTGGCGGTTTCGAACCCGAAAACATCACGCTGCTCCTCAACGAAGAAGCCACCTTTCTAGGGGTTCGCAGGGCACTCAACAGCTTCCTGAGACAGGCCACGGAAGAGGACATCGTCGTCATCTATTTCTCGGGCCACGGAGCCCCGGACCCCAGGCGGCCCGACGAGCTCTATCTGATTCCCTACGATGCCGAAGTCGATGACCTGGGGGCTACATCCATCTTCATGCCTGAATTCGCCAATGCCATCAGCCGGGTGGAGTACCGGCATCTAATGGTGTTCGCTGATGCTTGTCACGCGGCGGGGGTCAGCGGCGGGGTAGGCTTGAGGGATCTGGGGGCGAACCGCATCAACGCGATGTTCAGTGAAGGACTCGAAGGCACAACCGGCGGGTTTCTGACCTTCACTGCCAGTCAGGTGGCGCAGACCTCGCAGGAGGACCGCCGCTGGGGTGGGGGGCATGGTGTCTTCACCCACTTCCTGCTGGAGGGACTTGAAGGTCAGGCAGATGAGGACTCGGACCGTGTGGTGACCTTGGGGGAGCTGGCGAGCTTTGTGCTCAGGGAGGTGATGCGCGGCACGGGAAACCAGCAGGTCCCGAGCCTCAGCCCGACGGCTTATGACCACTATCTTCCCATGGCGATTGTCCAGGAGGAGGTCGTGGAAGAGGAGCCGAGTCCTGCGGTGGCGGAAGTGATGAAGGCCCCGACCGAGGTCATCGAGCCTCCAGCCGAGGATCCCATCCCGCCGCCGGCACCCGCCGAAGAAGAAGCGGAAGCCTCAGCACGGGGCCTCTACACGCCCTCCTCGGAGGCAGTGAAGAGCCTCTTCCTACCTGGACTGGGGCAGGTATCTACGGGACGAAAGGTCCCCGGCATCGGCTTTCTTGCCGGCTTCGCGGGGGCCCTCGGCACAGGGCTCCTCATTACCGAGACCCTGATCGAGTGTGCATCCCCGAATCCCACGGCTTGCCCATCCGGGGACGTGCTCTCCGAGACCACGGACCGGCCCTACCTGGACGTCGGCGTAGGGGCGGCCATCGCCATCTCGGTGATTGCGGCATGGGATGCCTACCGGGGCGCCCAGAAGGCCAACGAAAGACTGGGGGGGGCTTCGCCCGAGAGGTCTTCCTATTCCCTTGCGGTACCGCGTCTCACGACTGCACGGGCCCGTGGCGTGGCCGTGGAATGGCTCAGGTTTAGGTTTTGAGGGGCTCGCGATGACGAATCCAGCGAAGGTATCGTTCGTGTTTCGGCGGGCAGCCAGATTTGGGCTCCCTTTGCTGCTGGCGTTTCTCCTGAGTACCTGCGACCAGACTACGATCGTCGTGGTCCCCGTCTCATCGGTGACAATCACACCCAGCTCGAACTCCATTACCACGGGGAACAACGTCCAACTGTCGGCCATGGCAAAGGGACCGGCCGGCCGGACGCTTACCGGGCGGACCGTCACATGGTCCACCGGAAACGGCGCTGTGGCCTCAGTGGATGGCAATGGGACCGTAACCGGGGTGTTCACAGGGGATGCCACGATCACAGCCACTATCGACGGAATCCAGGGTTCCACCACGGTAACGGTGTCGGGGTCCATCACGACCAACTCTCTGGACGACGCCGAAGTGAATACCTCCTACAGCCGGGCCCTGACGGCCCACGGGGGTTCGGGAACCTACTCCTGGAGCGTGGCGTCCGGGTCCCTTCCTGCAGGACTGGTCCTCTCCAGTAGCGGCGTCATCTCGGGAACACCCACCAGGCTCGGCCGTTCGGACTTCACGGTCCAGGTAACGAGTGGAGGCGCCTCGGAGACCAAGGCCCTCTCCATTACGGTGGAGGGGATGGTGAACCTCGCGAGCGGTGCAGTGAGTCTCGACGTTCCGGCTGGGGCTCTCCCCAGTGAGGTGGAATTCACCGCCGAGCCAACGACGGCCGTCCCCGATACCGATCTCTACGTTCCAGGGAGCGCCTATGAGATCGGCCCCTCGGGAACGGCCTTCGCAGTGCCCGCGACCCTGACGCTTTCCTACGATCCTTCCGGCCTTCCCGAGGGCGTCCTGGAGAGCGAGCTCAGGCTTCACAAGGTGGTGGACGGGAGCTGGGTCCTCATGGAGGAGGGCGACGTGGATTCGGTGAGCAGCACGGTGTCGGGTTCGGTGACGAGCCTGAGCCGCTTCGGAGCCCGGGGGCTGGCGGTGGGGAGCATCGATGTCTCTCCCACCTCTCCGACACTCGAGCAGTGGTCGACGGTTCAACTGACGGCTACCCCACGAGCCAACGACGGAACGGTTCTGGCCAAGCGCCCGGTGCACTGGACCAGCGACGACGAGTTGGTGGCCACTGTGGATCGGGACGGACTGGTGACGGCTGTGGGCCCGGGCACGACCACCATCGAGGTCATGAGCGGCGGGATCAGAGTGAACATAGGCGTCACGGTGACGGCTCCTACGGTAAGCCAGGTCCTGGTGACACCGACATCCGTGACTCTGGCGCCGTCGGAGACCCAACAACTCACCGCTACTGCCCTGCATGTGTCAGGGGCCGAGATTTCGGGTAAGACGGCCTCGTGGTCGTCCGACAACACGTCGGTCGCGACAGTGAGCAGCGCGGGTCTCCTGACTGCGGTGGCCGTTGGCAGCGCAACTATCACCGCCACCATCGATGGGGTGAGCGGCACGGCCCAGGTCGCGGTCGCGGAAATCGTAGTGGCTCAAGTTGTGGTGAGCCCGGCTACTGCGACCCTGGTCACGGGGCAGACACAGCAGTTGGCGGCCACAACCTATGACGGGGATGGGAATGTTCTCACCGGTCGGCCCCTGTCCTGGAGCTCGGACAATACCAGCATAGCCAGCGTCGATGTGAATGGGTTGGTGATGGCCCAGGGTCCCGGTACTGCCACGATCTCCGCCATGAGCGGGGAGGCTACCGGCACCGCGGCCATCACCGTGTTCGGTGTTCTGGAAGTGACGACCAGCTCCCTGCCAGATGGGGAACTGGGAACTCCATACGACCAGGTCTTGTCTGCTCAGGGGGGAGATGGGACCTACACCTGGTCGATCGCATCAGGTGCCCCTCCCGATGGCTTGGCCTTGAACGGAGGAACGGGCCGAATCACGGGCACACCGACAACGGCTGGAACGACTCCCTTCAGCGTACGGGTCCAGAGCGGCGATGGGCAGTCAGCCACCAAAGACCTGAGCATCACCGTCATACAGCCACCTTTGTCCATTACCACCGAAATCCTTCCGGACGGCGAGGTCGGGACCGCCTACGACCAGACCCTGGCCGCAACCGGGGGCGACGGAACCTACACATGGTCCCTGGCGTCCGGATCGCTTCCCGATGGTCTCGGCCTGGCGGGGGCCACGGGCCAGATCTCCGGCACGCCCACGGCGGTTGGGGACTGGACCTTCACCGTTCAGGTGGTGAGTGGGATCGACACTGCCGTCAAGGAGTTCTCCATCGCCGTTGTTCTCCCACCCTTGGAGATCACCACCGCAGTGCTGGCCGACGGGGTGACGGGAGCGCCCTATGGCCAAACGGTGACGGCGTCGGGAGGAGATGGGACGTACACCTGGAGCATCACCGATGGCCAACTGCCGGATGGACTCAACCTGACCTCCAACACAGGGGAGATCTCAGGGACCCCCACTGCGGCCGGCACGTTCGATTTCACCATTGAGGTGACCAGCGGTGGGGAGACGGATACCGCCGACCTGTCCATCACGGTGGCGGACGGTGGTACGGGATTGGGGGTCGGCTTCGGCGACGATCAGTTCTCGCTGATTCAGGCCGGCACCTTCCAGATGGGTGACATCACCGGGAACGGCGACGCCGATGAGCTACCTGTCCACACAGTGAACATCACCCAGGACTTCTACATGCAGAAGACGGAGGTAACGCAGGGTCAGTGGCGAGCCGTTATGGGATCGAATCCGAGCCTCTTCAGCGACTGCGGCGACACCTGTCCTGTGGAAGAGGTGAGCTGGAACGACATCCAGGACTTCCTGGCGGCGCTGAACGCCCTGTACCCGGGCCGGGACTACCGGCTGCCCACGGAGGCCGAGTGGGAGTACGCCGCCCGGGCCGGCACCACGGGGGACTACGGGGGCACCGGCGTCCTGGACGAGATGGGGTGGTACCGGGATAACTCAGCGGTGGACGGTACCCGCCAGACGCACCCAGCGGCCCAGAAACAGCCCAACGCCTGGGGGCTCTACGACATGCATGGCAACGTGTGGGAATGGGTCCAGGACTGGTACGGCAACTATCCGTCGGAGGCTGTGACCGATCCGATGGGCCCCGCTTCCGGCTCGGACCGGGTGTTGCGTGGCGGCTCGTGGCACAGCTTCGCGAACATCGCCCGTTCCGCCTATCGTTACGAATACGACCCGTCGGCCCGGGTCATCGACTACGGTTTCCGGTTGGCGAGGGGAGGGGGACCACCGCCGAACGATCCTCCCACGGCCCAGTTCGACGTCTCCTGCACGGACCTGAGTTGCGACTTCACGGACCAGAGCACGGACAGCGATGGAAGCATCCAGAGCTGGAGCTGGAACTTCGGCGACGGTGGCGGCTCGAACGCCGAGAATCCGTCGCATACCTACGCCTCGGCGGGAACCTTCACCGTCACCCTCACGGTGACCGACGACGACGGCGCCACGGACACCGCCACCGAATCCCTGACCGTCACCGACGACGGCTCCGGCGACCTGGGAACCGGCTTCGGCGACGAGCAGTTCGCGTTGATCCAGGCCGGATCCTTCCAGATGGGCGACATCATCGGGAACGGCGACGCCGATGAGCGTCCTGTCCACACGGTGAACATCACTCAGGACTTCTACATGCAGAAGACGGAGGTGACGCAGGGACAGTGGCGGGCCGTCATGGGCTCGAATCCGAGCTTCTTCAGCGACTGCGGCGACACCTGCCCGGTGGACAGAGTGAGCTGGAACGACATACAGGACTTCCTGGCGGCGCTGAACGCCCTGTACCCGGGCCGGAACTACCGGCTCCCCACGGAGGCCGAGTGGGAGTACGCCGCCCGAGCCGGCACCACGGGGGACTACGGGGGCACCGGCGTGCTGGACGAGATGGGGTGGTACAGGGACAACTCAGGGGACCAGACGCACCCCGTGGCCCGGAAGCAGCCCAACGACTGGGGGCTCTACGACATGCACGGCAACGTGTGGGAATGGGTCCAGGACTGGTACCGCATCTACTCGTCGGAGGCTGTGACCGATCCGGTGGGCCCGGCTACCGGGACGCACCGGGTGTGTCGTGGCGGCTCGTGGGTCGACTTCCCGTTAGACACTCGTTCCTCCCGTCGCTGCATCAACATCCCGTCGTTCACGGACATCAACTTCGGTTTCCGGCTGGCGAGGACTCCGTGACCTACCAGCTTCCCGTGCATGGAGTTCTGAGTACAGCAGATCGCCAGATGGACGCCCAACTGACCCCTACCTACCCCCTCTTCGGCCCGTTCAGCACGGCGTCCTTCACGTGCTCCACGATGA
>CAYYVD010000290.1:0-6391 GCA_964475045.1 uncultured Desulfobacterales bacterium | reverse complement strand
TGGACTTGGAGGACTGCCCCCCCGTGTTGGAGTAGACCTCGGTGTCCAGCACCAGCACGTTCACATCCCGCCGGGAGGCCATGACGTGGTCCAGGCCCCCGTAACCGATGTCGTAGGCCCAGCCGTCCCCGCCGAAAACCCAGATGGACTTCTTGGTGAGGTAGTCGCTGTGCTCGAGGATGTCCAGGAGCGCCTCGCTGGCCTCGGCCTCGGGGTCCATCATGCGCCCCTCGATGAGATCCACGACCCGGTCGCCCCACTCCCGGGAGGGCTCGGCCTCGTTGCGGTGCTCCAGCCATCCCTCCAAGGCCTCCCGCAGCTCGTCGGGCGGGTCCTCCTCCAGGGCCTCGCGGACCTTGGAGGCCAGCTCCTCCCGACGGTAGCTCACCGCGAGCTCCATGCCGAACCCGTACTCCGCATTGTCCTCGAACAGCGAGTTGGCCCAGGCCGGCCCGTGGCCGTGCTCGTTCACGGTGTAGGGGCAGCTCGGGGCCGAGCCGCCGTAGATGGAGGAGCACCCCGTGGCGTTGGCGATGAGCATGCGGTCCCCGAAGAGCTGGGTGACCACCTTGACGTAGGGGGTCTCGCCGCAGCCCGGGCAGGCCCCGGAGAACTCGAAGAGGGGCTGGCGGAACTGGCTCCCCTTGACCGAGGTCACGGGCATGACGTCGCCCAGCCTGGGAAGGTCCAGGGAGAAGGCGTGGTTCGCCGCCTGCTTGCGCTGGGTGCTCAGGGGCTGCATGAGCAGGGCCTTCTTCTTGGCCGGGCACACCTGGGCGCAGTTGCCGCACCCCGTGCAGTCGAGGGGGCTCACCTGGATCCGGTAGCGGTACCCCTTGAGCTCCTTGCCCTTGGCCTCCACGGTCAGGAAGTCCTCCGGCGCGTTCTCCAGGTCCTCCTCGCGGGCCAGAACCGGCCGGATCACCGCGTGGGGACAGACAAAGGAGCACTGGTTGCACTGGATGCAGTTCTCGGGCTGCCACTCCGGCACGTTGATGGCGATCCCCCGCTTTTCGTACTGGGTGGTGGCCGTGGGGAAGATCCCGTCGGGGGGCATCTTGCTCACCGGGAGCCTGTCGCCCTGCTGGGCGAGCATGGGGCGCATCACCTCCTCCACGAACTCGGGCTCGTCCTGCTCTGCGTAGGCCTCGTGCCCGGCCCGGGCCCAGGCGCCGGGGAGCTCGATCTTCTCGAGGGCGTCCACCGCCCGGTCCACGGCGTCGATGTTCATCTGGACCACCTTCTCGCCCTTTTTCCCGTAGGTCTTCCGAATGGCGTCCTTCATGTAGTCGAAGGCCTCCTCGGGGGGGATCACGTCGGCGATCTTGAAGAAGGCGGCCTGCATGATCATGTTGATCCGTCCCCCGAGCCCCAGCTCCGAGGCGATCTTCACCGCGTCGATGTTGTAGAAGGTGATGTTCAGCCGGGCGAGGGTCCGCTTCATGCGGTCGGGCAGCTTCTCCTCCATGTCCTCCAGGCTCCAGGAAGAGTTCAGCAGGAAGGTCCCGCCCTCCCGAATGCCCTCGAGCACGTCGTACTGATCCACGAAGGACGGGTTGTGGCACGCAATGAAGTCGGCCCGGGTGAGCAGGTAGGGCGACTGGATCCGGTGAGGCGAGAAGCGCAGGTGGCTCATGGTGATCCCGCCGGACTTCTTGGCGTCGTAAGCGAAGTAGGCCTGGGCGTACATGTCCGTGTTCTCGCCGATGATCTTGATGGCGTTCTTGTTCGCGCCCACGGTCCCGTCCGCACCCAGGCCCCAGAACTTGCAGCGGACCGTGCCCTCGGGGGCGGTGTCGATCTCCTGGCCCGGCTCCAGGGAGGTGTAGGTTACGTCGTCCTTGATCCCCACCGTGAAGTGGTTCTTGGGCACGGCCGAGCGCAGGTTGTCGAAGACCGCTTTGACCATGGTGGGCGTGAAGTCCTTGCTGCCGAGCCCGTAGCGTCCCCCTGCCAGCAAGGGCTTGTCGGCCCGGTCCTGAAAGACCGTGCAGATATCCTGGTACAGCGGCTCGCCGATGCCCCCGGGGCACTTGGTGCGGTCCAGCACGGCGATGCTCTCCACCGTCCCCGGAAGGGCCCTCAGAAAGGCCTCCTGGGCGAAGGGGTAGTACAGGCGGACCTTGACGAGCCCCACGCGCTGGCCCAGGTCGCTGAGGTGGTTCACCGTCTCCTCGATCACGTCGCAGCTCGAGGCCATGGACACGGCCACCCGGTCGGGCTCGGGATGGCCCACGTAGTCGAACAGGCGATACCGGCGTCCCACCAGGTCCCCCACCCTGTCCATCTCCTCCTGGACGATGTGGGGGATGCGGGCGAAGAAGGGGTTGGCCGCCTCCCGGTTCTGGAAGAAGACGTCCGGGTTCTGGGCGGTGCCCCGGAGCTGGGGGTACTCCGGGTTCATGCAGCGCTCCCGAAACCCCTCGATGGCGTCGTAGTCCACGAGCTTGGCCATGTCCTCGTAATCGATGAGCTCGATCTTCTGGATCTCCATGGAGGTCCGGAACCCGTCGAAGAAGTGGAGGAAGGGGAGGCTGGCCCGAATGCTGGCCAGGTGGGCCACCAGGGCCAGATCCATGACCTCCTGCACCGATGCGGAGGCCAGGAGGGAGAACCCGGTCTGCTTGACGGCGTTCACGTCCGAGTGGTCCCCGAAGATGGACAGGGCGTGGGCGGCCACGGCCCGGGCGGACACGTGGAACACGGCGGGCATGATCTCGCCGGCGATCTTGTACATGTTGGGGATCATGAGCAGCAGGCCCTGGGAGGCGGTGAAGGTCGTGGAGAGGGCCCCGGCGGAGAGAGCGCCGTGGACGGCGCCGGCCGCCCCGGCCTCGGACTGCATCTCCACGACCTCGAGCTTCTGGCCGAAGATGTTCTTGCGGCCGTGGGCCGCCCACTCGTCGCAGTACTCTCCCATGCTGCTCGACGGGGTGATGGGATAAATGGCGGCCACCTCGCTCATGGCGTAGGCCACGTGGGCGGCGGCTTCGTTTCCTTCAATGGTCTTGGTCTGTGCGGCCATGCGTCGGTTCCTCCATCGTCGCGGTTGAAATTGGGTATCAAACCATCTAATCTAACAGAGAGGAAGGGGGGATACAAGGCGCAAAGAATTTCGGGGACACCATACGAAATTCCAGGTTTCAGGGAACCGCCATCCCGTCATCCCGATTTCCTGTCGGCGGCTCGCTTGCACCGGCCTGTGCCCCCGGGTTTTGCCCTTGACCTGCGACCTGTGGCCTGCAGCTTCCCCGCAGGGCTCGCGGCCGGGAGAGCCCCGGGAATCCGGTTGATGTCCCCCCCCATGTCACGCGACCTGCCAAAGGAGGCCCATGACCCGTCGCGAGTATCCAGAACGGCCCATCCTGGGCGTGGCCGGAGTGATGTTCCGGAACGACGCCGTGCTCCTGGCGCGCCGGGCCCGGGAGCCGGCCCTGGGGGAGTGGAGCCTGCCCGGAGGCGGAGTGGAGCTGGGAGAGTCCCTGGTGGAGGCCCTGGCGCGGGAGTTCATGGAGGAGACCTCGGTGCGGATCCGCGTGGAGGGGCTGGTCCACCTGGCCGAGCGGGTCATTCGGGACGACCGGGCGGGGATCCGGTATCACTACGTGATCGCGGACTACTGGGGCTGGATCCTGGAGGGGACGCCGCGGGCCGCCTCCGATGCGAGCGAGGTGCGGCTCGTACCCGTGGACCACCTGCACGGTCTGCCCCTTCACGAGGAGGTCCAGCGGGTGATTCGAAAGGCCGACGCGCTTCGCCGGGGGGGATGAATTTCGGGATGGAAAGGAATTTCCGGGAATTTCGGGGACAAGAATTTCGGGGACACCATACGAAATTCAACAATGCTCCTTCGCAAGACCCCATCCCGTGTTTTGAATTTCGTATGGTGTCCCCGAAATTCCGTTCAGTCGATGGTGTCGAAGGTCCGCTTCCAGTGGGGCCACGACCAGTAGATCATGAAGGCCTCCCCCTTGATGGAGGACTCGGGCACGAACCCCCAGAACCGGCTGTCGTAGCTGTGGTCCCGGTTGTCGCCCATGACGAAGTAGCGGTGCTCGGGCACCGTGACCGGCCCGAAGTTGTACTTGGCCCCGGGGTGGCTCGCCGTATCGTTCCCGGTGTAGACGCCGGGGTCCTCCTCGCAGGGGCGTCCGTTGATGTACAGCCTCTCGTCGATGATCTCCACCCGGTCCCCGGGCACCCCCATGACCCGCTTGATGAAGTCCTTGCTCGGGTCCACCGGGTAGATGAACACGATGACGTCTCCCCGCTCGGGCTCGCTCACCGGAATGAGGGTCTTTCGAATGAAGGGCAGCTTCACCCCGTAGATGAACTTGTTCACCAGGATGTGATCGCCGATGAGCAGGGTGGGTTCCATGGACCCGGAGGGGATCTTGAAGGCCTGGACCACGAAGGTGCGGATGAACAGGGCGAGCAGGATGGCAATGGCCGCGGCCTCCGCATACTCCCGCAGAACGCTCTTCTTCCGCTTCCGGCCGCGCGCCGGCTCCTCGTTCGACTGGGTTTCCAACAACATCTCCTCGCGGATGGATTCCGCCGGACGGGCCGGAACCCGGGCCGACAGCATGCCGTTACTTGGCACATTCGGCGGGTTTCGTCAAGACGGAATCAGCGGGGCTCCCGGCGGACCTCGACGGTGAGATGGCTCAACGCCGGGATCCGGCACAGGCGATCCTTGTACGTATCCGGGTCCAGGGAGTCTTGCGAGGCCCGGGAGACCGCGGCGCTGTAATGGCCCGGCCCGAGACGCCACACGTGGAGGTCGTCCACCCGCGTGACCCCGTCCTCCTCCAGGGCGGCTCGAACCCTTCGAGAAAGGGTGTCGTCGGCCTCTCCGTGCTCGTGCTCGGGGTGCTCCCGGAGCAGCACGGCGCTGATCAGGTTGACCATCAGACCGAGCACCGCCACCAGAATCGCCTCGTTGAAGCGGATGGGCACGGGGTCGATGAGGCGCTGGATCGATTCGTAGGCCATGAGCAGGGCGATGAGGGCCAGCAGGAGGGCGCTGCTGTACCCGGCCAGATCGGCGATCTTGCCGGTCCCGAAGGTGAAGCGCGGGTTGTCCTCGTGCCTGCGGGAGAGGGCGTAAGAGAGCGCCGTGATGCCCAGGGCCGAGGCGTGGCTCGCCATGTGCCAGCCGTCCGCCAGGAGGGCCATGGACCCGAACAGGAGCACGGAAGCGATCTCCGCCACCATCATGGAGGCGGTCAATGCGATGACCGCCCAGGTTCGCCGCTCGTGCCGCCGCTGGTTCAGCCCTGAAAAGCGGTGGTCGTGGGGGCAGGCAAAAGACTTCGTCGGAGCCGTGCGGATCTCCTCCTGCGGCAGGGGCAGGCCCGGCCCGGTCGTACGGCCCTCGTTTCACCCGGGCGTTGCAACGTAGAAGAGGCGGAAACATTTTTCCAGGACTTCGGTACACCATGGATTGACACCCTGAAAACAGGCCGCTATGCTCCGCTCCACATTCCGCTTCGCAGGAGGGGGCAAGCCATGAGCGTTTACGAGATCAAGACCGACGAGGCGTGGCAGGAGGTGCTCGACACGGCCGCCCGCCGGCTCGGTATGCCGGCCGCGCTTCTGGACGAACAGAACGTGATCCTGCAGCACAGTGGCGCCCGCAACCCCCTGTGCTCGAGGATTCGGGATGCGCAGGAGTCCAAGTCCCTCATCTGCGGGCAGTCCCAGCAGTATATGGCCGAGATGGCCTGGAGCACGAAGCGGCCCGTGGTCGAGCCCTGCGAGGCGGGTCTGGCCAAGGTGGTCCTGCCTGTGTTCCACCAGGGACGGCGCGCGGGCACGGTGACCGCCTGCGGCGCGTGCGGTCCGGGCGAGGAGGTGGAGGATTTTCTCGTCCAGAAAAGCACCGGTCTGAGCGACGACGGGCTGGAATCCCTCAAGTCCTCGGTTCCGAGCGTGGATGTGGACGCCCTGAGGGCCGCGGCCGAGGACCTGGACCGAATGATTCGAGAGGCGTGACCGCCACGTCCATTGCGAATACGCAATGCGACGGGCCGGCTTTCTCGCGATCGTGCAATGCCATGCGTTTTTCCGCGGCCCCCCGGGAGCGGCGTTTGCCGAATGATCCCGAAGCGGTACCCCTCTCGAAGGGAGTGCTCCGTCTGTGGCATCAAACTTGCTGTGCCAGGGTGGGTCTTGCGCGCTTCGGGTGTGCAACGGACGGGAATCAGCGGGATCACGGAAACGCGTGAACACGACGGCTGTCGTGCGTTCGGAATGATCCCTATTCAATGGAAAAAGAAAGGGAAGCCATGAGTTTTCAGAAGCGTTTGGCCTCAGGTGAGTTCGTGATCCTGGCGGAGATGGACACCCCCAAGGGCGTGGACATTTCGGAACTGATCACCCACGCACG
>CAYYVD010000289.1:0-6397 GCA_964475045.1 uncultured Desulfobacterales bacterium | reverse complement strand
GCTCGGCCAGCTCCTCGAACACGGCTGCGTGCTGCTCGGCCAGAATCCGGGTGGGGGCCATCAGGGCGGCCTGAAAGCCGTTGTGCACGCACAGGCGGACGGCCGCTGCAGCCACGGCGGTCTTGCCGCAGCCCACATCCCCCATGACGAGCCGTTGCATGGGGCGCCCCCGGGAGAGGTCCCGGCGCACGTCCTCGAGAGCCGAAGCCTGACCGGGGGTGAAGGGGAAGGGGAATCGGGACTCTGCCTCCTTCAAGTCCTTTGCGGAGCAGCGGAACGGCGGCGCCTGGCTTCGCCTGGCAGAAGAGCGAAGCCTGCCCAGGGAGAGCATGACGCACAGGAAACGGTCGAAGAGCAGCCGCCGCTGGGCCGGGGACTCGAAACGGTTCAAGGCTTCCGGGGACATCTCTTCGGACGGGCGGTGAACCCGGGACAGGGCCTCGGCCAACCCCGGGAAACCGAGGCGGGCTCGCACGGATTCCGGGAGGGGGTCCCGGATCTCTCGTCGGTGGCGCTCCAGGGCGAGCCGGATCGCGGAGCGAAGCGTGGCGTCGGGAACGCCTTCCACCGGGGGGTACACGGCCCGAATTCCCGGCGGCTCGCACGTGGCCAGGGAGCTCGGAACGCGGACATCGGCGTGGACCATCTGAAGGGCGCTCCCCATTCGCTGGACCCTGCCGTAAGCCGTCACAGGCGTGCCGGGCGCAGCAAGACACATCAGATGGGTTGTTCGATAGTGGAACCACACCAGGGCCAGCTCACCCGTCCCGTCCCGAACCACCACCCGGAAGTGCGTCCCGCGACGGCGCCGAAAACCCTGCTCTCCGCCGGAAACCACGCGGCCCCTCACCAGGGCGGGAACGCCCGGCCTCAGGCATCGAATCGGGGTAAAGCGCGTGCGGTCCTCGTATCGGGGGGGCGTGTAGAGAAGAAGGTCCCAGACCGTGTGGATCCCTTTGCGCCTGAAGTGCTCGAGCCGTGCGGGACCCACACCGCGAAGGCCCGAAAGGGTCCAGTCGATGTCCTGGGCCCCCTTGAGTGGATGGCCCCCCGGCGGAGTCCTCAATCCTTCCATCCGTGTACGCCGATGAGGTTCACGAACCGGCACCCTCCCAGGTAGGTCTCCTCGAACTGCTCGCCCGACCTGGTGATCTTCACGAGCTCCTGGCTGCGACGGTTGCCCACCGGGATCACCAGCCGTCCCCCGTCTGCCAGCTGGTCTCGAAGGGGCCGGGGAACGCCCGGAGCTCCGGCGGTCACCAGGACGGCGTCATAGGGCTGGTGCTCCTGCCACCCCAGGGTGCCGTCGAAGGCCTTGAACCGGATGTTGGTGTACCCCGTCCTCCCCAGAAGCGCCTCGGCCTGCTGCAGGAGCTCCGGAATCCGCTCCACCGTGTAGACCTCTCCGGAGAGCTCGGCGAGAACCGCCGTCTGGTACCCGCTCCCCGTGCCGATCTCCAGGGTCTTCTCGCGCCCGGTCAGGCCCAGGGCCTGGGTCATCAGGGCCACGATGTAGGGCTGGGAAATGGTCTGCTTGCATCCGATGGGCAAGGGGTGGTCGTTGTAGGCCTCGTCCCGCAGGCCCGCCTCCACGAAGCGATGCCTGGGAACGGTCCGCATGGCCTCCAGCAACGCCTCGTCCCGAATGCCCCGCGGCATCAGCTGCGTTTCGACCATGCGATTGGGATCGAAATGGTCGTCTTTCCCCCCGCTCATGCCCGCCCCCTGCTCCAGGCCTTCGGCGGCTCCGGTCAGGCCGGGCCCGCGCGAAGGTCTGCGCCGCAGCTCGGACAAAACCTGGACTCCGGTGGCACCGGCTTGCGGCAGGACGGGCACACGGCCGCGGCCGCTCCCGCCTTCACACGCTGGACGGCTTCCCTCAGCACCCTGTCGAGCTGGGCCTGACTCACCCCCACCTCCCTGGCAAACGCCGTCACCTCCGGCTTTTCCTTTCCGGAAAACCGGCCGTCGCACACGGCGACCAGCAGCATGTCCTCCAGGTTTCGAACGCAATCGGAGAACCGGCCCACCGCTTGAATGCTGTGCCCGCCCCGGGCCACGGCGCGAAGTGCCTCGGCCAGCTCCTCCTCTTGCGCACCGAGCTCCTTTCGCACCTGCTCGATGGCCTCACCCTCCCGGGGGCTGACCTGTCCATCGGCACCGGCCACCCGGGCCACGTTGGACAGGTAGAGCACCCGCTCCTCTCTCCTCATGAATTGCCCTCCTCCGCGTCTCGGTTGCGGCGACGTCCATCACTCCAGCACGGCGGCGGCCAGGTATCCCACCACCTGTGTCCGGTCCCCGGTCACATCCCCGGAGTCGGCTCGAGCGAGAATCACGCTCCGGCCCGCCCCCAGCATTCGGGCCGCCGTCAGGGCGGTCACTGTGGCGCCCCCGCCGCAGGCCTCGCACCTCCCCGCCTCGAGGGCCTCCGCCAATCCCTCGGGATCGAAGGAGGCCACGCACCGCTCGAAGACCCGGTCGAGGCGCTGGGCGGTCTCATGGTCGTGAAAGTGGGACAGGTCGGTGCTGGCCACGATCAGGGTGTCCTTCGAGCCGTCCAACACCCGGGCCAGCCCTCGGGCCAGCGCCGAGCAGGTCGCTCGATCCTGCGATCCCATGATGACCGGAACGATGCGAAAGGAATCCAGGACGCTCTGCAGAAACGGGAGCTGGATCTCCAGGGAGTGCTCCAAGGCGTGCGCCCGGGGGACGAATCGGACGTCCGGGCTCGAGGCCATGAGGCGCTCGGCGGTCTCCCGATCCACCGGCACGCGGCCCAGGGGGGTCTCGTACGCCTCATGGCGGGACACCGAGACGCCGTTGAACCCCCACCGGTGGCTGGGGCCGATCAAGACCACCCGACGCAGGGGCAAGCCTTGAATGAGCCGGTAGGCGCGGGCCGCCACGGAACCGGAGTATTGGTACCCGGCGTGCGGAACCACGAGGGCACGGATGCGCCCTTGAACCTCCGGGGGGCGCACCTCGGACAAGCGGGTCTGAATCCAGGCCCGCAGGGCCCCGGGGTCGGCCGGATACCAGGTTCCCTGAAGAATGGACCGCCGGACCCCGCCTCCCCGGTCGGACTCCGCCCGGGCGGTGTGTGGTCCGGGCCAGCCGGCCCAGAGGCACAGGGTCAGCAGCACAAGGACTGTTTTCCACGTCTTCATGGCCCCCTGATCATAGGATGCCCGGAGCGTTTTCTCAAGTCGATTTCCACCTCTCTGGACCCTGTGCCCCTTCTCCCTCGAATGCCTTGACAACCCTGGGGCCCTCCAGTATCCCCACCAGAGAGGCCTCCATGAAAGCACGCCTGCAACGCTTCAAGAACACCATCCGCCCGTTTCGTCCCCTGGCCCCCATGTTCCGGGAAAACGCCCGTCGACTCGCGGCGGGCCTCTTCTTTCTCCTGCTGGTGGACCTCCTGCAGCTGCAGATCCCCCTCATCCTCCGGGCCGCCGTGGACGCCCTGACCACCCTCGAGGCCTCGGGAGCGAGCCTGATGCGCTACGCGGCCGCCATCCTGGGTCTGGCCTGCGCCATCGGTCTCTTTCGCTTCGTCTGGAGGCTCGCGCTCCTGGGTCACTCCCGCATCGTGGAGGAGAAGCTTCGAAACCGCCTCTACGAGCACCTCCAGACCCTTCCCCCGTCCTTTTACCACACCGCCCGGACCGGAGACCTCATGGCCCGGGCCACCAACGACCTGAACGCCGTGCGCATGGCCGTCGGGATGGGGCTCGTGGCCATGACCGACTCCCTGGTGCTGGGGACGGCCGCCGTGGGCTTCATGTTTCACATCAGCCTTCGGTTGACCCTGATCGCTCTGATCCCCATGCCCTTCATCGTCCTGTTCTCACGAAAGCTGACCCGAAGGCTGGCCGTGGGCTACGAACGGGTTCAGCAGTCCTTCTCCAGCCTCACCGAGCGGGTCCGGGAGGCCGTCAGCGGGATTCGGGTGGTCAAGGCGTACGCCCGGGAGCCCTGGACCGCGGGGCGGCTGCGGCTCGAAGGGGAGCACTATGTCGAGGAAAACCTTCGCCTGGCCCGGACCCTCGCCCTGCTGCTGCCCCTGATGGTGGTGTTCACGAACCTCGGCCTTTGCGTGGTGGTCTGGTTCGGCGGGCGGCTCGCCATTTACGGCCACATCACCACCGGGGACTTCGTCGCCTTCACCACCTACCTGAACCTGCTCACCTGGCCCCTCATGGCCATGGGCTGGGTGTTCAACCTCCTGCAGCGGGGCGCCGCCTCCATGAGGCGGATTCACCAGGTCCTGGAGGCGTCCCCGGACATCCTGTCCCCGGCCCGTCCCGAGCCGCTGCCCGACCCGGTCCGGGGACGCATCGAGATTCGGGGGCTCTCCGTCCATTACCCGCAACAGGAGCACCCCGCCCTCAACCGGGTCTCTCTGAGCATCGAGGCGGGATGGACCGTGGCCGCGGTGGGCCGGGTCGGGGCGGGGAAGACGAGCCTCCTGCTCAGCCTGCCGCGGCTTCTGGCTCCGGTCGAGGGAACCGTCCGTCTCGACGGTGTGGACGTCAGGCGAGCCGATCTTCGGGCCCTGCGGAGGGCGATCGGGGTCGTTACCCAGGAGACCGTTCTCTTCTCGGACACCATTCGAAACAACCTGCGGCTGGGACGACGCGACATCGAAGACGAGGCCCTCGTCGAGGCCCTCGAGACGGCGCACCTCTACGAGGAGCTGCAGCACATCGACCGGGGTCTCGACACCCGGGTGGGTGAGCGCGGTCTCTCCCTGTCCGGAGGTCAGCGTCAGCGCCTGACCATCGCCCGTGCCCTGGTGCTGAGCCCGCCCGTGCTCATTCTGGACGACGCCCTGTCCATGGTGGACACGCGCACCGAAGCCCGCATCCTCAACCGGATCCTGGCGCGGCGGTCCGGTCGGACCACCCTGTTCGTGTCCAACCGGCTTTCGACCATCCGCCGTGCCGATCACATCGCCGTCCTGGAGCAGGGCCGGCTGGTGGAGCAGGGGCGTCACTCGGAGCTCATGGAGCGCGGCGGGACCTACGCCGCCATCTATGCGAGGCGTCGTCTGGAGCAACGCCTGGAGGATGAGGAGCCAACCTGAGGGTCCAAGGCGTCCTCGGAGGAACATGTACGGAGAGTACGGATACATGGAGGAAGGCCGGCTCGGGAAACCTTACAACCTGAGGCTTCTGAAACGACTTCTCCCCTTTGCCCGCCCCTACGGGCGGATCGTCCTGTGGGCGCTCCTGCTGACGCTCGCGGTCACCCTCTTCGACCTGGCCCCGCCCTACCTGTCCAAGGTGGCCATCGACCGGTACATCCTCGCCTCCTGGTACCGGGTAACGCTGGACCGGGACGCCGCCTCGCTGGAGCCGCTCGTCCCGCTGCTGGAGCGGGGCACGCAGGGGCGGTTCGGTCTCGTCTCGGACGACGGGCTCGGCACCCTGGATCCCAGGACGGTCCACCGCCTTCGCCGCGAGGGCACGCTGTCCCGGGACCGTTACTACCGGACGCCGCCGGACGTGGTGGCGGACCTGGCCGGAAGGATCCCTTCCGACCGCGCCTTCCGGCTCAAGGACGGAGCGCTCGCCGTTCCCCTGGACCGGCTCAACCGCCTGGACGAACCTGTGCTGGGTCGCGTCCGGCAAGCCGACCTGAACGGGGTGGCGGGGATCGGGCTGCTCATCCTCGCCATCCTCGTCCTGAGCCTCGTCTTCGGGTACATCCAGCACGTGATCCTGGAAAAGACCGGCCAGTACATGATGCACGATATCCGGGTCCACCTCTTCGACCGCATGCAGGATCAGGCCATGCGGTTCTTCGACCGCCACCCCGTCGGCCGACTGGTGACGCGGGCGACCAACGACATCGAGAACCTGAACGAGCTGTTCAAATCCGTCCTGGTCACGGTGTTCAAGGACGCCTTCCTGCTCCTGGGGATCGTGGTCATCCTGCTCGCGTTGAACTGGAGGCTGGCCCTGATCTGCTTCGCGCTGCTGCCCGTCATCTTCGGCGTGACGCTCCTCTTCAGCACCATGGCCCGGGAGGCCTTTCGCGAGCTGCGCCAGAAGGTGGCGAAGCTCAATGCGTTCCTTCAGGAGCGGATCACCGGCATGCGCATCATCCAGCTCTTCACCCGTGAGGCGGAGCAGATGAGGGCCTTTGCCGCCATCAACCACGAGAACTACCTGGCGGGCATGAAGCAGATCCGCATCTTCGCCGTGTTCATGCCCCTCATGGAGCTCGTCGCTTCCTTTGCGGTGGCCCTGCTCCTCTGGTACGGCGGCGGGCAGGTGCTTCGGGAGCAGCTCTCCCTCGGCTCCCTCGTGGCCTTCGTGAGCTACATGCAGATGTTTTTCAAACCCATTCGGGACATCAGCGAGAAGTACAACATGATGCAGGCGGC
>CAYYVD010000288.1:0-6443 GCA_964475045.1 uncultured Desulfobacterales bacterium | reverse complement strand
ATCCCCTTCCTGGGCATGCGGCGGGCCATTGCGGACAACCTGGTCGCCAGCCTTCAGACCGGCGCCCAGCTGACCATCGTCTCCAAGGCGGACATGACCGGGCTCGAGGGGTTCCGAAAAGAGCTCCTCCTGGACTACCCGGACGCCAGGATCACCTACGTGGACATGCTGGTCAAGATCCTGGCCGCGGCCCTGAGGGACTACCCCATTGTCAACGCCACCCTGGTGAGGGACGAGATCGTGGTGTGGGACGAGGTCCACATGGGGGTGGCCGTGGCCCTGGAGGAGGGGCTGGTGGTGCCGGTGGTGCGAAACGCGGACCGGAAAGGGCTCGCCGCGGTGAGCCGGGAGATCAAGCGGCTCTCCCAGAAGGCCCGGCAGAACGCGCTCGGCCCGGAGGACTACCAGGGGGGGACCTTCACGCTCACCAGCGGCGGCAAGGTGGAGACGGACATCATCACCCCGATCATCAACCCGCCCCAGAGCGCCATTCTGGCCGTGGGGAGGATCGGGCCCCAGCCGGCCGTGCACCAGGGGGAGCTCTGCATCCGGACCTTGACCCATCTCTGCCTGACCCACGACCACCGGATCATCGACGGGGTGCCGGCCTCCCTGTTCCTGGGGCGGGTGAAGGAGATCATCGAGAGCTCGGAGCTCTTCCGGAAGGTGCTGCGCTGAGACCGGCGCAGTGCGAGGAGAACACGCTTCCATGAAAACGGAGAGATGCGATCTGCTGGTCGTGGGCGGCGGGCCGGGCGGCTACGCCGCCGCCACGAGGGCGGCGGTGAAGGGTCTTCGGGTGATCCTTGCGGAGAAAGGCCCCATGGGGGGCACCTGCCTCAACCGGGGCTGCCTGCCCACCAAGGCCCTGCTCGAGGACACGCTCACCATCGCCAGGGTGAGGCGGGCCTCGTTTCTCAAGGGCGACCTCAAGATCAACCGCGAGCGTATTCTGGCGCGAAAGGACGCCCTGGTGGCGGAGTCCGTGGCCGGCGTGACCCAGACGGTCCTGGACAAAGGCGTGACCCTCCTCCAGGGGGAGGCCTCCTTTGCGGGGCCGGACCGGATGGCCCTCGAGCGGCCAGAGGACGAGCCCCTGGAGATTCAGGCCCGGAACATCCTCCTCGCCACGGGCTCCAGGCCCGAGTACGGCCCCGGTTTCATCATCGACGGAAAGCGGGTCCTGGACACGGACGCCGCACTGGGCCTGGCGTCCATCCCCCGCTCCCTGGCGATCGTGGGGGCCGGAAACAGGGGTGTGGAGTTCGCCTCGATCTACGCCAACCTCGGGGTGCGGGTGACCCTGATCGAGCGGTCAAAACGGATCCTCCCCAGGGAGCACCGGTGGGTGTCCGGCCGGTACCGGCAGGTCCTGGGGGGGCGCCGCATTCAGGTCCTCACGCAGACCGAGGCCGTGAGCGCCGAGCACGCCCGGGGCGGAGGCGTCCGGCTGACCCTGGAATCGCCCAGGCAAGAGCAGGACCGCCTTGAGGCCGACCAGGTGCTCTTGACCGGGTCGCGCAGGCCCTCGTTTTCCGGTCTGAACCTGGCGGCGGCCGGCCTGGCCCTCGAGAACGGGTTTCTCGAGTGCGGCCCCACCATGGAGACCCGACAGAAGGGGATCTACGTGGTGGGGGACGCCGCGGGCCCCCCCTATCTGGCGCACAAGGCCATTGCCCAGACCATGGTGGCCGTGGACAGCATCCTGGGGAAAGAGGCCTCCGCCGAATCCCTCGTGATCCCCAACTGCGTCTACGGCGACCCGGAGGCGGGCTCCGTGGGGCTCAAGGACTCCGAGGCCAAGAAGGCCGGGTACGAGGTCCGCCTCGGGGAGTTCTACTTCGTCCGCAACGGCCGCGCCGGCACCATGGGAAAGGACGAGGGCCTCGTGCTCACGGTGAGCGATGCGGACACGGGGAGGGTCCTGGGCATGCACATCCTGGGGCCGTCCGCGACGGAGCTGATCTCCCTGGGCGTGCTGGCCATTCGTAACCGCCTCACCGTCGAGGACCTGAAGCAGACCGTCCTCCCGCACATGACCCTCTCCGAGGCGGTCTTCGAAGCGGCCGCCGCCACGGACGGAGAGGCCGTCCACCAGTAGGCTTTCGATGGTTTGCTCTCACTTGGTAAAGGAAGGATCCCCGATGGAAGGAGAGGCACGGTCCGGTCCTGCGGATGTCGAGACCGCCCTCGAGGGGCTCGACCGGCGCGTGGACGATCGAAAGCTCGGCGCGCTCTACGGCGTGGGCCGCAAGAAGGTCAAGATCGCCGATGCGGAAACGATCATCGCCGGGACCGGCTGAGCGCCCGGAGGCGTGCCTCCCGTGCGCGTGCCTCGGCATAGGTTACGCCTCGAAGCCGCGGCCGGCCGCCTCGGCCAGGGCGGGCGAGTCCAGATCCACGGCGATCCGCAGCGCCTCCAACCCCTGGACGCCCGGCAGGTTGTCCAGGCCCACGCGCTCCGTCTCTCCGGCCAGGAAGCCCTCGCCGCGCAGGAAGTCGATGTGCCGCTCCACGTCCCGAGCCTCGTCCGGCTGGGAGAAGACCACGGCCAGCTTTCCGGGTTGCGTGAGCCGCTCCCCGCTTCCCTTGATCACGGCCTTGTCGATGCGCGACTTGAGGATCTCGTGGCGCACGTCGTAGGCGCCGTCCACGTCGAACCGTTTCTCGTCGTATCGGAATCGGATGGACAGGGGAGCGTTCTGGACCAGGATCAGGTGGGCCGTGTCCAGGGGAACCTCGAGCGACGCCTTCAGCCGTTCCGTGTGCCAGGCCATGCCGCAGGCCACGCGGAGCTGCCAGAGGCGCATGTTCCTGAGGTACAGATCGCAGAAGCCGTCTCCTTCGGTCAGGCTCTCACCCATGTAGATCACGTAGTCCACACCGTCGGTGCGATGTCTTTCGAAGTAGTGGGGAAACAGGGCCTGGGCCTCGGACTCCTCTCGGTCCAGGTAAGCGGCCAGGCGGTCGTTGAGCAGGGTGACGCTCTCCTCGAACGCCCTTCTCAGCCGGTACACGGTTCCGGACTTGTCGTCCAGGGCCCCGCGGTACGCGCGCACCGCCTCGGTCACCGAAGGGGTCATGCCCGAAAGAGGCTCGAACACGGGAACCACCTCGTCCCGGAGGAACCTCAGGACGGAGATCTCGTCGCTGGACTCCAGGCTCTCGAGGATGCGCTCGCGCATCGCCCGGACCCGGCCGGCCATCTCTTTCAGGATGAAAAGCGGCTTCTCCTCGTGCGCCGCCTGAAGCACCTTCATGGCCAGCTCCAGCTGGTCGGCCAGGTCCTTCTGCACGGCCTCGTTGCGGACGTCCGCAGAGCCTCGAATGTCGGAGGTGGCAAAGAGCGGGTACACGTCCGGGAACACGATGGGCTCCAGCTCGGCAGCGTTCCCCGTCCGGGCCTGATCGAGGTAGCGGAGGGCCGCCTTGCGGAAACGCCACTCCACCGTCGGATGAATCGCCGTGCACTCCTGCTTGATCACCCCCTCGATTCTGGCGTGAAAATCATCCAGGGCACGCTTGATCGCCATGGCGAAGATCGGCCGGATCTGCTCCGCAACAAGCTCGTCCATGGCCTCGAAGCCGCCGGGGTCCGGCGCCTCCAGGTCCAGGGTGCCGATGCACTCTCCCTTGAAGAACAGGGGGGCCACGATCAGAGAGCGGGCCCCTCGACCGAGGATATCCCGCTTGATGTGCTCGGGCCAGGGCTCCTCCAGCAGGTCGGGGATCCGAAGCACCTTTCCGTTGATCACAGCCCTCTCGTAGGCGCTGCCTTCGAACTCGGCCGCGGGGATGTGGCGGGAGTCGTGAAAAATGCAGCTTTCTCCGAGATCACTTCCCGTGTTGAGCAACAGGACCTGGTCGTCATGGAGCGCCGCCAGTCCCGCCATCAGGTCCGGTCTGCGGAAGAGCGTGCGGAGATGGTCCTGAAGTCGCAGGAACCCATCCCTTGATATCACAGACTCCTGGTCCACCAGTGCTCTTTCCAGCGCCGAGAACATCTCGGTCTGCGTAACGTCCACGGCCCTGAAAAGGGTGAAGCCGTGAAACTCGAACTGCTGCGGGGAGAGGATCCCGCGGAGCCGGTCCGGCTCGGTCAGATGGGAAAGGACTTCGTCACGTTCATGATCTTCCAGCTCCGACCTCTCCGAACCGGTGCGCCGGACTTCCACGAACCGGAAATCGAGGTCCATTCTGAAGTGGCGTTCCAGTCCCGTCTCCGGATCGGGCACGATGTGGATCAGGGGGAAGTCGAATCGCTGGCGGACGCCGCAAAGCTTGTCCAGGATCATGAGATAGGCCCTGATCACCCGTCCCCGGTCGAAGTCCGGCTCTGACACGTTTCGTCGCCCGGAGAACCCTCCGTTCGCTTCCAGGAAGAGGCTCCGGAAGAGAGGTGAGGCGAGCACGGGGCGCATGACAAACGGCACCACGGCTGCGACGGGCTCGCTCTCCCAGTACGGGGCGGGGAACGCCAGAGCCATGAGCCTTTCCACAAAGGGGGCCCTCCGTTTGAGCACCGCCTGGTTCCGAACGGGCTCGGCCAGCTCCGGGGCCTGCTCGAGGATTTCATCCAGCTCCTGTTCGCCGTACCCGCCGGCTTGGACAAAGGACCTCCTGAGGCAGTCGATCATCGGGAGGAAGCTCAGCACGCAGCGAAACGGGTACTGCTTGTTCAGTTCATCCATGGAACGCTCGCCTCTCTTCTCGAGCACCGGCTTCGATCGGGCCCAACGGGATGCCTCCAACCGGGGGTCAATGTCAGCAAAACCCATTCCCAACTCTGAGGATCCGGCCGTGAGCGGTTCGAGGCCTGGACGTCGTCCAGGACAGGACCTCCCCTTCGCGCCGGGACAGGACCGACTTCCCCACGGCCTCGAAGGGGCTCCTCCCGGGATCGGCGATCAACACCCCCTTGACCCCGGCCCGGACGGCCCGGAGCACCAGGTTGCGAATGGGGCGGATCAGCGAGTCCCAGAAGCAGATGTCGGCTCCGATCAGGTAGTCGATCTCCCGCAGAGTGGCCGTGGTGATCCGTGCGAAATCGCTGCGGAGCGTGGCGATGCTCACACCGTTGGCGTCCGCGTGGACCCGGAGAAACGAAAAGACGTCTGGGTCCGCGTCCACGGCGGTCACGCGGGCGCCGTAGAGTCTGGCGCAGTAAATCCCCGCCAGCCCCCACCCGCAGCCCACGTCCATGACGCGGCATCCCCGGGGCAGGCCGGAACGGCCGAGGTAGTCCATGAGGACCCAGCTCGACGACCAGAATCGATTGCCGTGCCGGGTCGGGAAGCGCTCCCTCTTCAACCGGCGAATCGCGGGGTGCCGTGAGAGGAGAGCTCGGACGCCGTGCGCTCGAAACTCCCGCCTTGCCTTCTGCTCCATGACGATCTCCGGGCGTCGTTTTCAACTTGGCATTTCGACCGAAGCTTAGCAAAACGCATCTCCCGCGGTCAATCTCAGGCTCGGAATCGTCGAAGCCGAGACATCCCGAAAAAAGGAGGTCGAGCGTTCCGGGCCGTTGCCGTGGGAAGGTGCGGCCCGGTGCGCACCGTGCCCGGCTCCGGAGGCGTTTCCGGATGAAGAAGAAGCCCACCTGCGAGGATCTCGAGATGGAAGGCGCGTGCTACACCGGGACCCACTGCATGATCACGGTTGTTCTTCTGAGTGCCCCTTGTCTCCTGCCGAGCAACCATTCCGTGTCACCGGCATGCACGCTCTCGACCGTCGGCATGATCATTGCGTTGTGGGCTAACCGATAGAAAAGCTCCTCCGCTCAGCAGTCGGAGCATGGGGCCGGAAGCCCTTCCTGCCCTCTCCAGATCAACCTCTATCCGTTGCGCTCGACGGCACGGGCCAAATGGAGGTATGCTCCTGAAAAAAAGGAGCTTTGTCACATCAAATATGATATATCATAAATAGCATGCAACGGATTGAGGAACATTGGCGTGTCGACAAGCAAATCGATTCGCTTCCGATTGAAATCCTCGCGCGATATGAATCATGGAAGGACATTGCTGAAATTTCCCGGCCGTCTGGATTGAGGTTGATCAAAGGCTTTCATGACGAAGCGTTGGCCGCATAATATAGGGCTGTCCAAGTGTTGCTCTACAATCATTCTGGTCTCAAATCTCGCCAAGTGTCAGTGATTCGATAAGCTATACGTGATAATCATATGCTGGGTTTCACATCTTATGATGAGTGCGGTGGTAGATGCAAGGAGTGTATGGTAAATGTGGAGTTTAACCGTTATCGATTATTCTGTTGGTAGTACTGACTTCATGGGAATGCGAATACAGAGGTTGTGATCATGACCGGCAAGCCTACGTATGAGGAACTGGAACGGGTTCGGGAGTTGGAGAGGGTTGAATCCGAGCGTAAGCAGACGGAGGAGGCGCAACAGGCGAGTGACGCCAAGTACCGCACCTTGTTCGAAAGCG
>CAYYVD010000287.1:0-6471 GCA_964475045.1 uncultured Desulfobacterales bacterium | reverse complement strand
CGCATCATGTTGATGATCACGCCCGGCAGCTCCATGCCGGCCATGTAACTGATGCCTTCCTGCTTCAATGAGACACCGGGAGACGAGGAGCTGGTCATGACCCGGCCGCCCGCAACCGAGGCGCCGATGACCATATTGATGGACCCGACCTCGCTCTCACCCTGAATGAACACGCCTCCCACTTCAGGCATCCTGGCGGAGAGGTACTCGGGCAATTCGTTTTGGGGTGTGATGGGATAACCGAAGTAGTAGCGGCAACCCGCTCGGACGGCCGCTTCTCCAACGACGTGGGAACCATTCATCAACATTTTTTCACTTGGCAAGATACACCTCGATTGCTACTTCAGGACATACCATGGCGCATTGTACGCATGCATTGCACCCTTTTTCGCCCTCTGGGATGTTTTCTTTGAACCGTACAGGTAAGTAACCTTTTTTGTTGGGGGTTTCAGCTGATTCAATCATGCCCCTCGGGCAAACCTCAATGCATAGATAACACCCTTTGCATCTTTCCGAATCAATCGTTATTTTTCCCTTTTTCGCCATAATTCAGTATCCGTTTGTATTCAGGCTGATGTGGATGGAAAGACAAGGCTGGACAGGAACGCTTCCTTCAGTCAGTGAAACAAACTAATCTATGAACATCTCTTTTTCCTGCTGACTTTGTCAAGAAAAATCGAAACCCGAAAAGGCCTTGAAATCGGGTGCATACGCACTCAGACCCTCGGATCCTGGTTGACGGGTTACCTCTTCGATACGACCGGAAGCTATCGCATCGCCTTTGTCCTGGTGCTCGGGCTGGCCGTGACGGGCTTCGCCCTGGTCACCCGTCTGAGGTCTGTCACGGCCAGGTGAAAGCATGAATGCGATTCATTTCTCTGTGTGATTGTGATAGGGTTGAACCCTCGTCGAACAGCGTCGAGATCCACTGGGTTTCAGGAACGGGTTCGTCCCCGGAGCTTCTGACTTTTTTCGAGCTGGAAGGAACCGGAGTCACCCGTGCAGGCAAATCCCTCGTTGGAAGAGTGAAGGGAATGACCATGGACATCCTGATCGCCACATACGGCTCGAGAGGGGACGTTCAGCCCCTTCTGGCCCTGGCCCTGGCGCTGCGGCAGGCCGGGCACCGGGTGGCCATGGCGGCTCCGCCGGAAAGAGAGGCCTGGGTGCAGGGGCACGGCATCGCCTTTCTTTCCCTGGGGCGGAACGTCACGGCCTTTCTGGACGGCATGCCCAGGGCGCACTCCCCGGCCGCGGCGCTTCGGTTCGTCTCCTTCATGAGGCAGGAGCTGCTTCGGCAGTTCGACCGCCTGGACCAGGCCGTTCAGGGCGCCGATCTGGCGCTGGGGTCGTCCCTGGCCTTTGCCCTGGCCACGGTGGCGGAGCGCCGCGGCATCCCCTATCGCTTCATCGCCTTCACGCCGCAGCTGCTTCCCTCGGGGGACCACCCGTTCATGGCCTTTCGATCCCAGGGGCTTCCCGCCTGGTGGAATCGATTGACCTGGCGGACGGTGCACGTCCTCGACCGGGTCAACCTGACCCGGCTGCTGAACGGCTGCCGCCGGGAACGGGGGCTGCCCCCGGTTCGGGACGCCTGGCGTCACGTGCTCGGCCCCAGGGTGATCGTGGCGTCGGATCCCGGCGTGGCCGCGGTCCCTGCGGACGCCGGCGTCCCCTCGGTCCAGACGGGGTACCTGCACCTGGAGCAGGCCGATGTGGCGGTCGAGGGGCTGGAGTCGTTTCTGAGCGCCGGCCGGGCTCCGGTCTATGCCGGCTTCGGCAGCATGCCCCGGCGGGACCAGGAACGGAACGTCCCGCTGCTGGTAGGGGCGGCCCGGAAGGCCGGCCGCAGGATCGTGATCGGCCGGTTCTGGGGAGAGGCCACGGTCTGTGGCGGGGACAAAGACGTGTTCTTCCTGAAAGGGTATCCCCACCTGAAGCTCTTTCCGCGCACCGCCGCGGTCATCCACCACGGCGGCGCGGGCACAACGGCCACCTGTGCGGTGAGCGGGGTCCCTCAGGTGATCGTCCCCCATGTGCTGGACCAGTACTACTGGGGGGATCGGGTGTGGCGGGCCGGGCTCGGTCCGCGGCCGGTCAAGCGGTCGAGCCTGGGGGTGCGGGGGCTCGCCGGTGCGCTGGCCCAGTGCGACGACCCGAGGATTCGGGAAAAGGTGAGAACCACGGCTCGAGCCATCGACCCGCGGGCCGGGCTGGCGCGTGCGGTCCGGGAGATCGAGGCCGCGGCGGTGGCATCGAAGAATCGGGTCAGCGCTTGATGACGGGGCCGTCCTTGGTGTCGATGACCTCGACGCCCATGGCGCGGAGCTCGTCTCGAATGCGGTCGGCCGTTTCCCAGTCCCGACTCCGGCGGGCTTCTTCCCGCTGATCCACCAGGGCCTGCACCTGCTCGCCGGGCTCCTCCTCCTCCAGCTTCAGGACTCCCAACACCGAGTCGGCGCGTTTCAGCGCCTTCACGACCTTGTCCCGGTCCTCCGCGGAAAGGCCCGTGCGGCCCATGATCCGGTTGATCCTGCGGACGAGCTGGAACAGAGCGGCCAGGGCCTGGGCCACGTTCAGGTCGTCGTCCAGGGCGTCCAGCGAGCTTCGTCGAAAGTCGTAGATGTGCTGGTCCAGCTCCGGGTAGGAAGGGCCGCCCCGGCTTCCCAGGAGCTTCCGGGTGAAGGTGTCCAGCTTGGCCAGGGTCTTTCGGGCGGTCTCCAGCTTTCTCCACGAAAAGGTGATGGGCTTGCGGTAGTGGTGGCTGATGAGCCAGTAGCGGACGTCCCGTCCAGTGAAGCCCCTGCCCTGAATCTCTCTCAGGGTGAGGTCCACCTGGGTCTCCTCCTGACCCTCGACCCCGCTCTGCACCACGCCCTCGTTGTGCAGCCAGTACCGGGCGGGCGGCTTGCCCGTGGCGGCCTGGCTGACGGCGATGGTGTTCTCGTGGTGGGGGAAGAGCAGCTCGATCCCGCTCGCGTGGAGGTCATAGGTCGGGCCCAGGTGTTTCAGGGCCATGGCCGGGCATTCGAGGTGCCAGCTGGGAAGGATGTTGCCCCAGCGGGTCTCGTAGAAGAGGCCCTCCTTGAGCTCCTGCAGGGTGGACCTCCTGAGCAGGGTGAAGTCCCTGGGGTTGGCCTTCTCGTACTGCTCCAGGTCCACGGTCTTGCCCAGCCGGATCTTGTTCAGGTCGACCCGGGAGAGCCTCCCGTACTCCCGAAAGCGGGAGATGTCGAAGTAGATGGATCGGAACTTCTCGTAGGCATACCCCTTTTCCATCAGACGTTCGGCCAGGCGGATCATGTCCTCCACGTGCTCGCGGGCCTTGGGGTACAGGGTGGCCCTTCGAACGCTCAGCGCGTTCAGGTCCTCCATGAAGGCCTGAAGGTATCGCTCGGTGAAGGTCTCGAGGGGCTGGTGCGCCTCCAGGGCCCCCTGAATGGTGCGCTCGTCCAGGTCGGTGACGTTCATGACCAGGCGCACGTCGTAGCCCCGGAAGGCCAGGTAGCGATGGATCAGGTCCACGAAGACCAGACGCCGGGCGTTGCCCATGCGGATGTGCTCGCACAGGGTAGGGCCGCAGGCGTACATGGAGACCCGGTTGTCCTCCAGGGGAACGAAGGACTCCTTGCTGCGGGTCAGGGTGTTGTACAGAGTCAGCCGTGACTTCTTCTTGACCGCGAACAGGGGCGTGCTCAGGTAGCGCTCCCCGCCGTCCGGAAGGATGACCACGATCCGGCCCTGGTCCATCTCCCGGGCCAGGCGCATGGCCACGGCCAGGGCGGCTCCGGAGCTCATTCCGGCGAAGATGCCCTCCTTGCGGGCGAGCTGCCGCGTGACCTCGTAAGCCTCCTCATCGTCGATGTGCACGATGCGATGGGGCACGCGTTTGTCGAAGATCCCCGGGCGGTAGGATTCCTTCATGTTCTTGAGGCCCTGGATCTTGTGCCCCATGTAGGGCTCCACACCGACGATCTGCACGCTCGGGTCGAGCTCTCGAAAGCGCCTGGAAAGCCCCATCAGCGTGCCGCTGGTGCCCATGGAAGCCACCACCGCATCCAGGCGTTCCTCCGTGTCCTGCCAGATCTCCCGGGACGTGTAGAGGTAGTGGGATTTCCAGTTGGACGGGTTGTTGAACTGGTCGGCGAGCCAGTAGGTGTCGAGCTCGTTGCGGGCGAGGTTGTACACGAACTCGATGGCACCGTCCGTGGAGAGGTGCTCGGGGGTGAACTCGAGGTCCGCGCCCATGGCCTTCAGGATCTTCTTTCGCTCCTCGCTGACGCTCTCCGACATGACCAGCAGAATGCGGTACCCCTTGACGGCGGCCACCAGGGCCAGCCCGATCCCGGTGTTCCCGCTCGTGGCCTCCAGAATGAGCTTTTTCGGGGTGAGGCCCCCGCTCTGCTCTGCATCCTCGATCATGGCCAGGGCCGCCCGGTCCTTGACCGAACCGCCCGGGTTGAAGGACTCCAGCTTGGCCAGGATCTCCACCCGGGGGTTGGGATTGAGCCTTCGAATGGGGACCAGGGGGGTCCGGCCGATGTGATCCAGGATGTTGCCGCGTCTTGGCGTCATGGGGGGCTCCCGTTGACTGCGAAGCCTCCTTCTATAACGTAGAAGGCCCTTTCCTGCAATGCGAAATGACGGGCGCCTCGGCGGCTCGGGCCTGGAAGGGTTTCACCCTGCTCGAGCTTTCGGGGTGGCTTTCGGCCGCAAAGGGTGGTATGGATACCGGCGGCGTGGATTCGAGCGAAGTGCGGGAGGAGGTGCCATGAACGTGCTCGTGACCGGAGGGGCCGGGTTCATCGGGTCCCACGTGGTGGACGGATACCTCGAGCAGGGACACCGGGTGGTGGTGGTGGACGACCTGTCCACGGGCGACCGAGACAACCTGAACGAAAAGGCCGTGTTCTACCACGAGGACATCCGTTCCGCGGAGATGGACCGGATCTTTCGGCTGGAACGCCCGGACCTTCTGAACCACCACGCGGCCCAGGCGAGCGTGCCCGTGTCCGTGGACGATCCGGTGCACGACGCGGACGTCAACCTCTGCGGGTTCCTCAACCTGCTGGAGTCGGCGGTGCGCCACGGGGTGGGAAAGGTGGTCTTCATCTCCTCCGGAGGCGCCGTGTACGGGGACGCGGGGGAGTACCCCACCTCCGAGTCCTGTCTTCCGCAACCGCTCTCCCCCTATGCCGTGGCCAAGTACGCCTCTGAGTGCTACCTGCGCAGCTACCGCTACCAGCACGGGCTGGACTACACCGTGCTTCGGTATGCCAATGTCTACGGCCCCCGCCAGGTTCCACACGGGGAGGCCGGGGTGGTGAGCATCTTCATGGACAACCTCGTGAACGGAAAGCCCTCGGTCCTGAACCACTTCCCCGAGGACGAGGCGGGTATGGTCCGGGACTACACCTACGTGGGGGACGTGGTCGCGGCCAACCTGGCGGCCCTGGACCGGGGGAGCGGGGAGGTGGTGAACATCGGAACGGGCGAGGGCATCAGGACCGCGGACCTCTACCGGGCCATCTTCGAGGACGCGCAGCGGGTCCTCCCCTCGCTTCCGGAGGCGCTGGCCCGCCCGGAGCCCCGGCCGGCCAGGCCGGGGGACATTCCGCGCAGCTGCCTCCGGGTCGAGGAGGCGGAGCGCGTTCTGGGGTGGCGTCCCCGGGTTTCCCTGGAGGAAGGGATACGAAAGACCCTGCGCTGGCGTACAGGCTCATTCCATCAAGCCTCTGAAAAATCTTCCTGAAACCCTTGACATCCCGATTCTGGGAATTACTTTGACCCAGTTTTCAATGATGGGCCCGTTCCCTGTTTGCCGCCGGGCCAGCGGCCCGGCCGATCCGGCGCGCACCGCTGGCTGGCCTCCACTCCGTGTCTTGTCAGCGATCCCTGGAGAAAGAGAAGTTGCTCTCTTTCGATCGGGGTCGGCGTCCAGGGGGCGATGGGGGAAAGTCCTTGCGCGATGAACGTCCAATGATTCAATACTCAATGAAAATGGGAGGGAAAAAGGAGCATGAAGATTAAACCGTTGCATGATCGTGTCATTGTAAGGCGAGTTGAAGAGGAAGAGACGACCAAGGGCGGAATCATCATTCCGGACTCCGCCAAGGAGAAGCCCATCGAGGGAAAGGTGATGGCGGTCGGCTCGGGAAAAACGCTGGACAACGGCCAGGTGCAACCGCTCGAGGTCAAAGAGGGGGATCGCGTCCTGTTTGGAAAGTATGCCGGCACCGACATCAAGATCGAGGGTGAGGAGCAGCTCATCATGCGGGAGGACGACATCATCGCCATCGTGGAGTAGCTCCACCGAATGGCTTGCAATCAAGAGCAATAACCCTTTCGAAGGAGGAGGAAAACAGGAATGGCTAAAGAGATCAAGTACAGTGTGAAGGCCAGGGAGTCCATTCTGATAGGCGTGGATACCCTTGCAGATGCCGTCAGGGTGACCCTCGGTCCCAAGGGCCG
>CAYYVD010000286.1:0-6483 GCA_964475045.1 uncultured Desulfobacterales bacterium | reverse complement strand
CCCAGCGAGGCGTCCGCCGCAATGACACCCACGAGGGTGACGTTGGGAAAGTCGTTCCCCTTGGTGATCATCTGGGTCCCCACCAGAACGTCGATCTCCCCCTGCCCAAACCGCTGCAGCAACCGGTACGCGACGCCTTTCCTTCGCGTGGAGTCCCGGTCCATGCGATCGATCTCAGCCTCCGGAAACCGCTGCCGCAGCACCGCTTCGAGACGTTCCGTCCCGAAGCCCAGCGCCCGGATCCTGTCGCTTCCGCAGGCCCGGCAGGGGCGGTCGGGCCGCGTTCGAAACCCGCAGTAGTGGCAGGCCAGGAGGTTGTCCTTCCGGTGGTGGACCAGGGTCAAGTCGCAGTTCGGGCAGCGAACGGTCTCGCCGCACTGCCGGCACAGGCAGACGCGATGAAACCCCCTGCGATTGAGGAAGAGCAGGGTCTGCTCCCCCCTGGAGAGGGTCTCCTCCAGGGCTGCGGTCAGGGTGGGGCTGATCATGTGGGCATCTTTTCCGCCCGGATCGCCTTCCTCCCTCATGTCCACCACCTCCACGCTGGGCATGGGGCGGCGTCCCACGCGCCTGGGCATGCTCAGCAGGGCGTACTTGCCGGTGACGGCGTTGTGATAGGATTGAATGGAAGGCGTGCCGGATCCGAGCAGGACCACGGCCCCGGACATCTTTCCGCGGACCACGGCCGCGTCCCGGGCCTGGTAGCGGGGCGTCTCCTCCTGCTTGTAGGCCGCGTCGTGCTCCTCGTCCACCACGATGAGGCCCGGGTTCGGCAGGGGTGCGAACAGCGCCGACCTGGCCCCGATGACCACATCCACCTCCCCTCGAGCGATTCGAACCCACTGGTCGTAACGCTCCGCCCGGCTCAGGCCGCTGTGGTACAAGGCGACCCGGTCTCCCAGGCGGGACCGCAGCAGGCCCTCCATGGTGTCGGACAGGGAGATCTCCGGGACCAGGATCAGGGCCTGCCTTCCCAGTGCGATGCTCTCCTGGGCGGCCCGGACGTAGACCTCGGTCTTGCCGCTCCCGGTCACCCCGTGGAGCAGGCAGGGGGTGAATCCGCCTCTCCGTAGGGCGGCCCGGACGTCTCTGAGCACTGCCTCCTGCTGGCCGTGGAGCCGTGCCGGAACCTCGGATGGAACCAGGGGCTCGTACCCGGCCGGCGTCTTCAACACGGGGGCGTCGTAGGTCTCCAGAAGGCCCTTGCGGACCCATTTTCGAACGAGGTAGTCCCCGTTGTCGAAACGCCGCTTCACATCCCGAAGCCGGAGCCCTTCTGAGTCGAACAGCGCCTCGAGAAAGGCCGGTTCGTTGCGGGCGCTCAGGGGCTCGGAGCGTTTCTCCACGAGCGAGCCCAGGGTCTTTCCCGGCCGGACCCGCACGAACCGCTGGGTCGTGGGGCCCCTGCGGGTCCCGGAGGTCGGCTTTCGCTCCAGGCACACCAGCCCCCGTTTCTCGAACTGCCGCACGTCCCGCTCGGGAAAGGGGAACCGTTTGCCGTTGTGCGCCTCGATCCACGACAGCATGCGGTGCTCCACGGAGGCCCCGGGAAGCGCTTCCAGCAACTCCCGGCCCCGATCGGTGAGCCGGGCGGAGAGGAACGAACCCCTCCCGCCGCCTCCGGGAAGCACGGCGTGAAGGAGCATCCCCAGAGGGACGAGGTAGTAGGACGCCGTCCATTCCAGAAACGGAACCGCCTCGGGGTGATACAGGGGGAAGGGGTCCAGGACCTCCTGCACGGCGCGAAGAGACGTGTCCGGTGAGGTCGTCTCCTCCGCCACCACGTAGCCCGTGGCCCGGCGGGATCCAAAGGGGACCACGACACGGCGTCCCACGAGCTCAGTGCCCGCGTGCCCTTCAGGGGGGGCGTAGCAAAACGTCTCCTTCACCGGGACGGCGACCGCCACCCGAAGGCGGATCTGGGTTGGCTCGTTCAATGACCTGCGGCTTCCGGGGCCCCGAACCGGGCCCCGCTCGAATGACAACGGGCAGGAGTCCATCCGCAGAGAGGGTCTGGACCCTTCAGTTTTCGTATTTGTTCTCGAACGCCCGGATCACCGACTCCAGGCGCTTTTTCTCCTCGGACGCCGTGTCCCCGGTCCTTTCCGGAGCCCGGCCGGAAAAGGGCACGTTCAGCCGGAGCTCCCGTACGGTGACGGAGCCGGTCACGCCGCTCCCGGCCCGGTAGCGGATGCGCTGAGGAAACCAGCCCTCCCCGTGGCGCTCGTAGGCCTCGAAACGGATCTCCGCCCGCTCCCCCGGCCCGGCACGGTCCGGTTCGTAGCGCAGCAGCAGAGGAACGAACCGGGACTTTTCCAGGAGCAATACCGGCATCCCCGCTCCCTTTCGGCCGACCCGGTAGACCGGTTCCCTGTCCAGCCGCGTGTACGAAGCCGTGTCGAGGTCCAGGCCCCTGCGAAGCAGAAAACGCTCGAGCAGGTGCCGGCGGCCACAGAACAGAGACAGAAAAGACAGCGAAACTCCCTCCGCCCGGAGACCGAATTCGTCGTCCCGGGCGAATCGCACCTCCTCGGGGGGACGAAACCAGACATCCAGGACCTCCGTCTCCACGGTTCCGTCCTCGGCGGGGCTCTGGTGCTCCAGGGTCAGACCCAGGCTCTCGAACCCGACCACGTGCTCCGCGGCGAAGTCCAGCAGTTGCTCCGGCGGGATCACGTACCCCTCCACTCCGGGCAGGGGAAGAAACCACCAGACGAGCAGCCACAGGACGACTCCCAGGCTCCTGGGTCCCTTGTTTCCGGCGCTCGATGTCATGACTCCACCCCCATCTGCCCGCGCATGGCCTGGTGTACCCGATCCATGAGGGCGTCCACCTTTCTCTTGCCGTATCCCTCCAGAGGGACGGGCTTACCGATGGTCAGGACGGCCCGCCCGCGGTGAATGCGTAGGCCCCCTTTGGGGGCGATCCGATGGGTGCCCTCGATGGTCACGGGAACCACCGGGCATCCGGACTTCAGAGCGAGCAGAAACCCGCCTCGCTTGAAGGGCTGAAGTCGCCCGTCCGCACTTCTCGTGCCCTCGGGAAACACCACGACGGAGACGCCGGCCCGAATCCGCTCGGCCGCCTCGTTCATGCTCTGCACGGCCTTGCGCGGGTTGGCCCGGTCGATGGCGATGTAGCGGGCCCGCTTCATGGTGAACCCCAGGACCGGAATCCGCATCAGCTCCTGCTTGAGCACGAACTTGAAGTCCACCGGCAGCCCGGCGAGAAGCACGAAAATGTCGAAGAAGCTCTGGTGATTCGTCAGATAGATCCGGGGAACGCGGTGACCGGCGTTCTCCCGTCCCCGGACCTCCAACCGGACTCCGCAAACCCGGACGATGATCCGGGCCCAGGGCACGGCGATCCAGCGGTGGATGCGTCTCCCGGTCCGGTCGAACAGCCCCAGCGGCAGGGCCAGGGCGCAGAAGATCAGGGTGTGAAGCCCGATGAAGCCGTTCAGCAGAATGGCTCGTGCCATGTGAGACCGCCCCCCTACGAGATGAACTCCGCCATGGGCCGCAGGGGGAGCTCGATCTCCGTGATCAGCAGATCCCCCTCTCGAAACACCTCGATGCGCCCTCCGTGACGGTGAATGATGATCTTGGACAAGGGGAGATCCAAAACGCTCTCCTCGGGGTTCTGCTCCAGGTGCGGGAAGAAGAACTGGCTCAGGTCCTCCTCGGACACCCGCTCGCCCCGAAAGGTCAATCGAACGGTCACGTGGTCCCCCTGCCGCCCGGATCGAATGTCCAGGGTGTCCCCCTCGGGCATGGACACCAGGGCGTGCTTGATCAGGCTTTCCATGGCCTGATTCAGGCGGTCCTCGTCCGCGTGGATCACGGGCAGGTCGGCGTCCAGGCACTCGCGGATGGCCACCTTTCGGGCGCCTGCCAGGTCTCGCATCTCCGCCACCCACAACCTGAGGATCCGGTTCACGTCCACCTTGGTGATGTGGAGGTCCACGCGCCGAATGGAGTTCAGAAGCACCCCCAGAAAGGTCTCCATGCGGGCGACCTCCTGAACGATGATCTCCGCCATGCGACGGTTTCTGTCGTCCTCGGGAAGGGCGTCCCGAAGGCGCCGCGCAAACCCTCCGGCTGTGGACAGGGGGTTGCGGATCTCGTGCGCCATGCGGGCGGAGATCTCGCTCAGGAGCCGAATCTCCTCCGTCCTCAGAGACCGCTCCTGGAGCTGCTTCAGACCCGTGATGTCCATCATGATGCCGTCGATCCACAGCACCCGCCCCTGGTCGTCTGCGGCCGGGATGGCGTGGTCCAGGAAGACCACGGTCCGGCCTTCCTTGTCCCGCACCAGCCGCTCGATCCGGCAATCCTCTCCCTGCTCGAAGCAGGTCTCGATCAGGTGCCGGAAGGCGCTGTGGTCGTTTCCCAGCATCTTCTCCAGCCAGAAGTCCTTGCCTCCGACCGCCTCCTCGATCTCATACCCCAGGATCTCCGTGAGATGGGAGTTGATGAACTCCGTGGTGCCGTCCTCCAGGAGCCGGTATACGATGAGAGGGACGTTTTCCACCAGGGTCCGGTACTTTTCCTCCGAAGCCACCAAATCCGCTGTTCGCTCCTGGACCCGCTTCTCGAGGTTCTTGGCGTACTCCTCGATCTGCATCCGCCTTTCCATGAGTGCGGCGAGCATGCGGTTCAATGCGTTGGTCAGGGTCCCGATCTCGTCGCCAAACCCCGGGTCCAGATAGCTGTCCCGCTTTTCCTCGGCGATCTCCTGCGCCCCCTGCACGATGGCCTTGATGGGTCGAATGAACAGGCTCGCCACCAGGTAGGTCAGCAGAAAGGACACCGCGATGCCCGAAACCCCCACCAGGATCATGAGGTTGCGGGTCCGCTCCAGTCGTTTGCGGATGCCGGAGCGATCCGCGCTGATCTCCAGCACGGCGGCCAGGGCCCCGCTGTAATCCCGTACCGGGCTCTGCAGGATGGCCCGATCCGGAAGCCCGGCGGGCGCAATCAAGATCCTGGGGGCGGTTCCCTTCGTCACCATCGGATCGGGTTCCGTGAAGATCGGACCGCCGCCCTCCCCGGAGACCGCGGCCATGGACTCGAAGCTGTCGCCCTTGGGCGCGTACAAGGCGAGGCTGATCCCCCATCGGCGGTGAAGACCCCGCAGAAAGGTACGCCCGAAGGAATGTCCGATCTCAACGGTGCCCACCACCTCGGTCCCGCGGAACACGGGGACCACCCCTCGAACGCCGAGCCCCGTCTCCCCCAGCTCGAGGCCCCACACGGCCTCCCGTTCCTTCACGGCCTCGCGAATGGTCCCCCGGTAAGGGTAGAGCAGATCCCCGTAGCGGGTGGGTGCGTGCAGGCGCAGGAAGGACACGCCGGGAGGAACGTGAAAGTGGAACTGGGAGATGTCGTAGTCGAGCTTGAGGCGGACGTAGGTATGCACCAGATGCCGATTCAGTCCCTTGCGGTCCCGCCGGGCCAGCAGCCTCTGCACATCCTTGTCCTCGGCGATGACCGAGGCCAATGCGATGGCCTGCTCCCCCTTCCGTTCGAGCTCCATCTGGAAGATGCGGTCGTGAAGGCGCAGCATCTCCCGCTCTTCCTGCTTGATGAGCCGCTGCTGGGAGGTGAGGCCGATCACGGTCAGCGTGGTGGTGCCGGTGAACGCGAAGAACAGAAACGGAATGAGCAGCTTCCATTTCAGGCTGATGCCCTGCAGTCTCTGAAGGGTTCTTCGAAGCATCGCCGCATCCGGCCCGGATCTCCGCCCGGGACGTTTCCGCCTCCTGCCGAATAGGGCACGGCCCTCACACGCCGGGCATGTGCCGCATGTCGCTCAAAATGCGCTGCTGCCGCCCAAGGACCCTGGGGCCCGGTCGCACCGGTGACCAGCGGTGCGGGTTCGGAAGAATCGCCGCCAGAAGTGCGGCCTGAGGGGCCGTGACCCGCTCGCATCCCACCTCGAAGTAGTGCCGGCAGGCCGCCTCCGCCCCCATGATCCCCGTTCCCCAGTCCACGGTGTTCAGGTAGATCTCCAGAATGCGGCGTTTGTCCCAGAACAGCTCCATGAGGACGGTGTAGTAAGCCTCGAGCCCTTTTCGAAGCCACGTTCGATCCGGCCACAGAAACACCGTCCTGGCGGTCTGCATGGTGATGGTGCTCGCTCCCCGCACCCGCCCGTCGCGCATGGCCTCGCGAACGGCGTGCCTCAACTCGACGAAATCGAAGCCGTGATGACCGTGGAACCGCTGGTCCTCTCCGGCCAGCACCGCCTTGGGAAGGTGGGGCGACATCTCTTCCAGATCGCGCCACTCGTAGAGGAGCCGGTCGTACCCCCTGGAGGAGAGCAGCCCCGTGGTCCGCCGCCAGGCCATGTTCACGGTGCACGGGGGATCGATGTACCGAAGAATCAGCACCTCCAGAGCGCTCAGCCCCAGAGCCGCCAGCAGGGTCACCAGCAGGACCTTCAGCACCCACCGGCGCAGCGCTGCGATGCGTCCAGCC
>CAYYVD010000285.1:0-6490 GCA_964475045.1 uncultured Desulfobacterales bacterium | reverse complement strand
CGGCGATCTCCTGCCGCTTGCTGATCACCTCGTTGATGCTCCGGTCCCCCACCACCAGGCGCATGGTGGCCTCGGAGAGATCCCGAAGGGTCCCCCCGACGTCGCGAACCTTGAACAGGTAAGCGTACGGATCCTGAATGCGGTACTGCACGACCCAGGGCACCACGGCCACGTTCAGGTCCCCGGTGAGCATGAGGGACTCGTTCAGGTAGCCCGAGCCCGAGGCATAGCGCGTCTGGGTGCCGGCCTCCACGGTCCGGAACCCGAACTCCTCTTTGTAGACGTAACGCACCTTGACCTTGGTGACGCTCTCGATTCCCCGGGGGAGCTTGAAGTTGAGCCCCGGCTGGGTCGTGCGATCGTACTCGCCGAACCGCTGAACCACCCCGACCTCGTCCACCGCCACCGTGTAAAACATGGTCGACAGGAGATAGATCACCACCAGGATCACGATGATCGATCCGCCCTTGGGAAACCGGTCCTTGAAGCCCTTCAGTCTTTCCAGCAGATCCCCCAGCTGCGGAGGCGGGCTCTCGGAGCGGTTCTTCTTCTGTTGCTGCTGCAGCTTTTCCCAGTCCCAAGCCATAGAAACCCCTTGTCTTGACCCACGTGTTCTTTCAACCCACGAGATTTTCTGATACGCTAGACAAAACCACTGGCTTCGTCAAGGAATAATCCCCCGTGAAACGCCCGAGATCGGTTAGAAAACGTGCTGTTCCGCCCGTCCGGCACGAGCGGCCCGACCGGCCCGAAGGCCTGGAGCTCACGCCCCTCGGCGACATCCTCCGATCTCTGTTCGAGGATCCGGACCTTCCCTTCAACCCCGAGGATCACCGAATCTGGCAGGTGTGGGACGGCGTGGTCGGCCCGATGATCGCGCGCAACGCCCGGCCGTCCTGGATTCGAAACGGGCGCCTCCGGGTCCGAGTCTCCGGCCCCATCTGGCTTCAGGAACTCGAGTTTCAGGCGGAGACCATTCGTGACCGTCTGAACGAGGCCCTGGGAAGGCGGGCCGTCGAGCGCATCGACTTTCGGCTCGGCGACCCCGGCGCTCCGGCGTGAGCCTGCTTCGCCCCCACATCGCACCAGCCGCGCTCAGGGAAGGGAGTACGCCCCCTGGTCCAGGATCGGGGGCAGGATCTTCACCCCGGGCCTGCCTTCCCGGACGGCCTCGACCAGCGCGAGCTTGGACTCCCCGGAAAGCTCCGGGTGGACGAACTGCAGGCGCTTGGGCTCCAAGGCGAAGCGCCGCATACCCGCGAGCAGATCGGTCAGGCGCTCCGAGGGGTAGATCATGGCGAAACGGCCCTTTCCCCGCAGGAGAGCCCGCACCGAACCCAGGATGTCTTCCAGGGAGGCAAGAATTTCGTGGCGCGCGACCGCCCGCTCCCGATCCGGATTGACTCTTCCGCTGGTCACCCTCCGGTAGGGTGGATTGCAGACGGCCGTGTGGAAGACACCGTCTCCAAAGGGCGGGCGCCTGAGATCGCCGCGCACCACCAGCATCCGGTTCTGGAACCGGTTGAGACCGGCGTTCCGGGCCGCCTGATTCGCCAGATCCTCCTGGATCTCCAGCCCGGCCACCCGAGCGATCGGCCTCGAGCACAACATCACCAGGGGAATGATGCCGCAGCCCGTGCCCAGGTCCACGACCCGATCCCCCTTCCTTGTGGTCACGAAGTCTGCAAGCAGCAGGGCGTCCACGGAGAAGCGGTACCCGGTTCCGGATTGAATGACCCGCAGCCGGCCGTTCAGAAAAGAATCCACACGTTCGCCGGGCCCCGGGCGGAAGCTATGGCACCTCGATGTGCTCATGGGGGTCCATTCGGTTGAACACGAGTTCGGTGAGCACCTTGGAATTAGCAGATCCGCGGCCCATGTCAATGGCTTTGACCCGCCGGAGGCCGGCTCCGGTCCTTCCCGAACCGCCGCCCGGCAGAGTTCGCTCCGGTTCGATTTCCTTGACGTCGACCCCTGAGCCCCTATAATGCCCCTTACGGCCACGCGCGACAAGGCCTGTCGAACGTCGAGCGCTCGAGGACGCCGGACCGTGGGGATGCTCCGCTACGGGCGTCCGAACCGGCCGCCGACAGACACCCCTTTGCGAGGCATCCATGCCTGCAATCCACCCTTCCGGCGCCGCCCAGGAAGACCCACCGGATCTGATCGTCCAGGGAGGCGTGGTGCTCACGCTGACCGAAGGCCGGGATCCCGTGAAAAGGGGCGTGGTGCGGGTTCGCAATCAGCGCATTCTCTCCGTGGATGACCGGGACGGGGATTCCGCCGGTGCGGAGGTCCTCGACGCCCGGGGCGGACTGGTCCTGCCCGGTCTCGTCAACGCCCACGTGCACACGGCCATGACCTTGTTTCGTGGTTTTGCCGACGACCTCCCTCTGGACCGATGGCTCTTCGAGCGCATCTTTCCGGCCGAGGCACGTTTCCTCGACCCGGACACGGTCTATTGGGGGACGCTGCTGGGCTGTCTGGAGATGATCGCCTCCGGGACCACGTGTCTCATGGACAGCTACTTTTTTGAGGACGCCGCCGTGGAGGCTGTGGAGCGCTCCGGGCTGCGCGCTCTGATCGCACAGGGCGTCATCGATTTTCCGGCTCCCGGCGTCCCCGAGCCCGGGAAGAACCTGTCGGTGGGACGTGCGTTTCTAGAGCGCTGGCACGGCCGATCGAATCGCATCACGCCGGGCCTGTTCTGCCACAGCCCGTCCACCTGCTCCGAGAAGACCCTGCTCGGGGCCATGGAGATCTCGCAAGCGTTCGGCTGCCCTTTGCAGACCCACTTGAGCGAGAGCGCCGCCGAGGTGAACGTCCTGGTCGAGCGGACCGGAGAGAGGCCCGTCCGGTACCTGGATCGCATGGGGTTGTTGAACAAGGACCTCGTCGTGGCCCATGCCGTCCACCTGGACGACGAGGAGGTCGGGCTGCTCTCCGAACGCGGTGTGGGGGTCGCCCACGTGCCGGAGAGCAACATGAAGCTCGCATCGGGCAGCGCGCGGGTTCAGCGCTTTCTGGACTCGGGCATTCGTGTGGGTTTGGGTACGGACGGCTGTGCGAGCAACAACAACCTGGACCTGTTTCAAGAGATGGACACGGCCGCCAAGCTGAGCAAGGTGGTGGACGGGGATCCGACCCACGTGAACGCGGCCTCCACCCTGCGCATGGCCACAACCGGAGGGGCCTCGCTCATGGGGCTCGAGCAGGAGATCGGGACCCTGGAGCCAGGAAAACGAGCCGACCTCGTGGTCCTGGATGTGGACCGCCCGCATCTGCAGCCCCTGTACAATCCCGTATCCGCCATCGTTTACTCGGCGACCGGCGCCGACGTCCGCCACGTCGTGGTGGACGGGAAGGTGCTCATGAAGGATCGAGCGTTCACCACCCTCGACGCCTGTGAGATCATGAGGCGCGTGGAAACCATCGCCGGGGTCGTTCGAAAGGGCTGAGGCCGCCCGCAGCCGGGCGATCCACAGCCGTTCGCAAGGCCCCTCATGACAGGGAGGAGGCATCGACCGTCCGAAAACGGGAAGGGATTGCGTTTCGAGGCAAGAGTTGTTATAGAGCGTCCCTTTTGCCGGAAGGTCCATTGCGCGCCGAGGCGGCGGGCAAACGGTCCTTCACCCGTGGAATCCTGCCGAGAGGTCTCTCTATGAAGCGAAGCAGAAAAGCCCTGCTCATTCTGTTCACCCTGGTGATGCTCGCCGTCACCGGTGTGTTCACCTGGTTCATCCTGCACGTGTTCGAGGGGGAGCAGCCCGAGGTCCGCATCCACCCCCTTCCCGAGTTTCTCGCCGGGGAGCAGCGTTTCGTCCTGGAAGCCGAGGATGCCAAAGGGGGCCTTCGCTCCCTTCGGGTCCGCATTCGTCAGTCCGGACGCGAAGTCCTGGTGCTCGAAAAGGCCTTCCCCTACCAGGGCCTCTTCAACTGCGACGGCGTCCACCGCCACCAGGAGACCTTCGAGATCGACCCCGCCGCCGTCAACCTGTCTCAAGGCCGGGCCGAGCTCGAGGCGGAGGTGTTCGATCACTCCAGGCGAGGGGGCGGCGACGGCAACCGAACCCTTCTCGGCCACAACCTCATCGTGGACACCATGGCCCCTTCCATTCGGGCCCTGTCCCGCCTCCACTACGTGAACCAGGGCGGGACCTGTCTGGTCTTCTATCAGGCCTCCTCGGACACGGTGAAAAGCGGCGTTCTGGTGAATCGACTGCTGTTTCCGGGCTATCCCGCCGGAAAAGGTGCCCCGGGCACCCACCTCTGCTTCTTCGCGGTCCCACACGACATGGACCCCCAAAGCCCCATTCGGCTCTGGGCCGAAGACCGGGCCGGCAACCAGGCCCGGGCCGCCTTCTACCACCGGGTGCGCGCGAAGCGTTTCCGGGAGGACCGCATGAACATCACCGACGGCTTTCTGGGGCGGGTTCTCCCTTACTTTTCCTTTGCCCCCCTTCCCAAAGAGGGAACACCCGTTGAGCAGTATCTCTGGGTCAACAACGAGCTGCGGCGTCGGAACCACGAGACCCTCGAAGGGCTTCAGGACCGATCCGCACCAGGACGCCTGTGGGAAGGCCCCTGGATAAGACTCCCCAACGCGGCGACCATGGCCCATTACGCCGACCACCGCGTCTACTACCACCAGGGCGAGCCCATCGACGAAAAGGACCACATGGGCGTGGATCTCGCTTCCCTGGCCAACTCACCGGTCCCGGCGGCGAACCACGGGCGGGTGGTCTATGCGGAGCGGCTCGGGATCTACGGAAAGACCGTGGTCCTGGACCACGGGCAGCGGGTGATGTCTCTGTACGGGCACCTGAGCAGCATTCAGGTGAGCCGGGGACAGGAGGTAAGGCAGGGAGAGGTGATCGGCACCACCGGCGCCACAGGCCTTGCAGGAGGAGATCACCTCCACTTCAGCGTCATGGTGAACGGGGTTCCGGTGAATCCCATCGAGTGGTGGGATCCGCACTGGATCGAGGACAACATCACGAAAAAGCAATCGATCCTCGACGAGCCGTAGCGGTCCGGCTCCCCTCTCATCCCGCGCTCGATCCGATGAGGAGGAACGAACCGCCAGCCAGGAGAACATGCGATCATGGGCAACGAGCACCGGCCTCACGACCCTCTGCCGGGTCCCCATGTTGAAAAGCAGGTGGTGATCCGGGAGATTATCTTTCAGATCCGCCGTCTGATGCAGGCCGGATCGCTGTACACCAAGGAGCTGAACAAGAAGCACCAGGTCAGCTCCGCGCAGCTCAACTGCCTGCTCGCCCTGTACGAGAACGGGCCGCTCTCCTCCTCTCAGATCGCCCGCCACATCTTTGTCAAGCCCAGCACGGTGACCGGCATCATCGACCGGCTCGAGCAAAAGGGCCTGGCAAGGAGGACACGGCAGTCCACGGACCGGCGCGTCATCACCATCGAGCTTACCGAGTCCGGGGAACGGCTGTCCGAAAACGCCCCGCCGCCCATACAACAAAAGATCATGGACGGGCTGAGCCGTCTGTCTGCAAGAGAAGCCGAAAGCATCCTCCAAGGACTCCAAACCCTCACCCAGATGCTGGAGGTTCACGACCTCGAGGTCGAGTGAGCGGATCCCTCCCCGGCGCTCCGATAAAGATGAAAGAGGCCGGTTTTCTTGCCGATTCCCGTCTTTCTTCAAGAAACCCCTTGACGCATCCTCTAAAATGCGGTACATATTTTCAGTTCAAATGATTTCTATTGAGACTTTCACGATGAAGAACCCGGCGTTCCATGGGCCATTCATTGTGGAGGGTCGTCCCGCGGCAGAACACCGGAACGCTACCGTTGAATCGCCCGTGCATGGGCTGTCGCGAATCCAGGACAACCGCAACGGGCGCACAAAGGAGAGAGCCGTCGTGAATCAAGCACAGATCGCACAATCGGAAGCCGTTTTCGGCAAGGACACCGTGGAGATGCTGCTTCAGGTCCACCGGGACGCCCTGTGGATTCTGGAGAACATCGGGGTGGGCTGCAAGCAGCCGGAGATCCTGAGGGCGTTCCAGGAACAGGAGGCCGAGGGCCTGGCCTACGTCTTCGAGAACCGGATTTTCGTCACCAACGACCTCGTGGAAAAATGCCTCCAGACCGTACCCAAGGTGGACGACTTCTTTGTGCCTCAGAACAGCTTCTTCATCGGGGGGACCGCCCCGTATGTCTACGATGACGAGGCCGGCGAAGGGGGGGTGTTTCCCAAGCCCGAGCACGCGGCGCGCATTGCGCAGGCGGCCGAGGCGAACGACATCGTGAGCGGCATGGGCCGGGGAATCAAGCTCAAGGACGAGGTGGAGCAGATGAACCTCATGGTGGAGCACTGCTCCAAGCCCATGTACTTTTCCGTGACCTCGGACCGGGCGCTCGAGCGGGCCGTGGAGATCTACGAGACCAAGAAGGACATCATGATCGTTTTCTGCCTCACCCGCTCGCCCCTGGAGGTGAACGAGAACTTCTCGGAGCACTT
>CAYYVD010000284.1:0-6528 GCA_964475045.1 uncultured Desulfobacterales bacterium | reverse complement strand
CAGTCCGTGCGCAACAAGCTCGTGGGCGGGCTGCCCTACGGCACCCAGAAGCAGGTGGAGCTGGGCCGTGCCCTCGCGCTCGAGCCGGAGCTCCTGCTGCTCGACGAGCCCTGCGCCGGCATGAACTCCGAGGAAAAGCAGGACATGATCTTCTGGATCAAGGACATCCAGGACGAGCTGGGGGTGACCATCCTGCTCATCGAGCACGACATGAAGATGGTCATGGACATCTCGGATCACATCCTGGTCATCAACTTCGGAAGCGCCGTCACCGAAGGGGCGCCGGATGCGGTGCAGCGCCACCCCGAGGTGCTCAAGGCCTATCTGGGAGAGGACGACACCACCTCGAAGACGGAGGCGTCGTCCACGGCTTGATCCCCCCGCGCAGGGGCCAACGGGCCAGGCGCGTGAACGAGGCGGACCGGCATGCTGCTCGAGATCAAGAACATCGAGACGTACTACGACCTGATCTATGCGCTTCGCGGCGTCTCCCTGTCCGTGGAGGAAGGGACCATCACCACCATCCTCGGGAACAACGGGGCGGGCAAGTCCACGGTCCTCAAGACGGTCATGGGACTCATCGAGGACCAGCCCGACAAGGGGGCCATCGAGTTTCAGGGCCGCCGGATCGACGGAAAGGACACCGAGGACATCGTGCGGCTTGGAATCTCCTTCGTGCCCGAGGGCCGGGAGGTGTTCGAGGAGCTGACCACGCGGGAGAACCTCCTCATGGGGGCCTACAGCCGAAGGGACTGGATTCGGGTGCGGGAGGACTTCGAACGGATCTACGAGCACTTTCCGGTGCTCAAGAGCCGCGAGGACCAGTGGGCGGGAACCCTCTCCGGGGGCGAGCAGCAGATGCTCGCCATCGGCCGGGCCCTCATGAGCCGGCCGACCCTGCTGCTCCTGGACGAGCCCAGCCTGGGGCTGAGCCCCATTCTGGTCAGGGAGATCTTTCGCATCATTCAGACCATCAACCGCAACGGGGTCACCATTCTCCTCGTGGAGCAGAACGCCCGCATGGCCCTCGCCGTCTCCGAGTTCGGCCTGATCCTGGAGAACGGCCGCTTCGTCATGAAAGGCCCTTCCAGGGAGCTCCTCGAGGACCAGGACGTCCAGGAGTTCTACATGGGCGTTCGAAGCGAGGCCTCGGCCAAGGGCTACCAGCGGTGGAAGCGGAAGAAGCGCTGGCGATAAAAGGGCCGTGTTCGTGGCTCGTGCTTCGCGGTTCGGAAAAAGACCAGGGGGCGTTTCTCAACAAACGCAAAAACTCCCCCGAGGCTCCCGGCAAACCCGAGTCGAAACGGAAAGACCAAGAGGACGAGGAGCCAGAAGCGGTTCAAAGGGATTTTCACGGGCACGAGCCACGAACCACAAACCACGGAAGTTTCAGCATGGAACACAAGGACACGGCGCCAGCCCTCTTCAGAAAAACCGCCGGGAGGTACGGAGACCGGGTGGCCATGCGGTACAAGGAGTACGGTCTCTGGCACGACATCTCCTGGAACGAGTACTACCGCAGGGCCGGCCGCGTGGGCTCGGCCCTCCTCTCCATGGGCCTCGAGAAGGGCGACTGCGTTTCCATCATCGGGGACAACTGCCCCGAGTGGGCCATCATCGACATGGGGGTCCAGTGTGCAGGCGGGGTGGCCGTCGGGGTCTATGCCACCAACGCCTGGCCGCAGGTGGAGTACGTCATCGATCACTCCGAGTCCAGGTTCTTCTTCGTGGAGAACGAGGAGCAGCTGGACAAGTGGCTGCACTTCCGGGACAAGGTGCCCGAGCTGAAGAAGGTGATCGTCTGGGACCTGGAAGGACTTCGCGACTTCGAGGATTCCATGGTCATGACCTTTGACGAGCTTCTGGAGGCGGGCGCCCAGGCGGCGGAGGAAACCCCCGAGCGCTTCGAGCAGAGCCTGTCCTCCGTTGAACCCGAGGATCTGGCCGTGCTCATCTACACCTCCGGGACCACGGGGCCGCCCAAGGGTGCCATGCTGACCCACGCCAACGTGACCTGGATGGGCCGGGCCATCACCACGGACAACCCCATGTACGACACGGACGAAGTCCTCTCCTTTCTGCCCCTCTGCCACATCTTCGAGCGGATCTTCACCGTGTTCGCCCACATCAGCTACGGATACGTGGTGAACTTCATCGAGAGCCCGGACACGGTGACCGACAACATGATCGAGGTGAGCCCCACCGTGGGGTACGCGGTTCCGAGGATCTGGGAGAAGTACCTCTCCGCGGTGATGATCCGCATGTCCGACGCCACCTGGTTCAAGCGCATCGTGTTCGGAATGGCCCTCAAGATCGGAAAGAAGCGCGCCGGCCTCCGCATGGGCTTCCAGGAGGTTCCCCGCAGCGTGGAGCTCGCCTACCGGCTGGCGTACCTGACCGTCTTTCGAAAGCTCAAGGAGCGCCTCGGGTTCGATCGTATGCGCATCGCTTACAGCGGAGCCGCTCCCATCAGCCCGGACGTGCTGCACTTCTTTCAGTCCATCGGGATCAACCTGATCGAGGGGTACGGCCAGACCGAGGGAACCGGCGTCACCTGCGTCTCCCGCGTGGACCGGGTGAAGTTCGGGACGGTGGGTCCCCCCCTGACGGGGACCAAGGTCCGCATCGCCGAGGACGGAGAGATCCTGGTCCGCTCGCCCAGCGTCTTCAAGGGGTACTACCGGGACGAGGAGGCCACCCGGGAGACCCTCAGGGACGGCTGGCTCCACTCCGGGGACGTGGGCGAGATCGACGAGGACGGGTACCTGCGGATCACGGACCGGAAGAAGGACATCATCGTGACGGCGGGCGGAAAGAACATCACGCCCCAGTACATCGAGAACAAGCTCAAGTTCAGCCCCTACATCAACGACGCCGTGGTCATCGGGGACCGGCGCAAGTTCATCACGGCCCTGATCATGATCGACGAGGACAACGTGGTGAAGTACGCCCAGGACCACAAGGTCCAGTTCTCCACGTACAAGGACCTCACCATGGACCCCGAGATCGTCCGCCTGATCCAGGGCGAGGTCGACCGCGTGAACGACACCCTGGCCCGGGTGGAGCAGGTCAAGAAGTTCACCATTCTTCCCAAGAAGCTCTACGAGGAGGACGGCGAGGTCACCCCCACCATGAAGGTCAAGCGCAAGTACGTGAACGAGGCCTTCAGCGACCTCATCGAGGCCATGTACCGCCGCTAATCCGTCCTCAGGCTCCCGATCAGGTCCGTCACCCGCGCGACGCCGTGGCTTCGGCAGAAGTCCCTCACCCCTTCCAGGACGTTCAGGGTGGCCAGAGGGTCCACGAAGCTGGCCGTCCCCACCTCCACGGCCCGGGCCCCGGTGATCAGGAACTCCAGGGCGTCCCGGGAGGTCACGATCCCGCCCACGCCGATCACCGGGAGGGTCACGGCCTCCAAGACCTCGTACACCATGCGGACGGCCACCGGCCGGACGGCCGGGCCCGAGAGTCCCCCCTTGATGTTGGCCAGCACCGGGCGGCGGGTCTTTACGTCCACCACCATGCCGGTGATCGTGTTGATCAGGGAGAGGGCGTGGGCCCCGGCCCGCTCCACGGCCCGGGCAGGCTCTCGAATGTCGGTCACATTGGGGGAGAGCTTGACGATGACCGGCTTGTCCGATCGCCTGAGCACGGTCTCCGTGACCCTGGCCGACGCCGCCGGGTCCGTGCCGAAGGCCATACCTCCCTGCCTCACGTTCGGGCAGGAGATGTTCACCTCGAGGGCGTCCACCCCGTCCACCCCCCGGAGCGCTCCGGCCACCTCACCGTACTCCTCCACGCTGTGCCCGTAGATGTTGGCCACCACAATGGTGCTCAGGCGTCGAAGCCAGGGCAGCTTCTCCTCGACGAATCGCTCCACGCCCACGTTGGCCAGGCCGATGGCGTTCAGCATGCCGCAGGGGGTCTCCACGATGCGCGGAGGCGGGTTGCCCGGCCGCGGAGCCAGGGACAGGCCTTTGACCACGATACCGCCCAGCAGGCCGGGATCGAAGAGGGGCTCGAACTCCCGCCCGTACCCGAAGGTTCCGGAGGCGGCCAGGACCGGGTTCTTGAGGTGCAGGGGGCCGATGCGAACGCTGAGATCGGGGCTTGTTTCCTTCATGGAACGGCTGCTTTCCTGCATGGTTTCAAACGAACGTGACCAGGCTCCCGTTTCTGCTCAGGAGTTTCGGGAACACCATGAGTTTCGGGGACACCATACGTAATTCAAGATTGGGGCTCGTTTTCACAAAGCGGTTTCTTGAATTACGTATGGTGTCCCCGCCCCCCCCCGAAACTCCCGAAGCTCATGAGGTCCCCGAAACCCTAGCTCCCAGGCGGTCCCAGTCCACCGCTTCGGCCGAAAACACCGGGCCCTCGGTACACACCCGCAGGTAGGGATCCCCCTCCCCGGTGGCGCCGCGCACCGTGCACCCCAGGCAGACGCCCATGCCGCAGGCCATGGCGGCTTCCAGGGAGACCTGACAGGGGGCTTCGGCCGCCCGGGCCAGCTCCGCCACCCGCCCGAGCATGGCCGCAGGACCGCAGGCGCAGACGGTTCCCGGGGCCTCGCCCGCGCGTAGCCGGGACTCGAGGAGGTCGGTGACCGGCCCGGCGTGCCCCAGGGATCCGTTGTCCGTGGCGATCCTCGTCTCCGCCTCGGGGAGCCCCAGGCTCCCGGCCCTCAGGACCTCCCTGCCGCTCGCGTACCCGGTGAGGCAGACCACGTCCCTCTCCCCCCGCTCGAGGAGGGTCTGGGCCAGGAACAGCAGCGGAGCCACCCCCATGCCGCCGGCCACGAGCCGGTGGGGACGGATCATGTCGTCCACCGCAAACCCGTTCCCCAGGGGACCGAGGACCTGCACCCGTTCGCCCGGCCGTCGCTCGGACAGGAGGGCCGTGCCCCGCCCCACCACCTTGTAGAGCACCCCGAAGGCATCGGGCTGGAGCCGGCCGCAGATGGAAAAGGGGCGCCGCAGCAGGGGATCGAGGCCGGATCGGACCTGCAGCATCACGAACTGGCCGGGACGGGCCCGCTCCACCAGGGTCGGGGCCTGCAGGGTCAGAAAAAAGACCCCCGGCGCAACCTCCCGGTGATCCTGAATGTCCGCCGTGCACTCGAGCATGGAGCCAAGCTCCCGTGCAACATCACGAGAAAGGTCGGCCATCTCGGCCCTCCGAAGCGTCCATGGAACGCTCTTGGATTCGGCGTGCCTCGCGCATGATAGAACGGCTAGAGGGTTCTGTCCAGCAGCAGGTGAGAGCCGTAGCCGATCACCGCAGACCCGTAGAACGGAAGGAGCCGCTGCGCGGACGAATCGTAGAACACGACCGGAAGCAGCAGGATGGGCAGGGGGACGAGCAGCATGGCCCACCAGGTGTGGGTCCATCCCCGGTGCCGGCCCAGCGCCGGCAGCATGGCGCAGAAGCCGAGCACCGCAGCCCACTTGTACAGCCCCTGGATCATGAAGGCGATGTCCAGAAGCACGAGGATCAGATAGAACAGGTTCTGCCCCCGGGAGTCCGTGTCAGTGTCCGGAAACAGGGCCCCCATGAGGGCCGTCCCGCCCAGCACCAGGGTGACCTCGGGTCGCGGCGCAGGCAGGCCCAGCCAGAGCGCCCCGGCAAAGCAGCCTCCCCAGAGGACCGCACCCCCCGCCACATGGGCTCGATACCCCGGCATGCTCGACGCCTCCGCCCTTCCTTCGTTCGACCCAAACCGCTTGTGTCCCCGGTGATCCTCGAGTATACACCAGGGAAGAGCACCCGGCGGGTACCCTATCCCCCCCTCCCACCCGCGTCAAGCCGCACAGCAGGCACGGGGGACACCACAGAATGCCCCGACGGAGCACGGCATGATCCCGCTCGCCGACGACACCTCGAGGAGAGGATTTCCACTGCTGAACATCGCCCTTCTGGCGGCCAACCTCGCTGTGTTTCTCTACCAGCAGACCCTGCCGCCGCCGGAGGCCGAGGCCCTGTACTTCCGCCTGGGCTGCATTCCCCGCGAGATCGCCCGCCTTTCCGACACGGGTCCCACCGCCCTGGTGCCCCTGCCGCTGACCCTGCTCACCGCCCTCTTTCTTCACGGCGGCTGGCTGCACCTGATCCTGAACCTCCTCTTCCTCTGGGTGTTCGGAAACGCTGTGGAGGCCCGCCTCGGCCATGCCCGATATGCGCTCTTCTTTCTCCTCTGCGGCGGCGCGGCCTCCCTGTCCCAGGTGGTGTTCCACCCGGACTCCCCGGTCCCGGTGGTCGGGGCGAGCGGCGCCGTCTCTGCGGTCATGGCGGCCTATCTCGTGTTCCACCCCTGGGCCCGCATCAGGACCCTGGTCGTCTGGTTCGTCTTCATTCAGGTGATCCGGATTCCGGCCCTGGTGTTTGTCGGGACCTGGGTGGCGCTGCAGTTTCTCGCCGCCCTGCCTCAGCAGAACGGCAACGGCGGCGTGGCCTGGTTCGCCCACCTCGGCGGGTTCGCCGCCGGTCTGGTGATCGCCCTGACCGTGCGACTCAACGCTTCCGGGCAAG
>CAYYVD010000283.1:0-6553 GCA_964475045.1 uncultured Desulfobacterales bacterium | reverse complement strand
CCTGTCGAGCGCCCTGTTCTGGCTGGACGTGTACCACGCGGACGGCCTGCGGGTGGACGCGGTGGCCTCCATGCTCTACCTGGACTACTCCCGCAAGGAGGGCGAGTGGATCCCCAACCGGTACGGAGGGCGGGAGAACATCGAGGCCATCGAGTTCCTGCGGCGCCTCAACTCAGAGGTCTTTCGGTTCCACCCCGACGCCCAGACCGTGGCCGAGGAGTCCACCTCCTGGCCCATGGTCAGCCGTCCCACCTATGTGGGCGGTCTCGGGTTCGGCATGAAGTGGGACATGGGGTGGATGCACGACACCCTGACCTACATGTCCAAGGATCCCGTCCACCGCCCCTTTCACCACAACCAAATGACCTTCCGTAACATGTACGCCTTCAGCGAGAACTTCGTCCTGCCGCTGTCTCACGACGAGGTGGTCCACGGAAAGGCCTCCATCCTTCGAAAGATGCCCGGGGACGAGTGGCAGAAGTTCGCCAACCTGCGCGTCCTCCTGGCCTACATGTTCTGCCAGCCCGGAAAAAAGCTCCTGTTCATGGGCATCGACATCGGGCAGTGGAACGAGTGGTACCACGAGGCCCAGGTTGACTGGCACCTGCTGGAGCACCCGCTGCACGCCGGGCTCCACCGCCTGGTGGAGGACCTGAACCGGCTCTACCGGGACGAGGCCGCTCTCCACGTCAAGGACGCGGTGCCGGGCGGTTTCGAGTGGATCGACTGCAACGACGCCCAGCAGAGCACCCTGAGCATGATCCGGCACGGCGCCCGTGAGGAGGACGAGATCATCGCCGCCTGCAACTTCACCCCGATCCCCCGTCCCAACTACCGGTTGGGAGCCCCCCGCAGCGGGTTCTGGGCCGAGATCTTCAACACGGACGCCGCCCTGTACGGAGGCAGCGGCTGGGGGAACATGGGCGGCGTGGAGACCGCTCCCGTGTCGGTCCACGGCCGGCGCCACTCCCTGACCGTGTCCCTGCCCCCTCTGGGAGCGGTCCTGTTCAAGAGGACGGTGTCATGAGGGAACGAAACCCGCTGGGGGCCACGCCCCTGGACGCCGATCGATGCCGCTTCCGGGTCTGGGCCCCGCTCCGGGAGCAGGTGGGCCTCCATGTGACCTCGCCCGAGGACCGCCTGGTGCCCATGGACCCGGACGGGTCCGGGTACCACGAGACCGTGGTCCAGGGCGTCCGGCCCGGGGCCCGGTACCTCTTTCGACTGGGCGAGGATCTCGAGCGCCCCGACCCGGCTTCCCGGTTTCAGCCTCAGGGCGTTCACGGTCCGTCCGAGGTGGTCCCGTCGGCCTCGCCCGCGAGGGAGCCGGCTTGGTGCGGCCTGCCTCTGTCCGACTACGTGATGTACGAGGTGCACGTGGGGACCTTCTCGCCGAAGGGCACCTTCGAAGGGGTGGTCGAGGAGCTGGACCGGCTTCGGGATCTGGGGATCACGGCGCTCGAGCTCATGCCCGTGGCCCAGTTTCCCGGCGGCCGGAACTGGGGGTACGACGGGGTGTACCCGTTTGCCGTCCAGGACACCTACGGAGGCATCTCCGGCCTGCGGTCCCTGGTGGAGGCCTGCCATGCCCGGGGAATGGCCGTGGTCCTGGACGTGGTGTACAACCACCTCGGCCCCGAAGGAAACTACCTGGCGGACTTCGGGCCCTACTTCACCGACCGGTATCACACGCCCTGGGGTCCGGCGGTGAACTTCGACGGGTCTGACAGCGGCGGCGTCCGAGACTACTTCACGCAGAATGCACTCTACTGGATCGAGGGGTTCGGCATCGACGCCCTGCGCCTGGACGCGGTCCACGCCATCATGGATTTCTCGGCCCGTCCCTTTCTGCAGGAGTTGGCCGAGGCTGCGGCCGGTGCCCGCCTGACCCTGAACCGGTCCGTACACCTCATCGCCGAGAGCAGCCTCAACGACACCCGTCTCGTGCGCCGGCCCGAGCAGGGCGGGTTCGGCCTGGACGCCCAATGGAACGACGACTTCCACCACGCGGTCCACGCCCTCCTCACCGGAGAGCGGGACGGGTACTATGCGGACTATGGCCGCATGGAGCACCTGGCCAAGGCCTTGGACCAGGGCTACGTGTACACCGGGCAGCACTCCGTGTTCCGCCGCCGCCGCCACGGGAACCCCTCGGGAGACCTTCCCGGGACCCGGTTCGTGGTTTCCGTTCAGAACCACGACCAGGTGGGCAACCGCATGCGGGGCAATCGGCTCGGACACCTGGTTTCATTCTGCGACCTCAAGCTGGCCGCCGGGCTCATGCTGCTCTCGCCCAACCTCCCCCTGCTCTTCATGGGCGAGGAGTACGGGGAGACCGCCCCCTTTCCCTACTTCATCAGCCACACGGATTCCGATCTGGTGGAGGCGGTCCGGGCCGGGCGCCGGGAGGAGTTCGCCGCGTTCCGCTGGAGCGGGGAGCCGCCCGATCCTTACGACGAGGCCACCTTCGCCTCGGCCCGATTGAACCCGGAGCTTCGGCGCAGCGGGCCGGGCCGGGCCCTGGAGGCCCTCTACCGGGAGCTTCTCGGGCTGAGACGACGCCTGCCGCCCCTGGAGATCCCGAATCGGGTGCGGCCCGAAATCCGCTTGTGGCCCGGAACGCTCCTGACCCTCCACCGAAGACGCGAACCGGAAGGGGTGGTGGCGCTCTTTCACCTCGGCCCGGACCCAGGGCGCTTCACGCTCGATTTGCCCGAGGGCGACTGGCGCCTTCGGTTGGACTCCGGAACGGGGCCCTGGGCCGAGGACGAGGCCCAGGGATCGTTCCACCCCCTGAGCCAAGGGGCCTACGCGCTCTCGCTGCCGCCCCGATCCTTCATGTTGTTGCACCGATCCGAGGAGACATCCGAACCATGGAAAGAGCCATCTGTGTTCACGGGCACTTCTACCAGCCCCCGAGAGAAAACCCCTGGCTCGAAACCGTAGAGGTCCAGGAGTCGGCCCATCCCTATCACGACTGGAACGCCCGGATCACGGCCCAGTGCTATGCCACGAACGCGGCGTCCAGGGTCCTGGATCCCGAAGGACGCATCGAGCGCATCACCAGCAACTACGCCCGCATGAGCTTCAACTTCGGGCCCACTTTGTTGGCTTGGATGGAGCAGGCGGTCCCCGAGGTCCACGAGCAGATCGTGGAGGCGGACCGGCAGAGCCGCGAACGTTTCGGAGGCCACGGCTCCGCCATGGCCCAGGCCCACAATCACATGATCATGCCCCTGGCCTCTCGAAGGGACAAGGAGACCCAGGTGATCTGGGGGATTCGGGATTTCCGGCACCGGTTCGGCCGGGCTCCGGAAGGCATGTGGCTCCCGGAGACCGCCGTGGACCTGGAGACCCTGGAGATCCTGGCGGAGCACGGCATCCTGTTCACGGTGCTCGCCCAGCACCAGGCCCGTCGGATACGGAAGATCGGATCCAAAGGGTGGACCGACGTCGAAGGGGGAAACGTGGACCCCACCATGGCCTACCGGGCCGCACTCCCTTCGGGACGATCCATCGCCCTGTTCTTCTACGACGGGCCCATCTCCCAGGCTGTGGCCTTCGAGGACCTTCTGAGCAGCGGGGACCGGCTGGCCCAGCGGCTCGAAGGCGGATTCTCCGAGGACCGCACCTGGCCGCAGCTCCTGCACATCGCCACGGACGGAGAGACCTACGGCCACCACCACCCCCATGGCGACATGGCCCTGGCCTACGCCCTCGAAGTGATCGAGAACCGGGACCGGACCCGGTTGACCAACTACGGTCAGTTCCTGAAGCTCCACCCGCCCACTCACGAGGCGGAGATCATCGAGAACACCAGCTGGAGCTGCATTCACGGGATCGAGCGCTGGAGGAGCGACTGCGGGTGCAGCTCGGGAGGCCGGCCCGAGTGGAACCAGGCCTGGCGTGCTCCGCTGCGGGAGGCCCTGGACTGGCTTCGCGACACCCTGGTAAACGTCTACGAGGAAAAGGCTTCCAGCCTCCTCGAGGACCCCTGGGCCGCACGAAACGACTACATCGACGTCCTGCTGGACCGCTCGGACGCCGCCTTGTCCCGTTTCCTGAACCGGCATGCGGCGAGGAAGCCGGATGACCGGGAGGTGACCGATGTTCTCGAGCTCCTGGAGATGCAGCGACACGCCATGCTCATGTACACGAGCTGCGGATGGTTCTTCGACGAGCTCTCCGGCATCGAGACCGTGCAGGTCATCGAGTACGCCGGGCGGGCGGTCCAGCTGTGCGAGGCAGTGACCGGCGACGAGCTGGAGCCCCTGTTTCTGGAGCGGCTGGCCCGCGCCCGGAGCAACCTCCCGGATCCCCCCGACGGACGGGTCATGTACGAACGATGGATCAAGCCGGCCATGCTCAACCTCCGGCGGGTCGTGGCCCATTACGCGGCCAGCTCCCTCTTCGAGGACTACGAGGAGGAAACGGACGTCTACTGCTTCTCCGTCCGCAGAGAGGACGAGGCCCGGTCCTCGGCCGGCCGGACCCGCCTGGCCACCGGACGGGCCACGGTCTCCTCCCGGATCACCCGGGAAACGGGGACTTACCAGTACGCCCTGCTCCACCTGGGCGATCAGAACCTGCACTGCGGTGTGGCGCCCTATGCCGAACGGGAGGACTACCTGTCCATGGTGCGGGGGGTGACCGAGGCCTTCGAGCACGCGGACTTCACACAGACCGTGCTCGAGATCGAACGTTTCTTCGGCTCGAGCACCTACTCCCTCAAGAGCCTGTTCCGCGACCAGCAGATTCACATCACTCGGGAGATCCTGCAGGGCATTCTGTCCGACGCCGAGTCGTCCCACCGTCAGATCTTCGAGCACCACGCCCCGCTCATGCGCTTCCTCAGCGACTCCGCCCTGCACCAACCCCGGGGGCTCTCCATCGCCGCGGAGTTCGTGCTCAATACCGACCTTCAGCGCCACATGGCCGCAGAGGCCCTGGACCCGGACACCGTGGACGCCATCCTCGAGGAGGCCCGCCAGATGGGCGTACCCCTGGATCACACCACCCTCGAGTTCGAGCTGCGCCGGACCCTGGAAGGCATGGCCCGGGACCTTCGGGAAACCCCGGACGATCTGGAGCGGCTCGGGCGGCTTCGCACAGGCGCCCAGCTGGTGCGCAAGGTCCCCTTCGAGGTGAACCTCTTCGAGGTCCAGAACATCGGGTGGGTGCTCACCCGAGATGAGTACCCCCGGCTCCTGGAGCGGTCCGAGTCCGGGGACACGAAGGCTGCGGAGGCTGCGGATCATTACCGGGCCCTGGCCACCGAGCTGTTCAACTTCCAGCCCCTGTGAGGAACCCATGTTCTTTCCCCGCGCCACCTATCGCCTGCAGCTCCACGCCGGGTACGGCTTTGCCGACGCTCTGAGCATCGTGGACTACCTTCGGGACCTGGGGGTCTCCCACGTCTACGCCTCGCCCGTGTTTCAGGCCCGCGAGGGGAGTGCCCACGGGTACGACGCCGTGGACCTGACCCGGGTGAACCCGGAGCTGGGAACGGAGGACGATCTGGAGGCGCTCTTTGCTCGGCTTCGGGATCGGGGCATGGGCTGGATTCAGGACCTGGTGACCAACCACATGGCCTTTCACAAGGACAACGCCCTCCTGATGGACGTGCTCGAGCACGGATCGGCCTCCGCCTTCCGGCGCTTCTTCGACATCGAGTGGGACCACCCCTACGAGGCCATGAACCAGCGCGTGCTCGCGCCGTTTCTGGGCTCTCTCTCCGGGCGGTCCCTGGAGAGCGGGGAGATCCGTCTTCGTTACGGACCCGAGGGGCTCACGGTCCAGTACTACGAGCACGTGTTCCCGGTGGCGCTGTCCTCTTACCCGGACGTGCTCTCCCACGACCTGAACCGGCTGAAGCAGGACCTGGGAGAGGACCATCCCGTGTGGATTCAGCTGCTCGGCATCCTGTACGTCCTTCGCACCTTCGAGGCCCTGGACGACCCGGGGGAGCGCGCGGATCAGGCCCGCTTCGTCAAGCGCTCTCTCTGGGCTCTGTACCGGGACGAAACGGTTTTCCGCGCCTATCTGAACGCCGGTTTGGAGGCGTTCAACGGGAAACCGGGACAACCGGAGACCTTCGATCGCCTGGAGGCGCTTCTCCTCGAGCAGCACTTCCGTCTTTCCTGCTGGAAGGTGGCCACCGAGGAGATCAACTACCGGCGTTTCTTCAACATCAACGAGCTCATCTGCCTGCGCCAGGAGGACCCCCGGGTGTTCGAACACACCCACGCCCTGGTGCTTCGATGGCTGGCCCAGGACAAGATCTCCGGCCTCCGGGTCGATCACATCGACGGGTTCTACGATCCACAGTCCTATCTCGAGGCCCTGCGGGAGCGCATGGGGGAGCGGTACCTCCTGGTGGAAAAGATCCTGGAGAGCGGCGAGGACCTGCCCGAGGCGTTTCCGGTTCACGGCACCACGGGCTACGATGTGCTCAACCGCCTCAACGAGCTCCTGTGCTCGTCCCGCCAACGCAAGGGGATCACCCGGACCTACCGTCGGTTCACCGGGGTGTCCGGGAATGCGGGCGCTGTGG
>CAYYVD010000282.1:0-6598 GCA_964475045.1 uncultured Desulfobacterales bacterium | reverse complement strand
CAGGACCTGGGGCTCTGAATTTCCGGGAGAATTTCGGGGACACCATACGTAATTCGGGGACACCATACGTAATTCATGGGAGAGGCGCGGGAATTCTGGAACCAACCCGGGGGTCGCATTCTTCTCGGGCCATGAATTACGTATGGTGTCCCCGAAATTCGTCAGTCCTCTTTGTCCTCGATGGCCTGCTTGAGCTTCTCCCCGAGCGCCCCCATGTCGCCCTTCTCCGGCTTGTCGGAAAAGGAGGTCCAGTCGGCGGCTCCGCTCTCCTGGGAGACGTCCAGAGAGATTCTTCGGTCCTCGGGGTTCACGGACTCCACGACCACACGGAGGCGATCCCCACGCTTGAGCGACTCCATGGCGGCGGGTTCCCGAAGGTTCTCCAGCTTGGAGCGGTGAAGGAGACCGGTGATCCCCGGGGCCAGGTTGACGAACAGGCCGTAACGCTCCTCCCGTTCCAGGGTGCCGTCCACCATCTGGCCGGGTCGAAACAGGGTGTCCACCTCGGCCCACGGATCCCCTTCCACGTCCCGGATGCTCAGGGCGATGCGGCGGCGCTTCAGGTCGATCTGCTTGACCACGACCGAGATCTCGTCGCCCGGCTGAACCACCTCCTCTGGTTTGAGGACGCGCTTGACATGACTCATCTCGCTCAGGTGAACCAGGCCCTCCACGCCCGGAGCGATCTCCACGAACGCCCCGAACTCGGCGCAGCGGACCACCTTGCCCGGGATTCGGTCCCCCACGCTGCAGATCTCGTGCACGCGCTCCCAGGGGTCGCCCTCCATCTGCTTGAGAGAAAGCGCAATGCGGGGCCTGCGGCCCTCACCGCCCTCCTTGATGCCGATGACGCGGACCCGGACCTGGTCTCCCGGCCCCAGGATTTCCTCGGGCTTCCCGATGCGGGACCAGCTCAGCTCCGACAGGTGGATCATGCCTTCGAGACCGGGAACCAGCTCGACAAAGGCGCCGTACGGCATCAGCTTGGTGACCGTGCCCTCCACCTCGGTGCCTTCGCTCAGGTCCCGGAGAAACTCGGTGCGGATCTGCTCGGTCTCCCGCTCCAGGAGTTCCCGCCTGGAGACGACGATGTTTCTCCCGTTCTCCTCGAACCGGGTGATCAAGAAGGGGTAGGTCCCTCCCACGTAGGTCTTCGGGTCCTCGATGTAGCGCATGTCCATCTGGCTGATGGGGCAGAAGGCGCGCCGCTTCATGACCTCCACGTGGAAACCGCCTTTGCAAGGGGCCTTGACGATCCCCTCCACCGGCGCTTCGTTGCGGAACGCCTCCCGAAGGACACCGGGATCCCCGGGGCCGGAAAACGAGCTGGAGAGCCGGACCTCGTCGCCGTTCACCTCCACCACGTAGAGCTCGATTTCGTCCCCCACGCCCTGCGGCACGTTTCCCTCTTCGTCCTCGAGCTCCTCACGATCCACAATGCCGTCCCGTTTGGAGCCCGTGTCCACGAACACGGCCTCCCGGCCGATGGAGATGATTCGCCCCTGGATCCGGTCTCCGATTCGCAGCTCGGTTCCAGTGGAGTTTCCATAACTTTCGAGAAGCTCGGCAAAGCTCTCGCTCTCTTCACCCTGCATTTCTTCGTCCCGGTCGTCGACCATGACTGCACCCTCCGTTTACGCGGAATTCGGCACTTCTACCAGCCCCGGACGGCTTTTGCAAGTGCGGACTGACATGAACCATTCACCGTCCGGTATTCCCGGAGGAGGAGCGCCGCCCATGGACCTCCCCGCACCGAAGAGGGGTTCGGCAGAACCCGGACGCTATCTCCTGCTGGAGCCGTTCTTCGGCGGCTCTCACCGGGACGTGGCCGAAGGTCTCGTCCAGGCCTCCAGGCACCGGATCGACCTCATGAGCATGAGCGCACGCTTCTGGCGCTGGCGCATGGGCGGGGCGGCGCTCCATTTCGTCCGAAGGCTTCCCGACCTCTCCCGCTACGACGGCGTGCTCATGTCCGGGCTGATGAGCCTGACCGACCTGAAAGCGCTGGCCCCGGGACCCTTTCCCCCGGCGGCCGTCTACTTCCACGAGAACCAGCTGACCTATCCGGTGGCCGAAGGGGAGACGTGGGACGCCGCACTCGCCTGGACCAACGTCACCACGGCCCTGAGTGCGGAGCGGGTGATCTTCAACTCGCACGCGCATCGCTCCGCCTTTCTCGATGCGCTTCCCGCTCTGGTCCGGCTCATGCCGGACTACCGGCCCGGATGGGTCGTAGACGCCGTCCGCAAGAGGTCCTCGGTGATTTACCCCGGATGCCGTTTTCCCGCATCGGACCCTCCCGGCGCTCCGGCGCCGCGGGAAGGACCGCCGCTGATCGTCTGGAATCACCGCTGGGAGCACGACAAGGACCCCAACACCTTTTTTCGAGCCTTGGACGTCCTGGCCGAGCGAGGACATGATTTCCGGGTGGCGGTCCTGGGGGAGCGGTACCGGCGGGTCCCGGACGTTTTCCCCAGGGCCAGGATACAGCACGGCGGCCGGATTCTCCAGTACGGATTCGTGCCCTCGCGCGACGCATACCTGGACTGGCTTCGAAAAGGGTTCGTCGTCGTGAGCACGGCCATTCAGGAGAACTTCGGCATCGCGGTCATCGAGGCGGTTCGATGCGGGTGCCTGCCCGTGCTGCCCAACCGGCTCAGCTACCCCGAGCTGATTCCCGAGGAGGACCACAGCGTGTGCTTGTACGATGATTTCGAAGCCCTCGTGGAAACCCTCGGTGCAGTCGTGTGCGACCCGGACCGCTTCGAGGAGACGCGCAGGCGCCTCAGCCGCGCCATGGGCCGCTTCGCCTGGGAACGCCGGGTCCAGGACTTCGACGTGATGCTCGAAGCCCTGGGCGCGGGTCCGTTTTCCTGCCCGTGAGAGAGCTCCTTCCGAAGACCTTCGGCTCCATTCGAAGCCGCCTGGCGCGATCGCCGCGTGCGAGCAGGCACACGGCCGTGTCATGAGCGTCCAGGAACCGGCTGGCAAAAATGGCGCCTATGGCTCCGGCCCCCAGAGCCGTTCCTCTTTTGGGTTGCAGGCGTCAGCCCGCCTTGGAACGGCCTTCATGCCGTATTCTGTCGAGCTTCCAGGGACGCTTCGGAAGACCTGGATCGAGGCTACCCCGGCTCGGCCTGCTCGAGACGCTCGAGGACCATGCGGGCGGCCTGGACACCGGACAAGAGCATACCGCCGAAGATCGGCCCCATCCTGGGGCCGCCGAAGGTGGCGTTGGCCGCCATGCCAGCGACCAGGAGTCCGGGAAAGACCTCCCGGGTGTTCTCCAGGGTCAGGCTCTCCGCGCGGTCCGACCACATGGATTTCTCCCCTTCGATGCGGCCGGTGGGGGTGGTCAGCCGCCCTGGCACCTTGCTCTGAATCACGCGGACGACCTCGGTCGCGTGGCCGGTGGCGTCGATGACGTACCGACTCCGTATGGTGAGCGGATCGATGTGCAGGCCGGCCATGTCCACCGGGGCCCAGTTCAGGACCAGGCCGAGGATACGCTCCTCCCGCATGAGCACGTCCTCGACCGTGATGCAGTTGAACACGGCCAGTCCGGCCTGGACGGCCTTGGAGGTCAGCGTGGAGGCGGTTTCCACGGCGTCGCACACGTAGTAGTGGTCCTGAACCTGCTGGTGGCGGATGCCGAACTCTTCCAGGATGTGCCGGGCCCCCTCCTGGACCACGATCTCGTTGAACATCATCCCGCCGCCCCAGACACCGCCGCCGATGCTGAGCTTCCGCTCGAATAGCGCCACCTTCTTTCCCGCCTTGGCCAGCTCGTACCCGGCCACGAGGCCCGACGGACCTCCACCCACGATGGCCACATCGGATTCGACGTGGGACAGCAGCTTTTCCGTGTACCGCTCGATGATGGCCCGGGTGATGACGACTTCGTTCAGCTCCATGCCGCTCCTCCTTCTTTGGTGAATGGATGAAAAAAACCGCTTCCCTGGAAAGGAAAGCGGCCGGGAGGAGGGCGTCCCCTCATCGCGTCCGTTTCCCTTCGCAGGCATTATCCTGATCAGGTTCGAAGGGTGTCCGGGATCGGACTCTCAGCCGGCTGTGCGCGGCACCCCCAACGGAACGGGCCTTGGGCCCTCGAGCCCAAGGGTGAAGCGCATCATAAGATGTCTGGGCCGGCGTGTCAATGCGCTTCTAGAGGGGCTGCTGCGATGCGCGTGACATTGTTCGGTGAGGTTGCTCCGTGAGATCGTCCTTGCCAGCGGCCTTGGAATGTGCCAAGATAGCTCGTATCCTACACGCGAAGTTGCCGCAAGGGCCGATGGAAGGCCGAAACGAATCCCTGCCGAGGGAGAATCTTGGCCAAGAACGTCCTCATTGTGGATGACGAGCAGGAGATGCTCCAGGTCCTTCAACGGGCGCTCGAGCATTATGAGCACATCTTTTCCGTGCTCATCGCAGGGAACGGAGAGGAGGCCCTGAGCGTCCTGAGGGAGACCGACGTCGCTCTCGTGGTGACGGATCTGATCATGCCGAAGATGGACGGCTTCAGCCTTCTGGTGCACATCCGTTCCGACTACCCCCGCACTCCCGTGATCATCATGACCGCCCACAGCCGCCCGGTCATGGAGCGCATGGCCTGGAAGATCGGCGTGGCCGAGTACATTGAAAAGCCCTTCGAGATCGAGGAACTCGCCCAGAAGATCGTGGCCGGGCTGGCCGAATGCGAGCCCGAGGAACCCCCCGGGGTGGGCCGCATGAAGGCGGGCCTTTTCCTGCAGCTGGTGGAGCTGGAAGGGAAGACCTGTGAGATTCGGCTCCTCGAATCCCCATCGGGAAGGCAGGGAACCCTTTTCTTCAAGAACGGCCTGCTGGTGGACGCACGCCTGGAGGACCGTCCCGCCGAGGACGCGGCCCGTGAGATGCTTTCCTGGGTCGATGTGGAGATCTCCATGCTCGGGGACGGCTCCAGGGCCAGGCCCAGGACCCAGCTGTATGTGCGGGACCTCCTCCCGGGAAACGGAGCCGCCTGAGCGATCGTCCTTCCTTTTCCTGCCCTTTCGCCGCAAAAAACCCGGAGGTCCGTCGTATGCCGGGACCGAAGTGAACGTGTCCGGGGTTTCTTCGAGCGGAGAAAGCGGAAGGACTCCGTGAGCAGAAGCGAGAGCCTGGTCATGTGGGTTCGAGGTGCTTCGGCACCTCCGCCGGCCTGCTCACATGGGCGGGTCCGGGACCGAGGCGTCCCGGGTGAGACGATAGAGGAGCGCACTCAACGCCACCGCCGCAAAGCAGATCAGAAGGACGTCCCGGTACACGCCGCACTCCGGACCGCCTCCGGATCCCAGCCTGGAAACGACCTCTCCAAGCCCGTGGACGAACACGCCCGCCCCGGCCATGGTGAACACATTAGCGAAGAAAGATGCTCCACGAGATGGCCCAGTAGCTCGGGTTGCGGATGAGGACGGTGAGGGGGTGGGCGTGGGAGTTAGGCCGGAGGGACGGGGCCTGGAGGGAATCCCCGGTCCGCCCGTCCGGGGCCTCTCGGGCCAGCAGGACCAGCGCGACCACGAGCCCGGCGTGGACGGCGGCCAGGCCGATGAAGGCGTTCCGCCATCCCAGGGCCTGCGCCAGGAGGGCCAGAGGGCTCGTGGCTGCCAGAGCCCCCAGGGTTCCCAAGGAGACCAGGAGGCCGGAAAGCGTGGCGAACCGGCGCACATCGAACCACTGCGTGAACAGCTTCAGGGAGCCCATGAGGTTGGAGGCCATGCCCACGCCGATCAGGGCGCGGCCGAGCACGGCCCCCCGGACCCCTTCGGCTGCGGAGAACAGGACGGCACCGAGGATGCCCACCAGGTTCAACGCAGTCATGGTCCACTTGGCCCCGGCGCGGTCCAGAAGCAGTCCAAGGGGGACTTGAACCAAAGCAAAGGCATAGAAAAAGACACCTCCCACCAGGCCCAGCCCCCGGGGGGACAGATGCAGGTCGCGGCTGAGATCCTCTGCAATGACCGCACTCGACATGCGGTAGAACATGCTCATGATGAAGAGGGAGGTACAGACCCCGAACACGATCCAGCGCTCGAACGCGTGGGGGCCGGCGCGGGAAGGGGGATCCGAGAGCGGTTCAGACATCCTGAATCCCGTATCGTGAGATCAGACGCGACAGGTAGGTGCGCTGGATGCCCAGGTTTCTGGAGGCCTGAGCCCGGTTCCCGCCCGTTTGTCGAAGGTTCGCGACGATGAGCTCCTTTTTGAACTCGTCCACGGCCTCCTTGAGGGGGAGGCCGACCGCGGGAGAGGGCCTCTTTCGCTGCTGCGGGACGATGGGCAAGTCTTCGGGGCGGATTTCCTGATCGTTGCCCATGACCACGGCCCGCTCCACGGCGTTGCGCAGCTCACGGACGTTTCCCGGCCATTCGTATTGCAGCATGCGCTCCATGGCGGCCTTGGAGATCACGAGGTCGTGGAGCCCGCGCTCGTCCTTGAACACCTCGAGGTAGTGACGGGCGATCAGCGCGATGTCCTCCTTTCGTTCTCTGAGCGGCGGCATGCTGATGCGGAAGACGTTGAGCCGGTAGAAGAGGTCCTCGCGGAAGCCGCCCGCTGCAACGTCCCGGTCGATGTCGCG
>CAYYVD010000281.1:0-6633 GCA_964475045.1 uncultured Desulfobacterales bacterium | reverse complement strand
GCCGCAAACTGGGACATGAGCTCCAGGTTGACCACCTTCCAGGCCCGCTTGAAGTTGGGCTTCAGGAGATGGAACTGATCGTCCGGGCCGTTCAGGTCCACCTCTTCGTAGGTTCCCTTGCCGGCAAACTTCACCGGAATGTCTCCGACGATGTAGACCACGGCCGAGTGGTCCTGGGCGGCGGTATTGACGGCCAGCTGCGCGTTCAAGGCGCCCGGCGCGCAGGTCAGACAAACCACCCCGGGCTTGCCCGTGGCCCGGAAATAGCCGTCTGCAGCCATTCCGGCTACGGTTTCATGGTGGCAGGAGACGAAACGAATGCCAGCCGCCACGATACCGTCGATCAGACCGATGTTGCCGTGACCCACCAGTCCGAAGACCGTGTCCACACCGGCCGCTTTGAGGGTCTGCCCCAGAATCCGGCCACCGTTCAGCTTCATGGCTCTTGCTCCTTCACTCCGCCCAATTCACCTTGGGGGAACGTCCTGTGTTGAAAAAATCCAAGAGCTCGCTGCTCGCGAGACCCTCCAGCCCGAGACGGGACATGGTCAGGCCGGTCTCTCTGAAATCGCGCCCCATCATCACCCCGGCCAGGTCGATGATGGTGTCCGTGACCGGAGTGGGCACGCCCAGCGCCTTTCCCAGCGACGCAAAGAACACGGATCCGTAGGGAATGTCTTCGAAAACATAGCGATAATCCATGCTCTCAGGAGCCTTGATCGGCCCAAAGGCCTGGCTGTTCTGGTAGACGTCCAGGAGCGCGGGGTAGCGCCGATCGGCATACCCCAGCCGGTACAGCCGCTCTGTGGCCGGGATCTCCTTCAGATTCAGCTCTCGGCACAGGGCCATGCGCTCCCGGTCCAGCGCCTCGCTCACCCGGACCACTGAGGGTGAGGTACCGTCCCGATAGAAGAAGAAGTCACCGCCGGTGTTCTCGATGCGCGCTGCGTTCAGCAGCATGGGCGCAGGGTGTGTGATGGGGTTTCCGTTGTTGAGGCTCACCTCCAGATCGCTGCTCATGGGCTCGATCTCCGGGAAGAGCCGGCTCCATCGCTGCGACTCCCTGACGGTTTCCCGGCCCGGGAAGGTGGCGAAAAACAGCGTCTTGGCAAGAAGCGTCACTCGGACCCGCCCCGGCTCCTCCACCCGCGCCGCATAGGGCAGGGTGGCTGTGGCGGAGACCGGGCTCCTGCTGCCGTTCTCCCTCAAGACCTTGGCGAACTCCAAGGCACCGCAGGTGGATCCCGGGTTCAGGAGAACCGCCTGACCCTCGCGCAGAAGCGGCGCGAGGGCTTCGGCGATCTCCGCGTGTGCGAAGCGGGCGGTGATCACCACGATCAAGTCCGCCCCCTCGACGACCCGAGCCAGGTCGGTACCGGCGAACGCCACCGCTCCGAACCCGCTCATGACCCCGGACACCTCGATACCGCCCTTGGAAGCGATGCCGGCCACCACCTCCGCGTCCAGGTCGTGCATGCGGACCGTGTAGCCCATGAGTGCCAGCTCTGCGGCGGCGGCATGGCCGCCGTTTCCAGCACCGATGACGGCCACAGTTTGATTGCCCATGCGCTCTGGTTCCTCACTTTCGTCCGGGGTTTAGAAAAAATCGATCTCCGCGTAGTCCTCCGGCCAGATGAGCTTGAGCCCGTCCTTGGTGAACAGGGCCACGCCGAAGAGCTTGTACTCCTTTCCGACCTTGGCGAAATGGGTCGCGGGATCGAAGACCGTCCGCATGAACACACCCTCATGGTCGGTATGACCCAGGGCCTCGATCACTTTCCCAGCATCCAGCGATCCGGCCCGCTGAATGGCCTCGGCCATGATGTGGAGGGAGTCGTACGGCATCATGCTGGCGACGACGTCCGCCTTGGGATACTCGGCATGCAGCCGGGAAGGCCAGTCCGGAGCATAGGGCTCTTTGACGTTGAACGAACCTACGGCGAAGGGACCCGCCATCTCAGGAAACTCCTTGGTCTTCTGGTAGTACCCTCCGAAGACATCCGTGTCCTCAGTGATTCCCGCCTGATAGAGCTGCTTGGACAGGGCGACACCGGCGGGCAGGGAGGTAATCTCGATCTTCACCAGGGCCGGATTCAGCTGGCCGATCTTGGAAACCACGGGCAGGTAGTCGCTCTCCTTGAACGGCGTCACCTCTTCGAGAACGATCTCCCATCCGCGGTCCTCCAGGCTCTTCTTCCAGGTCTCACCCACGATTCGGCCCCAGGAGCTGTCCTCGTAAATCAGGGCCACGCTCTTTTCCTTTCGCTTGAGCTTGCCCGCCTGAAGGGCCTCTTCGAGAAATATGAACGCGCCCTCCTGCATCCGGCTCACCGGGATGTCGCACATGTAGATGCAGCCGTACTTCTCCGGGTTGGTGGCGATCTTCTCCCCTAGTTGGTCGCTGGCCGGGATGGCGAACAGGGTTGGCATCCGGTACTTGGCCACCACGTCCATGACCGCCAAGGCCACGTGACTGTTCACCTCGCCCACGATGAAATCCACCTCGTCCCGGGTGATGAGTTTTTCGTACGCGCTGACCCCCACCTCCGGCTTGGCCTCCGTGTCCGCGTACACCAGCTCGATCCTTTTGCCCAGGACGCCTCCGTTCGCGTTGATCTCCTTTGCGGCCAGCATCACACCGTACTTCAGGTGCTTTCCCTTCTCCGCCGCAGAGCCGGAAAATGGAGCGGGAACGCCGATCTTGATCACGTCCTCCGCCGCCTGCCCGACGATCGGCTGGAAACAGACCATGGCCGCGACGACCAGCAAACCCAACCATGCCTTCATCCCTGTCTTGCTCATACTGCACCCCCCTTTCCGGTTTTGCGGTTCATCGATGTCAGGGCCTGGCTGACGGCTTCTTCCAGAACCTCCAAGCCCCTCGCCAACAGCTCCTCCTCGATGACCAGCGGCACGAGGATTCGAATCACATTCCCGTAGGTGCCGCAGGTCAGGACGATGAGTCCCTTGTCCAGGCAGCGGGCAGCCACGGCCTTGGCGGCCTCGGCGTCGGGCTCCCTGGACAAGCGGTCCTTGACCAGTTCCAACCCCAGCATGGGCCCGATCCCCCGCACCTCTCCGATGATTTCGTAGAGGCCGGCCCAGGAGTCGAACCGCTTCCGCATCACACGCCCCAGCACCTCGGCACGGGCCAGCAGGTTTTCCTCCTCGAAGACGTCCAGCACGGCCAGCGCCGCCCTCAGGCTGATGGGATTGCCGCCGTAGGTGGCTCCCAATCCCCCCACATGGGGTGCATCGAGGACGTCCCGCCTTCCGACGACGCCGGAAAGCGGCAGCCCTCCGGCAATGGACTTGCCGACCGTGACCAGGTCGGGCACAGCTCCAAAGTGCTCCATGGCGAACATCTTGCCGGTCCGGCCGAAGCCGGATTGGATCTCATCGGCGATGAACAGGACCCCGTGACGCCGGCAGATCTCCTCCGCCTTCTGGAAGTAGTCCAAAGGCGGGGTGATGAAGCCTCCCTCCCCCAGCACGGGCTCCGCCAGAAAGGCCGCCGCATCTTCGGGGGCGAGCTGCGTCTCCAGAAGCCGCTCCAGGAGCCCGGCGCAGGCCGTACCGCATTCAGGGTATGTCAGGTTGAGGGGGCATCGGTAGCAGTAGGGTGCAGGAAGGCGGTAGACCTCCGGAGCGAACGGGCCGAACCCCCGTTTGTACGGCATGGCCTTTGCGGTGAGGGAGAGGCCCAGCAGGGTTCTCCCATGGAAGGCGTGGTCCAGACAGATGATGCCGGCTCGACCGGTTGCGTATCGAGCGACCTTGACCGCGTTCTCCACGGCTTCGGCCCCGGAGTTCATCCACAGCCCCATCTTCTCGAACCTGCCCGGCGTCAGCCCTGCGAGGCGCTCGGCCAGTCGGTGGTACCACTCGTACATGACCACATGGAAGCACGTGTGGGTGAACCTTCCCGCCTGCTCCCGGACAGCGGCCACCACCCTGGGGTGGCAATGGCCCACGTTCATCACGCCGATGCCCCCGGCAAAGTCGATGTACTCTCTTCCGTTGATATCGACGATCACGGCGCCCTTGGCCTGGGAGGCGAACAGCGGCGTGCAGTTGTAAGGCCCTTTGGGCACCCAAGCTGCTCTTTGCTCCCCGAATGCCTTCGAACGTTCCTCGCTGCTCAACGGTTCTTCCTCGCTTCGAGACCGGACCCGCGGCTCTCATAGCCGGCGATCTCGCCGCCGACACCCTTGACCGCCAGGTCCAGCATCACGTCGGACAGCCGTCCGGCCGGCAACACCACCATCAGGGTGATCAATCCGTTCTTCTGGACCGTACGCGTCTCTGCAAGCACCTTCGCACCGCTCTCGAGGAATGAGGACCGAACGGCGGCCGCATCCGCCTCTGTCCCGTCCCGAAGAATCAGGCAGGCCTGCCCCGGCTGGAGATCGCTCACCATGGCTGCGTGTCCGGGTTCCACTCCTGCGATCTCTCCCTTTTCAGACATCCGTGGCCCGGGCCGCTCTCGTCAAATCACCGCTTCACCCATCCGGACCGATCAATTTCCAAAGCAAAGGCCGTGCCATGATGGCACACAGATGCTGTGCCGGACTTTTCTAGAAACATCAAAGGGTTACAAGCCTACAGTGGAAAGGCTTTTCAGCGATGCCCTGAGGAAGACTTGCAATTTTGAAATGATATGGAGCAAAGACAAGGAAAGAACTGCGAAAAGGAGGCTCCTGGAAGAATTTCAAAAATGAAAAGATGTTTCATTTTTGAGTGCGGCGGCTGCGTTTTCTGGTGACCGTGGCCGGGCTGACCTTGAGCGCCCGGGCCGCCGCCGTTTGGGAGCCGTAGCGCTCCAAGGCCAGGTCGATGAGGTGCTCCTCGAAGTCCTTCACCGCCTCCTTGAGCCCCCGCCCGTCGAGCTCCAAGGGGGTCAGCGCCCTGGACTCGGTCAAGGCCTCGGGCAGGTCCTGCAGGCCGATGACACGCCCAGGAGACATGACCACCAGCCGTTCCACGAGGTTCTCCAGCTCTCGAACATTTCCGGGCCATTCGTATCGGCAGAGAGCGGTCACGGCCGGGCCGCTGATCTGCTTGTCCACTCCCAGCCGCAGGGTCAGCCTCTCCAGAAACCGCTTGACCAGAAAAGGAATGTCTTCCGATCGGTCCTTGAGCGGGGGAAGTGTCAAGGGCACCACCTTGAGCCGATAGTACAGGTCCCCCCGAAAACGCCCACCAGCCACCGCGGCCTCCAAGTCCATGTTCGAGGCGGCAATCACCCTGGCATCCACGTGGGTCGGCTCGGTGGAACCCACTCGAAAGACCTCCCCCGACTCCAGGAACCGCAGCAGCTTGTGCTGAAGCTCGTAGGGCGCCAGGGCCACCTCGTCCAGGAACAGGGTCCCGCCGTCGGCCATCTCGAACAGCCCCAGCTTCCCTTTGGCGCCCGCACCGGTAAAGGCTCCCCGCTCGTATCCAAAGACCTCGGACTCGAACAGGGAGGGCGGAATGACCCCGCACTCCACTCGGACAAACGGCTGCTCGCCCCGGTCCGAGTACTTGTGAATCAACCGCGCCAGGACGCTCTTTCCCGCCCCGGAGGGCCCGGTGATCATCACTGTCGATTTGAACCCCGCCACCTGAATGGCCGTGGCCAGGACCTTCTGCATTCCGAGGGAGCGGCAGACAAAGGCGTCGCCAGCCTCGCGCAGGACCTCGGTCTTGATCAGCTCCTGCTGAAACCGCTCCCTTCTGGCTTCGCTGTCCTCCAGCTTGAGTCGCAGGTTGTCCAGCTCCGTGATGTCCCGGTCATTGGTTACCACGAGGCGGATGCTTCCGTCTGCGCGGAAAATGGGGTTTCCGGTTACGAGAAGCTTCTTGTTGGTCCTTTTGGCCTGCTGAAACATGGTCACCGGGCAGCGTCTCTTGAGCACCTCCCGGGTGACGGAGCTGTCAATGACCCCTTCGGCCACAACCTCTCCGATGTTCCGGCCGATCCACTCCTCCGCCTGAATGTCGTTGATGGCCTCCGAGGCCGGATTGAGTCGAAGCACGGTGCCTTCCCCGTCGCAAATCCAGATTCCGTCGTGGGAAGAACGGAATAGGGCCTCGAGCTGCTCGAAAAGCTGCGGCTCCGGGGGAAGTTCACATCGCTGGTTCTGATTTGCCATCCCGAGCGGCTTCATCGTCGGCATGCTCAACCCCGAGACCTTCGAATCAATGTGCGCCATCTGGTCGATGATCTTTACGGGTGTTTGACTTGAGCCTAACGTGGCGTTCTGTATGATCCTGAAATGATCAATGTAATCGGCTGGGCAGGGGAAAGCAAGCCGGAATCTTCCCTGCACCAGGAGCATCTCCCCCTTGACTTGCGCGCAAAATGCGGCCATAATGTACGCAAAATGCGTGGCATGCGGAGCGGCTGATGAAAGAACCCATTGAGATTTATAAGGATCTCAAAGAAAAAATCATCTGGCTGGAGATCAAACCGGAAAGCACCTTGAACCTGGTGGATCTCGCCGGGCTGTACGGGGTCAGCCGCAACCCCATTGCGATCGCCCTGACCCGCCTGGATGCAGAGGAATGGGTGGTCCGGCACGGCACCCATTTCCCTCCATCAGGCCAGGAGAAATCAATTTTTGGTTCCGTGCGGACTACTGCGGGTTT
>CAYYVD010000280.1:0-6701 GCA_964475045.1 uncultured Desulfobacterales bacterium | reverse complement strand
GATCGACCTCGCAGACGATGGTGGGCAGGAAGTCGGCCATCTCCCGAAATCGTTTTTCACTCCGATTGAGGGCCTCCTCGGCCTGTTTGCGCTCGATGGCCACGGCCACCTGGTCGGACACGGAGCTGAGAACCTCGGCGTCCTTGGCGTCGTACCTCTCCGGATCGGTGTAGCTCTGAACGGCCATGACGCCGATGACCCGGTTCTTGACCATGAGGGGGACGCCGAGCCACACCAGCGGCACCGGTCCTCGGACCCGATCGGACGCCTTGCGCTCGATGAGATCCCGCTTCTGAAACAGCACGGCCTTTCGATCGATGAACACCTGAGCGCTCAGGGAGTTGATGCGCTCGAAGTCCACCGGGACCTCCTCGAAGTCGTCGTCCATCTCGTCGGTGTGATACGGAAAAAAAAGCACACCCTTTTTCGGGTCGTAAAGGGCGATGAAGAAGTTGGTGACCTCGATGATCCGGCCAAGCGCCGCGTGAATGGACGCATAAAGGTCGTTGAGGTCGTGGGTGGTGTTGACGGCATTGGAGATGCGAAACAGCGCCCGGTTGATCTCCTCCGCCCGGGAAGACTCCCGGCCGCCGCCCGGGTCGCCGGGGACGCCCTGCACCCCGGCGCACAGCGTTTGAAGACGCATCAGGAGGCTTCGTTCCTCGAGCTCACCCTGATCCGCCTGGTTCACCAGGTGTCTCAGTTGATCGATCAGTCGGCCTTCGGTCATAGGTCAGTTCCCTGGGGGGGCGACCTGGATTCCGCACCGGGGCTTGTCGGCCTTTCGGCCTCACCCGGATGGCGAATCCCTCGGGACCGAGTGGGTTACCACAGCCATCCGCCTCTCCGTCCTTTCCTTTGGTCCGAAGGAACCGGCTCCAGACTGTAGGGGGACGGATTCAAGCGTTGGACCTGCTGCACGTAGGCGTCTGCTTCGGCCTCGACCTGCTTTCGGACCTCTTCCGGATGCTCCTTGAGGTAACGGATCCTATCGAGGTCCCAATCCAGCATCCGGACGCATCCATTCATGAACGCAGTCCGAATGATCCCGCTCTCGTACTCGCCGAGATCCGCGCCCAGACCCGCAGGGAGCCACAAGACGACGGCGGCGGCCAACAACAGAAAGAACATCTTCACAGCCATGGGCCTTCTCCAGCACCAGTCGGAAGGAAGCCCTTCCAGGGTCGATGCGGTCACAGCCGATCCTCTCGAGTTTATCGGCAGCCGTGGCCGGAATCTGAAGTCGTCTCCCACATCCGTTCGAGCACCTGGACATAATCCTCTTGGGTCATGGGCCGCGGGTTGCTCGCGTTGCTCCCGTTACGAACCGAGCGCCGAGCGAGTTCGGGGATGTCCTCCCGCCGCAGCCCGAGTGTTCCGACCCCGGGGAGTTCCAGGCCCCGGGCGAGTTCCCGCACGAAGGCCACCGCCGCATCGGCCCCTTCCTCGGGATCGGAGAACGTCAGGCCCATGGCCCGGGCGACCCGGGCGTAGCGTCCGGTGCAGACATCGCGGTTCCAGGCCATCATCTCGGGAAGCACCACCGCGTTGCAGGCGCCGTGGGGGGCGTCGTAGACACCGCCCATGGCCTCAGCGATGCAATGTACCGCCCCCACGTCGGAGTGGCTGAAGGCGATTCCGGCCAGGACGCTTCCCAGAAGCATCCCCGCCCTGGCCTCGAGGTTGTCTCCACGGGAAGCGGCCGGCACCAGATGGGAGGCGATGAGCTCGACGGCCTGGAGCGCCGAGGCATCGGACAGGACGTTGGCCGGCCTCGAAGTGTACGCTTCGACCGCATGGGTGAGGGCGTCCATTCCGGTCGCAGCCGTGAGCTCCCTGGGCATGCTGCGAGTCATTCCGGGGTCCAGCAGGGCCACGCACGGCGCGATCCTCGCACTCTTCAGGGTGAACTTGAAGCGCCCAGCCACATCCGTGATCACGGCGCTGAAGGTGACCTCGCTTCCGGAGCCCGCCGTGGTGGGCACCGCCACCATCGGGAGCACACCCGGACCGATTCGATCGCTCTGCTCATAGTCCCGCGGCCGCCCGCCCTGGGACGCAAGCACGCTCACGGCCTTGGCGCAGTCCAGGACGCTGCCTCCGCCCACGGCCACCAGGGCCTCCGCACCCGACGCGCGCGCCTGCTCGGCGCCCTCCTCCACCTCGTGGTCCTTGGGGTTCGGGGACACGCGCTCGAACACGGCCACCTCCCGTCCGGACAGACCGGGCCCGTTCAACAGGGAAGTCAGCAGGCCCGCACGACGGATTCCAGGGTCCGAGATCACCAGGATCCGCCTTGCCCCATCTTCGTCCAGAAAGCGTCCCAGCTCGTCCACCACACCCGGGCCGTACTCGATTCTCGTGGGAAGCTCGAAGCCAAACCGCCTGAATCCATCCATTCCGTTTCCTTTCCGAGCCCACAGCCCGTGGGTCTCTCACGTTTGGGTCTCCGGGCCTCGAGCGGGTTCGGAATCGAGCGAGCCGCGCCGGCCGGACACCTGATCGTCTTCGAGCCGGTCGAGGACGACGCGCACCACCTCACCCGGCTTCGCGCCCTCCGCCGGAAAGGACACCGGGACGTAGTTGCTCGAAAGCCCGCTCGCCACCGGCGGATCCTCCGGCCCGAGGCTCTCCACGAGCACCTGAGCCTCCGTTCCCAGGCAGGACCGGAGGAAGGCCCGGCGTTTCTCCCGTCCCAGCGATCTCATCACGGCCGCCCGCTCCCCGGCCTCTGCATGAGGGACGGCATCACGGAACCGGGCCGCCGGCGTGCCGGGCCGCGGAGAGTACCGGAACACGTGCAGGTAGGTCAGAGGGAGCCTCTTCACGAGCCGCCTCGTGCGCTCGAACGCCTCGGGAGACTCGCCGGGAAACCCCACGAGCACGTCCGCCCCCACGGCCGCATCGGGCATGACCCGCCGGATGGTCTCGGTGATCCCGGCGAACGTCTCAGCCGTGTAGCCGCGGTTCATCCGCGACAGCACACCGGTGTCCCCGCTCTGCATGGCCAGGTGAACATGCCTGCACAGACCTGGATCCGACGCCACCAGGTCCACGAGCTCCCGGTCGACCTCATCCGGCTCCAGGGAGCTCAACCGAATCCTCACGGGGAGGCGGCTCCTGCCGATGCGTCGCAGGAGCACTTTGAGGTCCGTGCCCGGACCGAGATCGCAACCATACCGCCCCAGGTGAATCCCGGTCAATACCACCTCCCGAAACCCGGCACGGGCAAAGCGTCGGACGGCGCGAACCGCGTCCTCCACGCCCATGCTGCAGGGACGTCCCCGCGCGTACGGCACGATGCAGTAGGAGCAGTAGCTGCTGCACCCGTCCTGGACCTTCAGGAGGGCCCGGGTTCTTCCGGGGTGCCCCTGCACCGGGAGCACCTCGAAGGAGGGATGCTCGGGCAGCGACTCCCGCAGCACCACCGGACCGTCCGAGGGGTCCCGGGATTGGACGAGACCGGGGAGACGCCCCTTGTAGGTGTTGCCGGCCACCAGGTGCACGCCGGGAATTTCAGAGAGGGCTTCAGGCGATACCTGGGCATAGCATCCCGTCACGACCGCCAAAGCCCCGGGGTTCTCCCGAATGAGCCGGCGCACGGCCTGCCTGGACTGATAGGCGGCCCTTCCCGTGACCAGGCAGGTGTTCACCACCACGACGCCCGCGGCCTCGCCGCGCTCCGCCCTCCGCCAGCCGGACTGCAGGAACGACTCCTCCAAAAAGGCGGATTCGTACTGGTTCACCTTGCAGCCGAGGGTGACCAGGCGAAACGTCCTGTCCGGCTGAACCGCCTTGCTCGTCATGGAAGGCCTGCCAACGTCGTCATGTGTCTCTTCCCGAAGGGCCCGCGCCCGGAGACGGGCGTCGCTTTCGACGGAAGGGTCAACCCCCGCGCCGCACGATCCAACCGCCTCCCAGAACCCGGTCGCCCTCGTAGCACACCAGGGCCTGGCCCGGGGCGACTGCAAGCTGGGGCTCGTCGAACACGAACCGGACCCGATCCCGGCCTGTCCTCTCCAGCCGTCCGGGAGCGGCGGTGTGCCGGTAGCGGACCTGCGCTTCGGCGCGAAACGACGCCTCCTTGGGATCCCCCGAGGTCCAGACCACCGACTCCGCCTCCACCCGCCGGCGAAGGAGGTCCTCCCGCCGCCCCACCACCACTTCGTTTCGATCGGGCCGCAAGCCCACCACATAGTAGGGACGCCCGGATGCGATGCCGAGCCCGCGGCGCTGCCCGATGGTGTAGCGAAAGGCCCCATGGTGGGCCCCCAGCCTCCTTCCCGCGAGATCCACGGTGTCCCCTTCCCCGGAGGCCGGAGCCCCCCTCCGCACCAGGAACGAACGATAGTCCTCGCCGGAAAGGAAGCAGATCTCTTGACTCTCCGGGCTCGAACCGGAAGGCAGCCGCCGGTCCTCGGCCAGGCGCCGGGTCTCCGCCTTGCTCATCGCGCCCAGAGGGAACAGGGCCCTGCCCAGGGCGCGCTGCCCGAGGCGGTGCAGAAAGTAGGACTGCTCCTTGACCGGATCGCGGCCGCGGCGGAGAGACCAGGATCCGTCGTCTTGGCGGCACACCCGGGCGTAGTGCCCGGTGGCCACGAAGGGAACGCCTCGCTCGTCCGAACATTCGAGAAGGAACGGAAACTTGACCTCCGGGTTGCACACCACGCAGGGGTTCGGGGTTCGGCCGGCCAGGTACCCTTCGATGAACGGCCGGATCACCCGCGCCTCGAACCGAATTCCGGCGTCCACGACGTCCAGGTCGATGCCCAGGTGATCTGCGGTCCGCTCCACGGCCCGCAGCTTGCTCTCCTGCTCGTCCCGCGGCGCAGGAAGGGTCAAATGAAGCCCCCGGACCTCCCAGCCCTGCTCCTGGAGCAGCGCAGCGGCCAGCGAGCTGTCCACGCCGCCGCTCATGGCCACGACCACGGATGATGGGGTTCGGTGCGTCATGGGCGAGGAAACAGTGGGAGGTCAATACAGAAGGGTGCGGTTGAACTTCACCTCCATGGCCCTGGCCGGGCAGGCCACCACGCAGAGCTCGCAGGCGCTGCACTTGTCCTTGTCGAAGAGGACTTCCATCTCCGGCCGCTTGATGTGGAGCGCCCCGGTCACACAAACCGCCGTGCAGGCGCCGCAGTGGTAGCATCGCTCCTCGTCCCGTCGAATGTCGTTGCCGATGCTCTCCACCTTGATCCCCAGGCTCTTGAGATACCGGACCCCCCGTTGAAAGTTCTTCTTGTGCCCGCTCAGCTCGAGCACCATGAACCCCTCCTTGCGGGGGTAGATCGTGGCCTTCAGGATGTTGAAGGACAGGTCGAACTGCTTGACCAGGTTCACGGCGACGGGCTCGTTGACGATCTTCTCCGGAAACCGGAGGGTGAGCATCTTGGAGTACATGACACGTCCCTTTCAGGTTCGCCCGGGCGGCTTGGCTCGCACGCAGGGAATTCGCAACGGAGCCATGAACATACCCATTTTCCGGCCCGTTGTAAAGGCGCGATTTCCGGCCAGTGTTTTCTACATATTGCGCGCATAACAAGTTAAGCCATTGTTCCCGGCGACTGCGTCGCCGGGAATGCGCGGCGCTAACTTCGTTGAGTCGCCTGGTCCCGGCGCCGCTAGCGCCGGAACCAGGCGACTCAACCCGACTCCGCCGTCTGGGCTCAGGCCTGCGGACTGGCCCAGCCGACGTGCTCGCGGGTTAGCGCCGCGCAAAATACAGAAAGTGGCAAGGACAGCTGGAAAGACGCGAGGTGTAGGCCTATCCGTCGAAATTATTTAGGAAATTCCTGAGACATCGAAGAGGCCCTCCAGGCCGGTGGACCACCCACGCTCTATGCAGAGGCCCTTCAGTGGGGGCTTCCTTTTGCGTTGTGGAAAGAGGTTGCTCGACCTCGGATTGTGGAGGAAATCGATCCGCTATGCCCCGAGCCGGAGTAGGAATACCCCCTGGACGATATGCGTGGCCGTTGCGGCATGAATCCGTTCTCCACCTGAGAAGCAAACGCTCGACGCGGGAGTGGTTTTCTCACAGAGACGCCCCTGCTTCGCTCTCTCCCATCGCCTTGGCCTCGAAACCGGCTTTGGGACCCGAACCGTTCCGTGATCATATGGGTCGTGTGAATGCTGAAACCGCCATCAAAATCCGCAATGTGATCCTTTTCGAAAATGGTGAGGAATGAAAAATCTCTATGACGCCGATAGGACGGCCACTGCAAGGATGCCATGAATCCCCGGAGAGTCTGGAGCAAAGGATCTGTCCGAAATCCCCGGCTTTCTCCATCCTGCTGTTTCATCCCTACGCTCTACAGCCACAAGCCTTCGACCAATCTGCACCGCTGATAAAATATACTGAATAATGGTCACCAGCTCAAATTGGTTTCTGAAATGTATATAACGGCAATGAGAACTATTCAGGCGGCTTCGGCCGTCTTCTTGTTTTTATTATTGATAATCAGAGCAACAACAACAATGAAAAACCCCAATATTTCAAATGCCAGATTTTCAATTCTGGCCGTACCTACCAGGAACAAAATAGATCCAATCGCAAGCAAAATTCGATCAAGGGTCGATGTCACGTATATCGCATATCCTTGCACTGCGAAGGTTGCGAGTACCAGACCAATCAATGTTGCAAGACAGGATACAATTATGTCAACTATACCGTCTTCACTCTTAAAAAACAAAGCCTCATTATA
>CAYYVD010000279.1:0-6713 GCA_964475045.1 uncultured Desulfobacterales bacterium | reverse complement strand
CATCAGCCGCCAGGCGGAGATCAAGGCCATTCGCATCTACAACAAGTCGGGCCAGATCACCTACTCCGACAGCACCGAGGAGATCGGCCGGATCACGAACATCAGGGACGAGGCCTGCTACGTGTGCCACCGCACCGACCCGCCCCTGGTCCAGCTGGACCTCTCCGAGAGGACCCGCATCTTTCGAGGGGAGGACGGGAATCGGCGGCTGGGGATCCTGAGCGCCATCTACAACGAACCGGGGTGCGCGTCGGCCGAGTGCCACGTGCACCCCGAGGGGAAAGAGGTGCTGGGGGCCCTGGACGTGGTGCTCACCCTGGCCCCGGCCGACCGGGAGATCAGCCTCTACAAGCAGCGGACCACGGCGGTCACCGTGTTCGTGCTGCTCGCCACGGCCCTGGCCGTGCTCCTCTTCGTGATGCGGTTCGTCAACCGTCCCGTGAGCCGCATGATTGCCGCAACCCGCAGGATCGCACGCGGAGAGAACCAGGTGGAGGTGGCGGTGCGGCAGGAGGACGAGATGGGACAGCTGGCGGACGCCATCACCTCCATGGGCGGCGAAATCGAGCAAAAGCAGGCCGCCCTGAACAAGCAGCGCAAGGAGTACCAGCGTCTCTTCGAGCTGGTTCCCTGCATCATCACCGTCCAGGACCGCAACTACCGGCTCATCAACTACAACCGGGAGTTCGCCGAGAAGTTCGCCCCGACCCCGGTGGACACCTGCTACCACGCCTACAAGGGCCGGACCAGCAAGTGCGAAACCTGTCCCGTGGAAAAGGTGTTCGAGGACGGAGAGGTTCATCGAAGCGAGGAGTCCAGCGTCAACTGGGACGGCAGCATGAGCCACTGGATCGTCATCGCCTCGCCGGTCTGGAACGAGAAGGGGGAGATTCAGTCGGCCATGGAGATCAGCCTGGACATCTCGGAGCGGCGGCTCCTGGAGAAGGAGCTGGAGACCTCCGAGCAGAAGTACCACGCCATCTTCAACAACATCCCGAACCCCGTGTTCGTGCTGGACCCGGACACCCTGGAGATTCTGGACTGCAATGACAGCATGAACCCGGTGTACGGGTACGAGAAACCGGAGATCCTGGGGCGTTCCTTCCTGAACTTCCACGAGCCGGAGGAACGCTCCCGGTTCGAAAACATGCTGCGCGTCCACAACGTGATCAACCAGGTGAAGCACCGGCACAAGACCGGGCGGAGGATCTTCGTCAACATCCGGGTCTCTCCCTCCGAGTACACAGGGAACCGGGTTCTTCTGGTGACCACCAGCGACATCACCAAGCGGCTGGAGACCGAGGAGCAGCTGGCCCAGGCGAGCAAGATGGCCACCCTCGGAGAGATGGCCACGGGCGTGGCCCACGAGCTCAACCAGCCCCTTTCCGTGATCAAGACCGTGTCCAGCTTCTTCATGAAGAAGATTCAGGAGGGCAGGGAGTTGAAGCCCGACACCCTGCACCAGATGCTGGGCAAGGTGGACACGAACGTGGACCGGGCGACCAAGATCATCACCCACATGCGCCTGTTCGCCCGGAAGAGCGAGGTGAAGCTCGTCCAAGTCCGAATCGAGGAGGTGCTGGACCGGGTTTTCGACATCTTCACCCAGCAGCTCAAGGCCCGGGGCATCGAGGTGGTCCGGGAGTCCGCACCGGAGCTGCCTCCGGTCATGGCGGATCCGGACCGGCTGGAGCAGGTCTTCATCAACCTCCTGATCAACGCCCGGGACGCCATCGAGGAGCGCTGGGCGGGGCGGGATTGCGAGCCCGGGGACAAGCGGATCACCGTGACCACGAGGACCGGGGACGGTGAGGTGATCGTGGCGGTGCAGGACAGCGGAGCCGGAATCGACGATGCGCATCGAGACAAGATCTTCGACCCCTTCTTCACCACCAAGGAGGTGGGAAAGGGCACCGGACTGGGACTGTCCATCAGCTACGGCATCATCAAGGACTGCGGAGGCGACATCTGCGTAGGCTCGAGCGACGGACCGGGGGCCCGCTTCATCATTCGATTCCCAGTGAAGGACGGAGAGCATGAGCCAAACGACCATACTGCTGGTGGATGACGAGGAGGACATCCGTCTCGTCCTGAGCGTGGCGTTGTCCGACATGGGCTACCGGGTCCTTGTGGCGGAGAACGGCAAGGAGGGCATGCGTCTGTTTCGCGAGGAGCATCCGCCCATCGTCGTCACGGACATCAAGATGCCGGATCTCGACGGTGTGGACCTGCTGAGGATGATCAAGGAGGAGGATCCGGACACGGAGGTGGTGATGATCACGGGCCACGGGGACATGGACGTGGCCATCCAGAGCTTTCAGCACGAGGCCACGGACTTCATCACCAAGCCCATCGACGTGGCCAGCCTGGAGAGCTCTCTGCAGCGGGTACGCGAGCGGATTCTGGCTCGGGAGAAGCTGAGGGAGTACACCCACTCCCTGGAAAGCCTGGTGCACCAGAAGACCGAGGCCCTGGCCGGGCTGGAGCAGCGTCTTCGAGGCGATGGCGAGCCCCTCGCCGGGGATGTGGTCCAGCGCTTCCAGCGTCTGTTCGACGATCTGCCCTGCCACGTGGTGGTGATGGACGGAGAGCTGGTGCTCACCGCCGTCAACCGGAAGTTTCGAAACGACTTCGGTGACCGGGAAGGAGAAGTGTGCTATCATGTGCTAAAACACACGGAGTCCCCCTGCTCCGACTGCCCCGTGCTCGCCACCTTCAGCACGGGGCAGAGCCAGGAGGGAGAGACGGAGATCAGCACGCCGGACGGGGAGGCGCACCAGGTTCTGGTGTGGACCTCGCCGGTGCGGACCTTCGGGGAGGATCCGACCCACGTGCTCACCCTCTACACGGACATGACCCAGATCCAGAAGATCCAGGATCACCTGAGCTCTCTGGGTCTGATGGTGGGCTCCATCTCCCACAGCATCAAGGGCATGCTCACCGGTCTCGACGGGGGCATGTACCTGCTCGACTCGGGTCTGCGCAAGGGAAACGACGTGCAGGTCCACGAGGGGCTGGGCGTGGTCAAGGAGATGGTGGGGCGGATCCGGAACATGGTCCTGGACGTGCTCCTGTTTTCCAAGGACCGTGACCTCCGGAAGGTCGAGATGCCGGTGGCCCGGTTCGCAGCCGATGCCGCACGGGGCATCGGCCCGCTCGTGGAGGAGCACGGGATCGCATTTTCTCTGGAGTGCCCGGAGGATGCTGGAACCTTCGAGGTGGATGCGGGCCTCCTGCGCACGGCCTTCGTAAACGTGCTGGAGAACGCCGTCGACGCCTGTCTCGAGGACAAGGAGCAGGAGAGCCACCGGGTCGTGTTTCGCGTCCGGGGCGAGCCGGAGGAGGTGGTCTTCGAGGTGGAGGACGACGGCGTCGGCATGGACGAGGAGACCCGGAAGAAGATGAGCACCTTGTTCTTCTCGTCCAAGGCCCGCAAAGGCACCGGGCTGGGGCTCTACATCACGAGCCGGACCGTGGACCAGCACGGAGGCCGGATCGAGGTGACCTCCGAGCCCGGCCGGGGAACGGTGTTCACCATTCGAATTCCACGCAGGGCCGAAGGCGCGGGAACGGCCAAGGCGAGTCCTGAACCCGAGGGAAAGGAGGTGCACCATGGCCAAAAGGATTCTGGTGGTCGATGACGAGGACGCGGTGGTGAAGTACATGACCGCTCTGCTCGAGGACCACGGTTACGAGGTGATCTCGGCCACCGACGGGGCGGACGCCCTCGAGGTCCTGGACGAAACCGTGCCGGACCTCATCACCCTGGACCTGCAGATGGACAAGGTCTGGGGTCCCCAGTTCTACCGCAAGATGAGCAAGAACCCGGCGCTCAAAGAGGTTCCCGTCATCGTAATCAGCGGTCTGGCCCGGCCCGAGCTGGCCATCAAGAAGGCCGCGGCCGTGATCGGAAAACCCTTTGATCCGGACGAGCTCATTCGGATCTTGAACGAGCAGATTGGAGCCTAGCCACCATTCATGGGTCTCAGGAATCTCGGTTCTCCGACGGAAGGACCGCAGAGATCTCCGCTTTTCCTCGCGGGGTGAGGCCAGGCGCCTTCCTCGACGTTTCTCCCGCTGCGGGGAGCCCCGTTCCTTCCGGCAGAAAAAGCGGAAGCCCGTTTTCCTCTCCCTGGGTCAGCCCGCTCAGCGATTGAATGACCCCCTTGAGCTGTTCCGACTGACGTCTCATTTCCTCGGACGCGGATTCCTCCGCCCGGGCGGCGTTCCGCTGGACGACCTTGTCCATGTCGGCCACGGCGCGGTTCAACTGGTCGCCTCGGCCTGCTCGACCCGTTTCTCGACCTCCGCCTGTCGCTCGTGGATCAGGGCCGCGGTTTCGTCCAGGTAGACCCCCGTTCCGATGACCCAGTCCCATTCCGGGAAGTGCTTGACAAAGGAGAGCTTGGGCTGTGGCTCATCCTCGTCGTACTTGGGCCACAGGTACTCGACGAAGCCTTCTCCCTGCTTCCGGCACACGCGGACGAACTCCGTGAACAGCTTTTTCCCGTTGGGGTCCTCGATGTCCCCGAGGGCCTGCCCGTTGAGCTCATCATGGCATCCTCCTCTGGCCCTCGGGATCGTCCGTTTGGCTCAAAATCTTGAGAGAAAACCGGATTCGAGCCGAAGTTCGGCCAAACACATCGGGGTCCGGCCACTCCGGCCGGTCCGGAATCCCTTTGACTCCCCGACCGTTTTCCCTTATAAAAATGCCATTGCCTTCGGGGCCTTGGGCGTTCGGGGGGGTGGCGGAAGCGGAAGGGCCGATTCAGGAACACGCTTCGGCGGGAGGGTGCGGTCATGTATCACGTGGCATCCGAGGAGACCTACGAGGACGGAACGGTGATCTTTCGGGAGAACGCTCCCGGAGACTGGGTCTATGTCGTCCAGTCGGGCTCCGTGGCGATCTTCAAGCAGGTGGGCGACAAGGAGGTCGTGATCGAGGTCCTGGGCGAAGGGGAGATCTTCGGGGAGCTGGGCTTCCTCGGGCGGATCAAGCGCACCGCCGGGGCCCGGGCGGTCGGCCGCACCACCCTGGGCATCATCGATCGGACCTTTCTGGACAGCGAGTTCAACAAGCTCTCCTCGGAGTTCCGGTCCATCCTGGTGGCGGTGGTCGAACGGTTCAAGAAGATGCTGGAGCGGGCCAGCGACTTCGAGGGCCGCAGGGAGCCACGCAGCCGGAGAACCCTCAACCTGGCGTACAAGGAGCGGACCAACTTCATCAAGGCCTACAGCTCGAACGTCTCCTCGGGCGGGTTGTTCGTTCGGACTCGAAAACCGCTCCCCAAAGGAACCCGTTTCCTGCTCAAGCTGCAGCTGCCGGAGATCTCCGAGCCGCTCCAGATCCAGTGCGAGGTGGCCTGGAGCCGAACCGGGGAGGAGGGACCCGCCGGGGGAGACCCCGGCATGGGGCTCAAGTTCCTGGAGATGCCGCCGGAGGAGCGGAAGATGTTGAAAGCCTATGTGGAGGATGCTTTCGCGAATCCCGAAAAACCGTGAGACCGTGAGGAGGTCGTGCATGCTGGAAGAGCGGATCGTGTATCTGAACGGGGCCATCGTCCCGTGGAACGAGGCCAGGGTTCACATGATGTGCCATGCCTTCGGCCGGGGATCGGCCATCTTCGAGGTGATGAGCGTGCACGAGGTCGACGGAGGCGCCGCCGTGTTCCGCCTGGACACGCACATGGCCCGGCTGTTTCGCACCGCGGAGCTCCTGGGGATGAGGCTCTCCGCCGATCCGGACGAGCTGCTCGAGGCCTGCCTGGAGACCGTGCGGAGAAACGGGGTGACCCGCGGGTTCGTCAAGGTGATCTGCTTTCACGGCGAGGTGGCGTTCGAGATCCTTCCGCCCGACGCTCCGCTGGACGTCTCCATCTTTGTGGTGGACCCGGCCGAGGACCTCGGCGGCTTGAAGTTCCCCTTTGAGCGGGGCGCCACCGCGTGCTTCTCCAAGTGGAGAAAGCTGGACCCGCAGTGTGTGCCCGTGGAGGCCAAGGCGGCGGCCAACTACCTGAACGGCATGATGGCCCGATCCGAGGCCCGGACCCGCGGCTACGACAACGTCATCATGCTGGACAGCCAGGGGTTCGCGGCCGAAGGGGGGACCGAGTCGGTGTTCATGGTGGAGGACGGCGTCCTCATGACCCCCTGTGCGGGCACCGTGCTCCTGAGCATCACCCGCCTCTCCCTGCTCCAGGCCGCCGAGGTCCTGGGTCTGGAGGCCCGGGAGGTCCGCATTCACCCGGATCGGCTTCTGCAGGCCGACGAGATCTTTTTCGCCGGGACCCCCAACAAGGTGCTTCCGGTCCGGCGTCTGGAGGACCGGGACATCGAGGGCACGCCGGGACCGCTCACCCGGGAGCTCTTCGACCTCATGGCCCGAATCACCTCGGGAGAGGACGAACGGTTTCGAGACTGGCTGTTTTCGGTGTGAGCCTTCGAAACGCTTTCGAGCACGACCCCCTTCCCGCCCGCATGGAACACACGCCCCGACCGTACGGGACCGGCACCCGCGCCGGACGCCGTCCTCGGCGCACATCATCGATACGGAGTCGCACCCCATGAGCCAGCCTCACGTTCTCTACGACCTGCAGGATTCCATCGCCCTGATCACCTTGAACCGTCCCGAGGCCCGCAACGCCTTCAGCAACGAGATGATCGCGCGGTGGACCGAGTGCCTCGCGGAGGCCCGACAGGACGAGGCGGTGCGC
>CAYYVD010000278.1:0-6741 GCA_964475045.1 uncultured Desulfobacterales bacterium | reverse complement strand
CAGCGCAAGGGGCAGGGACAGGGCCCGCCGGAGAAGCTCGGGGTCGCAGAAGGGCAGGTGGACGTCGCCCCTGCGTCCAAGCACCAGACGGGGAAGGGGGGCGATGGCCCGGCGGCTGCGGTTCCGGAGAAGAAAGAAGGTGACGGGCTCCGGGTGATCCACGGCCGCCAGCTCCTCCTCCAGCGTCTGAGCCAGGCGGTCCTCGAAGCAGCGGAGGACCTCCGGCCGAAGCACCGAACCCCAGGCCTCGACCCCCGGGGTGTAGGGGTTGAAGCCGCGTACAAACCGGCCGTGAAGGATCCGTCGCAGGGACGCCAGGTCCCCCTTTTTCTGGGCCGCGGCCAGGGCGTCGTCCAGGAACAGGCCGCGGATCAGGATGTCCCCGAGAAGCCCGTCCACCATCAGGCGGCCTTCGGGCACCTGGTCCGCCATGGCAAAGGCCCAGTCGTGAAACCAGGTGGACGTGTCCAGCAGGGTGGATCGAAAGGCCAGCGTGGAAGGGTCCCGATAGGCCGGGGGGACGAAGCGGTTCCTCACACCCAGAAGGCGCGCCACGTCCCCGGCGATGCGCTCCTCGGACATCCAGCGGCGGCCCAGCCGGACGCGCTGCCGGGTGGTGAGGGTCTCCTCGATCCGGCCGTCGGCCGCAAACAGGGCCACCAGGAGACGGCTGTCCCACCCGCCGCTCAGGAGCCCGGTCACGGGCTCGCTCGTGAGCTCCCGGTAGGCATCGCGTTTGTGAATCAGCCAGTCGTAAAGCCGCTCCGCCCCCTGGGAGGCACGGAAGGAGGCCGCCCGGCCCGGCTCGTCCCCCGGCCATTCCCCGTAGGCCTGCACGCGCACCCCGCGAGCTTCCCGAACCAGGCGGGCGCCCGGCGGCAGCAGGTGCACGCCCTCCAGAAGCGTCTTGCGTCCCAGGGGATGGCCGGCCACCAGAAACTCCAGAACCGCCTGGTGGTCCACTCGGGCTTCGCCGCCGAGGAGCAGCCGCAGGAAGGTCTGGTGGCTGGAGAAGAGGAGCCGTCCCCGGCGCACCGCGTAGCAGAGCGGAAACAGCCCCACCGGATCGACGGCCAGGACCGGGGTGCCGGGCTCTCGAGGAAGGAACGCGCACGCGAAGCCGTCAAAGGACTCCGGCGGCTCGGGGTCGGAGCGCAGGAGGCCCCGGGCCAGGGCCCTCAGGGCGGTCGTCTCGCCGTCCAGGCGCCGCCACTGAATGCCCGTGGCGGCTGCGTGTCCCTGCGGATCGGAGAGGAGCTTCGGCCCCTGCCAGAGCCGGTCGTACCCGGCCTGGGCCAGGATCGCCCATGGCGTGAACACCGTGTGCGGCCGGCGGGCCAGGTAGGGGTCCATGGCGGCGAGGGAACGGCGGAAGGCCTCCTCCTCACGTTTTGTGAGGGCGTGGGCGTCGAGGGGGGCGATTCCGGCCAGGAAGCTCATGACGGTCTCGGGTCAGTGGTCCGAATGGCCCGGATTCGCCGCAGGCTCACGGCGACGCGGCCGGCCGGCGCGTTGGAGCCGGCGGCCGGTGGGCACGGGATCACTCGAACCACATGATGCGGCTCGATCCGGTGCCCATCTTGGAGAACCGGCCTTTCTGACCCACCACATAGAGGGTGGTCCCGTCCACCTGGAGGTCGGCGATGGCGTAGTTGATCTTTCGGGTGACCCAGGTCTTGGACAGGACGGCCGAGCTCTCGGTCTTGTAGGCCAGGATCCGGGACTCCTTGTAGATGCGGAAGCGCTCCAGGATGTCGAAGGCGGCCAGGTTGTGGGCGGCGACGACCTCTCGACGCCCGTCCCGGTCCAGGTCCGCCGCCATGACCCGGCCCGTGAGCGCGATCGGGGTGGGCTCCTGTCCGGGCGAAGGGCGCGCTCCCAGGGTGACCTGGTTGTTGGACCCCTCCAGCCTGGTGGTGCCCTCCCACAGCCGGGTGCCTGTCGGATCCCAGACGCACAGGTAGCCGCCCTCCTGAAGGCCCAGGAATTCGCCCACCGCGTCCCGGTTGATGTCCGCAAAGGCGAGGGTGTAGAGTTGGGCTCCGCCCTCGAAAGGGATCTCCTCCTTCCGGGTGGGTTTCCCCTGACCTTCGAGCTCCATGCGGTGGATGCCCCCGGAGAACAGGCGTTCGATCTTGGAGTTCTGGAACAGGAGGACCGTCTTCCCGATCTTGACGTCCCGCACGGCGTTGAGGTGGCCGGCCATTTTGAATCGCTCTCGAAACTCCCCGTCCCAGTGGTAGACCGTGGTCTGAGCCCGCTTGCCGTAGAGGCTCACCAGGTAGATCTCGGAGCGGCCGTCCTGATCCGCGTCCCCCACACTGACCCGCAGGAACTCCTCCCCCGTGCCCACGTTCAGCATGTCCTGCATGGACAGGGTGCCGCTCTCCCGCTTGGCGACGACGAGCTTGCTCCGGCTGATGATCACGATCTCCGAGGTGCCGTCGCCTTCGAGATCCCCCACGTCGAAGGAGACGATGTTCATGCGAACGCTGGTGTATCCGGTCGGCTGGAAGGTGTGGCCCTCATCGGCGGCCTGAAACAGGAGCCCCGCACCGTCCTCGTCCTCCATGGCGCCGTCCGCCGACGCCATGAAGCGCCGGGGATCCACCCCCTCGATCACGGCCCGAAAGCGGTACGCCACGTCGGCGAGCTTGGGGATCAGCTGCTCCTGGCTGGTGGCCTCGGAGATGCGGGTCAGCTTGGGCGGGCTCTTGGTGAGGTCCACCAGGGCCAGGTCCAGGCTGTACCCGCCGCCCAGCGTGGTGACACTGCCGTAGATACCGTAGGATGAGCCGGAGGCGCTCGTCAGCGCCTCGGCCCGCTCGTCGGAGTCGATGCCGTCCCGGTCGGCTTCCTGGAGCAGGTCGGCGGTCGCCTCCTCGCTCATCACATCCAGGCCCTCATGGGCCAGGCGGGAGACGAACATGGATCGAAGCCCTTCTTTGAGAAAGGCGTGGTGGTCCTTGGGCGCGTGGATGGTCAGGGGCATCAGGAGCACCCTGTGGGGATCCGCGGCAGCCGCGCCCGGCAGAGGGACCGCGCCGATGACGATGGCCAGGATCAACAGCAGAAGGGATCCCCACCGTGCTCCACGGAGGTGGGGGATCGTGCCTCGACAGGATCGCCGAGCACGGCTGGAAGGGTTCGGTTCTCGAAGCATCATGGGCGATCGTCCTCCATCCGGGTTGGGTGGAACGTGGAGGATGGTAACCAAAAGCCGGGGGCGAGTCAAAGGGAAAAGCTGAAACGGTACTCGCACTCGGCTTTTCCGCTCGCAGGGATAGGAGGTCGGCGAGTGCGCGTGCGATCCGTTCCACCAACCAAAAGAGAGGACCGGGATGCGGATTTCCCGCATCCCGGTCCCATGGGTGACGTCGGTCAAACGTCGGGTCGTCTTAGAAGCTGATCTTCCACACGGCGCCGAAGTAGAAGGACTCGCCTTCGTCGTTGCCGGCGGTGTCGTTCTCGTAGTCACGCTCACCGATTTCCGGAATGATCAGGACGCCCTGGGCCGGAGAGAGCACGGCCTGCAGGTAGTACGTGGACACCTCGTCGTCCACCATGCCCACCACGTTGGGCTCCATCTCGGCCGCGCCGTAACCCGCCTCGAAGGAGAGCATGTCGTTCAGCTTGAACCCGGCCACCAGCTGATAACCCCAGCGGTCGGAGTCGATGATGGTGTCGTTGGCAGCGTCGTAGGTGGCGGTGGCGGTGTCATGCATCCACTGGCCGAGGTAGGTGTTGTTCTCGCCGGTGTGGATGTTGCCGTTGGCGTAGAACGGACCCATGGCGAACTTGAGGCCGAAGTGCAGGGTCCATGCGTCGACGTCGTACTCGCGCTCGGCGCCGGTGCCGTCGATGGCCACGTTCTCGAACTCCAGCCAGGCGCCGCCGAACTCGGCCTGGATCGCGCCCCAGTTCATGAGCAGGCGGCCCTCGATCTGGGGCAGGGTGGTGTCGATGTCGGTGGCCTGATAACCCGCGGCCGGGGTGAAGACGGGCCGCATGGTTCCGACCGCAGCACCGGCCACCTGTCCGGCGGCCAGCGGGGTCGCGGCCGCCTGCCAGACCGTGGAGGCCGCGGTCCCGGCAAGGCCGCCCACCAGGGCCGCGCTGTTGGGATCCACAAAGGCCAGGTCAAAGTCCACCATGTCGGCGATGCCCTCGAAGCGCAGCCGCAGCATGTGGTCGGCCCCGTTGTAGTAGCCGCCCATGTTGAGCATGTTCTGCTCGCCGAAGGCCACCTGGTTGCTGTAGAACATGTTGGCCGGGGTGTAGGTCTTGCCCACGCCCAGCTTGCCCATACCGAAGTCCCACTCGCCCCAGACCACCCGGAACTCGCTGGACTCACGGATCTCCACGCGGCCGCTCACGGAGCCGACCTTGGCGTTGGCGCCGAAACGGCTGTTTCCCTGGTTACCCCAGACCGTGTCCCGGTCGTCGAAGCCGTTCACGCCGCCGAATCCCGTGGGGACCTGGTCGGACACCTTGTCGTGGTCTTGGGACCAAGTTTGTACACGGGCGCTTCCGTAGAAGCTCCACTCCGCCTTGTCCGCGGCCGCGGCCGGCATGGCGAAGACGCCCACGAACGCAAGGGCCAGCAGGACGATCAAAGCCTTTTTCATGTCTCTTTCCTCCTAAAAAGTGAGTCGAAATCGAATCAGCACAATGAAATCAGAAAACAAACGAAGCAGACGGCGTCTCTCACCTCCTTTCCCCTCGAATTCGGTGTGCGACCCTCCCATGATCGCACACCCCTCCGCCCGAAGGCGGAAAATTGCTCGCATTCAACCGCATTCCACAGGCCTTGTCAAGCTTTTTTCAAGGTCCGAGGACGAGCATTGTCATGCGTCCTCGACCGGTTAGCAGAGCTCGGCCTCACTCCGGCTCCCGCCGGACCTCCTCCTCCAGCCAGGCGAGGTAATCCGCGCCCCCGGCCCGAATGGGCAGGGCGATGATCTCGGGCACCTCGTAGGCGTGAAAGCGCCGGATCACCTCCTCCAGCCGTTCATAGGTTTCTTCGGTCGTCTTCATGACGCAGAGGTGCTCCTCGGTCTCCTCCACGCGGTCCTTCCACCAGAAGGTGCTGGTGACCGGACCCAGGATCTGGGCGCAGGCCGCGGCCCGGGCCCGCACCACCTCGCGTGCGATGACCCGGGCGTCCTCCCGGCTCTCCGTGGTGGTGACCACCTGCAGGTGCTCGGCCATGGGGATCCTCCCTTGGGAATGCGCTGGGTTCCAAACAATCAGGGTGCCGGCTCCGTTTCCCATGGTAGAATGAACGGGCCCGTGAGGGCAAGAGGTAAGGGGGCAAAATGAGAACACAAGAGACCGGCGCGGTGCTTTTGATCCGTCCCGCCGCCTTGGGGGACACCCTGATGCTGGTGCCCCTCGCGGCTGCGCTCAAAGAAACCCTCGAGGTGGTCGCGGCGGTCCGCCGTCCGGGACTGGACGTGCTTCGAGGCCGGGGGGTGTGCTGCGTGGACGTGGAGGCCGGCGGCTGGCACCTCCTGTTCCAGGAGGCCCCGGAAAGGCGGCCGGTCCTCCCTCTGGATCGGGAGCCGGCCCAGGTGCTGGCCTTTCTGAGGGATTCGGACCGCCGTGTGGAGCGGAACCTCGAAACGCTCTTTCCGGGGGCCGAATGCCGTGTGTTTTCCGGCCGGCCCGAGCCCGGTTCCGGGGTCCACGCTGCCCTCCACCTGGCCCGGTGCGCGGCCCGGGCCGGTCTCCTCGTGGACCCGGAGGCCTGCCTGGAGAGGGCCTTGCACGAGCCGCTCCTGCGAGGTGAAGAAGAGGAGGAGGAAAGCCACGGGGTCGTACTGCACCCGGGCTCTGGCGGGCACAGGAAAAACCTGTCCCCGGGTTTCTGGCTCGCCCTGTCCGAGCAGCTCTCCCGTCGAACCGAGACCACGGTGCTCCTCGGTCCTGCGGAGGAGGACCTGGCCGCGTGGTTCGCGGACCGTCTCAGCGGCCGGAGCACCCGGCTCGTGGTCGAGCCGGAAACGGGGGATCTGCTCTCCCTGCTGGGCCGGGCCGCCTGGTACGCGGGCCACGACAGCGGCGTGTCCCACCTGGCCGCCATGCTCGGCACCCCGACCCTGGCCCTGTTCCGAACCGGCGATCCGGTGATGTGGCGCCCGCTGGGTCCCGTGGCCCAGGTCCTGTGGGCGGCGGAGGAGGCCGCGTTCCTGCTCGAAGGCCACAGCGGGAATGATGCGTGTTTTGCCCACCCGGCGGTTTTCCACGAGCACCGTGGACCAGTGCAGGGCCTGACGGTTGAGGTCTTCGAAGTCGGTGAAGGTACGACCGGGGAAGAAATTGCTTTTCACGAAGTCGAAGCCCTTTTCCACACCGGCTTTTCGGTTGGCGTGTTTGATTTCGTGACAGACGAAGCAAAAACTGTAGCGTTTGGAAAACTTGACCATTTCCGGTGCCATAACCGCGTTTTTGCCGGTACCGCGCAGACGGGCCAGGTTGGTGTTGTCGATGATGCATTTCGAGGCGCTGTAGCGCCAGAACATGAGCGCTTCATGGAAAAAGCATTTCATGAAAAACCGGTTGAAGGACGGGTAGAACTTCAGGTAGCGCCGCTTGCTGTACCGCAGGTAGAGCAAGCTGGCCTGCACCGGGATTGGTGTCTGTCTGAAACCGAATTTCACCCTGTAGGGCGAGGTGTCGTGCTGCATTTCCTTGCCGGGCAGGTCGGGCCGTTCCTCGCATCGCTGTGTGGACGCCTTG
>CAYYVD010000277.1:0-6755 GCA_964475045.1 uncultured Desulfobacterales bacterium | reverse complement strand
TAAAAAGGGCATTTCGGACAGCTCTCCGTATGCCCGCATTCCTGGGATTCGATGTGCTGGTTTGTGCAACCGATGAATTCGCCGCACTTGATCCCGGCAGCCTCAGGCATCTGCTTTCTAAAAATGCGCTCGGCCAGCGGGTTGGCGTACAGAATGCGTGTGTCATGGTTGAACACCGCGATGCCTACGGGCGAGGCCTCCATGACAGCCTTGATCGCGAAATCGGTTTGAACCGCCTGTTTTCCGTCTCTGTTTTTTCCTTTCACCATACAGGCCTCATTGACCATCCCTCGGCCGGCACAAAAGAGCGTCCATTCCCTGGGACCTTAAGAAATGCCACGCGATTTTCCGTCTCGTTCTCAGCGGTGCCCCCCCTGAAGAAAAAACCCGAGCTTGATTGCTATAGATTTGAGCATTAATGTATAGCATAATAAATAACGTTGATTGAAATAACAAGGATATTTTCAAGGAACAGGAAGGATTTGATTCCCGAACGGCCCGTCTGGAACTCGCCTTGCCGCCCAAGACCTCGAGTCGTCTTGGTTGGAAGCCGCGATCGGCCGCCCGAGCTCTGCATCCCCCACGGTCGGGGCGCTCAACGAGTGGTTCTGGAACCATTCGGCCGGAGGGCGGACGCGGGGAAAGCCGCAAAAGTAAGATACCGCGAGGAAGAGGATGAATCAATATGGAAAACAGGGGCCTCGCTCCTGGTTCCTCTGGATCGGGCATAGACTGAAAGAGCGTGTATATTTGTATAAAAGGAGATAATAAATTTCTTATGGAGCATTTATTGGACATAAAAGATGCTGCAAAGATTTTGAATATGTCTGTAATGACAATAAGACGATGGAAAAATGATGGAAAGTTGAAGTGCTTCAGGGTGGGTGGAAAACAAGAAAGACGTTTCTACGAGAAAGATCTGGAGGATTTCCTTCGCGATTCGAACGGTCATCGATTGAAGCCATTGGGTCTTGGTGGGGAAAAGGTGCCCGGCGGTTCTCACATGACGCATTTTTACTCCGGGAAAGAGGAAGCGCACCGAATGTCCATACCTTCTCGGGACCAGGGTGTCCGTGGTCCAGCGGAGCGGGCAGATCCTGAGCAAAGAAGACAAGGACATGGCCGATGGGGTGATGCAGGTCCTGGCCGCCGAGGGGGTCGACGTTCACTTGAATGCCTCGGTTCTCGGGGTCAGGGATCTGGGACATGGAAAGGAGGTCCGCATCAAGACCAAGGAAGGGGAGGTTGTTCCAATGAGAGCGGAGCAGATCCTCGTGGCCATGGGGCGCGACCCCAACCTGGCGGGCCTCGAGTTGGGAGGGATCGGCGTGGACGTCGACCGCAGGGGCATCCAGGTGGACGCGCGGATGCGAACCAGCCGGAAGCACATCTATGAAGCAGGCGATGTGACAGGGGTGAAGGCTTTCAGATCCTCTTTCGATCGAGGGACGACGATTCCTTTTCCGACCGCGTGATCGCGGCTCTGAGGCGGGAATTCGGGGGGCATGCCGCGGTCGCATCCGAAAAGACAAAGGGCGGCTGAGAGGGGCATCCCTTCCCGAAACCGATCTCTGGTTTGTTTTTGCCCGGAACGCTCCTGACCGGTCTGGGGGCCGCGATCTTCGGCGCGTACTGGGGGTTTCTCTATGTGTGGATCGGCGCGATGTTGGGGGCCAGTGCCGCTTTCTGGATAGGCCGAACCCTGGGAAGGGAGTTTGCGGCCTCCCTGAGCGGAGACAGGCTGAAAAAATACGATGACGCCATCGAACGGAACGGGTTTGCAACGGTGCTCTACCTCCGCCTCGTCTATTTTCCGTTCACGCCCATGAATTTCGGCATGGGGCTCACCAAGGTGCGCTTTTGGGACACTTCTTCGGCACCGCCCTGGGCATTGTCGTGGGAACCTTCATCTTTACGTTCTTTGTCGGGACCTTGAAAGAGGTATGGGTCTCGGGAAACTGGGGCGAACTGATCTCTTTCAAGGTCTTCTTCTCTGTCGGCCTTTTCGTCTTTTCCTTTTTCATTCCGAGGCTCATCAAGAGAATCAAGGGGGAGGACCCTCCTTCGTAAGGGAAGAGGGTGGTTGCCATGGGCTCAGACCATGCAGGGATCTTTCCGGGCTATGCCGACCAGTCGATGGGGACCACCGGGTCCTGGTTGAGACCGCCTTCCCCGGGAGGGAGCTGGGACAGGCTGGCATCCAGGGCGTCGAAGGCCCGTCGCTTCTCAGCAGGATCGTGGATCGGCTGAAGCTCCACCGGCCGTTCATAGAATGACGCAGGAGCGTTGCCGTCAGCAGCCTCGGCCCGGGGTGTCCGGGCCATATCGGCGACAGAATCGTTCCGTTATCCGCCACAAATCTTCCGTCAGGTTGGCTTCGACCTGCTCGCGGATGGGACGGGGGACCGGGCCGTAGTATGCTTCCGCCATGGCGCCCGTGATGCAGGCGAGCGTGTCGCTGTCGCCTCCAAGGGATACGGCATTGCGAACGGCGTCCTCATAGTCGCCGGCGTCCAGAAAGGCGATGATCGCCTCGGGCACCGTGCCCTGACAGGATACATCGAATCCGTAGAATGGTCGGATCCCGTCCACTGTGCGATCGAGGTCGTAACCGAACCGGCCGGCGATTTCCTTTTTCATCAATCCCTTGTCCCGCGTTGTTCTGGCCAGGAAAACCGCCAGGGATGCGGCTTGCGCGCCTTTGATGCCTTCGGGGTGGTTGTGGGTGATCTCCGCCGTGCGCGCCGCTTCGCGCAATACATCATCCGTGGTGTCAAAGGCCCATCCCACGGGACCGACCCGCATGGCCGCCCCGTTGCCCCAGCTGTTGTACGGTCGGGGGTCGCTGGAATGGAGCCAACCGATGAAGCTTCCACCATATCCGGCGTTGGGATGGCGGCGCCCGATTTCCCGGATCCACTGGTGGTAATCGCCATCGGTCAAAATCGCCTGGGCCACCGCGACGGTGAGCACGGAATCGTCCGTGAATCGGCAACGGGGATGAAAAAGGGGAAACGCTTTGGTCTTGATGGGATGAGCTTCGTACACCGAGCCGATCATATCTCCGGCGATGGCGCCGATCATTGCACTTCCTCCGACCCTCATTTCTTGCGGATTATTTTCGATCCGCAGCTCGGGCGCAGGCGATACAGGTCAGCACACTCGGGTCCACCCGCAGTCGACCTTCGGCGATCTCCTCCTCGCAATGCACGCAATAGCCGTAATCACCGGCAGCCATGCGCTGAAGCGCCGCCCGGATGCGCTGTTTCTCCATTGCGGTAAGCCGCGCGGCGGCCTGGCTCATGGCCTGCTGCTGCATGGCGTCCATGCGGGACAGACGGCCCACGCGCGACTGGTCCAGTTCCACCGGTGAAACCTTCCTCTGGCCGTCGGTGATTTCGCTGAGGCGTTGTTCGAGGCGGTTTTCGAAATACTCGAGATCGATATCATCACGCATAAGGGGAATCCCTGTTGAATGGAATCGATGGTGCGGTTGCCACATCGTTTCCATCATTCCATAGAATTCATGCTGTTTACATCCATTCGTCGTCTTCGGTTCAGCCGCTGAAAAAGGCAGCAGCCATGGGACCAAGGAAGAACAACGCCGACATTTTGCTCATCGTCAGCTCCAGGCGGCCTGTCGCCGAATGGACAATATGGTATCGCATTGGTACATTCAATGCAAGGGTCAACAGACGTCCGTGAGCAGGAGCGTGGCAATGGTTGTGGCCAACAGCACACGATAGTACCCGGACAAGGCCAGGCCCCGGTTCAGCACATAAGCCAGAAGCCCCTTGACCGACAGCCGCGAGCGAATTCCGGTTTTTGGGGTGGGCCTCGTCCGTTCGCTCCAGGAGGAGGCTCGCCGGGAACGCCATTTTCAGAGCGCGGGATCGTGAAATACAGGATTTTCCCCATGGTTGCCCGGACCGTTTCCGATATCATGGGGACAACGTCACCGTGAGGCCCCCATGCTTTCCGTCCTTTCCCTCCTGTTTATCCTGACCTTGTCGATTTTAGTCACGAGGATCGCCACCGTGGCCCTCACCCAGACGGGGCTTTCCCGGGAGTCCGCCCGGTTCCAGGCGCGATCGGCCTTTACGGGTGTGGGTTTCACCACCTCGGAGAGCGAGGAGGTGGTGAACCACCCGGTCCGACGCCGCATCCTCCTCCTGTTGATGCTCCTCGGAAACGTGGGCATCGTCTCAGCCATGTCCTCCCTGATTCTGGGGTTCCTTCGCACCGGGGACTCCGCTTCCATGTTCTGGCGGATGGCGCTCCTTTGCGCAGGCATCGGGTTTCTCTGGGTGGCTGCGGTGAGCCGTCGGGTGGACCGACACCTGTCCCGGCTCATCAGCTGGGCGTTCAGCCGTTACACCCGCGTGGAGGCTCGAGACCTATCGAGGCTCCTGAACCTCTCGGGAGAGTACAGCGTCACCGAGCTGCAGGTGCAGCCCACGGACTGACTCGCCGAGCGAAGCCTGGAACAAGCGAAGCTCCGGGACGAGGGCGTGCTCGTGCTTGGAATCCTGAGGAAAGAGGGGGGCTATATCGGCGCACCGAATGGCCGGACCGAGATGCATTCGGGGGACCCCCTCATCCTCTACGGCCGTTCTCCTGCACTCGACCGGCTGGATGAGCGGCGAAAGGGTGTGGAAGGAGACATGGAGCACGAGGAAGCCTCCCGTGAGCAGGAGGATGTCCAGGCCTCGGAACGCATTCAGGAAGCTGAGAGGAGCGCCGGGGACGGGACCCCGGTCAGTACCAAGTCTTCTTGAAGGCCCTGGCCGCCGAAGCGGATGAGAACGAAGCCGAGCCCCAGAAACAGCCCGGACGGGGCCAGACCCACGGCCAGGCACCCCGCGGCCAGGACGGCGACGGCCAGGGTGGTGACCCCGGAGAGGGACCACCTGTCGGCCAGGGCGCCGAACCGGAGAAGCAGGGCCGCGCTGAACACGGTGGCCCCGCTGTAGAGGCTCCCGTAGGCGGCGTGGGAGAGGCCGAAGGCCTGTCTCATCTCACCTCCCATGACCGATACGAAAAACGTCTGCCCGAAGCCGGACACGGCCACCGCCGCAAAGGCGTAAAAGGCGAGCCTGGGCTGATGCCTGATGAATGTCGGGGGCTTGATCATGCCGAATCGAGACTCCAGGCTTCGTGGTGCATTCCGGGGAAATGGGACGGCCCTTGGGGCTGCGGGCGTCGGCCCTTCCGTTCAGCCGCCTCTGGCGAGGCGCAAAAAGGGAGTGACCTCGGGGCCCTGCAGGAGCGCTTCCCGGTCGCGGAACGCCTTCCCGGCAGGCGTGCCCGCCTCGAGCATGAACGAACTTTGCTCACGCCCGGCTCAGTCTGCACTGGAAGTGACAGCCCGCTGGGCTTCACCGGCGTGCCCCGCTTCCCTGATCGTTCTCATCGACCTGCCGGAATCGTCAGGACCGGAGTGACGGGTTCGCCGCGCTTGCCGGACTGCAGGGCAAGAAGCTGAGTCAGGAGAATCAGCGTTGATTTGCTTTCGGTGTCGCTCTCCGGGATGAAGAACCAGGTCCCGCCGTAATGGGTGCGCACGGCGGCATTCCTGGGCGGAATGCGGGAATATCGCACATTGAACGAATTGTGCAGGACATTTTTCCAGTCGAAAGGAACGCCGTCTTCTGTCCTCGTCAGTCGGACGATGCCGTTCTCAATGTCCCGTTCCGGGATGTCGACACCGTGGGACAGAAAGAAAAGAATGGCGAGCAATGATCGCGTTTCCAGGCGTAGGGCGTCCTTGTCCTCAACGGCGTTGATTCCGGCATACATGATATTGCGCGGCGAAGTTAGCGCCGCGCAATCTCTGCCGGGTTCGATATCCAGCAGGTCCGCAAGAGCCCTGGCCTCGGGTGTATCCCATGCCCCGGGGAAAACCGCCATGACGCTTTTTGTGGTTTGCTCATAGAATTCGAAGGTCAATTCCAGGAGATCGCGTCTTTCGAGTTCCCTCATGAGGTCGATCACCTTCTCGAACTTCTCGTACTGCGGAACCCTCACGGGCATGGGGCCGCTGGCCCTCTTGGCATTCGATATGCCGTTGATGCTTTGAATCGTGAGCCTGAGGATGCGCTTGAGCGACCATCCCGCGTTGTAAAGCAGCATAACTTTTTCGATCTCTATCGGTGAGAGCATTCGTTGGAGGAACTCTTCTCCCCGCAGAGGGGTGAATGTGATTGTCGGGCTGGACGAGAAACCCATGCCGCCACCGACCGAGAATAGATCGGTTTCTACTTTGATATCGCTAGGAGTTTCCGTCTCCATCGATGTTTCGAAGCCGAAGTTGGCATCTGCATCTATGCTCAGTTGGGTTGTATGCTGCCGATTTCCAAAAAGCTTGGATTGTGTAGGTAGCGAAGCCGTAAGATGTTTTCGAAAAGCTGCTCGTCATGAGATTGCTGAAGCGCTGCGTTATAGTCGGTATGTGCGTTGTGCATCGCTTGCGAACCGATCTTACTGCAGCCGAACACCCCCAGAAAAAGCAACAGTATCACGAGTCTCATGGCAATGTTGCAATGAATAGTTGATGTGGCGGACATTTCATTCTCCTTTGTCCTAGCATTCAGGAATTGTACTGATCGTTTGCAAAGCGCGTTTTTCATACGATTCCAGCCCCGAGCGACAGCGCGATCATCAGCAACAGGATGCCGGTCAGCGTCTGGATTGTTTTCATGCGGAAGGAGCTCCCACGGCTGGTGGTCGCGATCGGTGTCCATAACCATGCCGAT
>CAYYVD010000276.1:0-6772 GCA_964475045.1 uncultured Desulfobacterales bacterium | reverse complement strand
TGTTCCTGCGGTACATGCAGCAGCTTCGGGAGGAGGAGTCGGGCGACCACGCACCCCGGTTGCGCAGGCCGTGAACCGCGCCGGCCGTCTCGATTGTACGACCGGCTCTTCCAAGACGTCCCTGATGCCCCTTGCCGTCTCTCAGCCTCTTCCATTCAGCTTCCAGTGCGAGCCTTGACCCCCGAGAACACGACCGAGGTCTCGATCGCAGTCCAGACAATTTTACTTGACAGGTAGAATTATCTTGATCATATTTTTTTACTATGAAGAAAATCCTAAATAGGCGACTCAACATGGACCTCCCGGAAAATCGCTCCGCCTTTCTCTGGGGGCCCAGAAAGACCGGAAAAACCCATTGGATAAACCAACACCAGCGGGCCGGAGTGATCATCGATCTACTGAAGACGGACGTGTTTGCAGATTATGCGACCCGGCCGTCCCTGTTAAGGGAACGATATCAAGGGCATCACGGGCTCGTTGTCATCGATGAAATACAGATGGTCCCGGATTTGCTCCATGAAATTCACTGGTTGATCGAAAACAGCGATGTCTCTTTTCTGCTAATGGGGTCCAGCGCGCGGAAACTGCGGCGGGGTCACGCAAATCTGCTCGGAGGACGGGCCTGGCGTTATACCATGGCTCCCCTGACCTACGGAGAGACCGAAGGTTTTGATCTGGAGAACATCATCATTTCAGGTCTTTTGCCGCCCCATTTTCTTTCACCGGATCCGATTCAGGACCTCAGGGCCTATGTGGCGGATTACTTTAAAGAGGAAATCGCGGCAGAGGCCGCGGTTCAGAGCATGCCTGCTTTCGCCGAGTTTCTCAGGGTGGCCTCCCTTACCTCCGGTGAATTGCTGAACTACACCAACGTTGGAAGGGAGACCGGCGTAAGCGCCAAAGTGGTGAGGAATTATTTCCAGATCCTTGAAGACACCTTACTCGGGTACCGGATCTCTCCCTGGCGAAAGGCCAGGAACCGCCGACTCATTGAGACGGAAAAATTCTATCTCTTTGATATCGGGGTCACGAATTATCTGTCGAGACGGGCACCGAGAATCGGCACGCCTGAATTCGGAAAATCATTTGAGCACTATATCCTGATGGAGCTCAAGGCCTATCAGGCCTACCGGAATCCCGAACTCGACATCCGTTATTGGAGAACGAGTTCCGGCTTCGAGGTGGACTTCGTCCTCGGCGAAATGGATCTCGCCATCGAAGTCAAAGCCTCCCGAAGAATTCACAGCGGGCATACGAGAAGCTTGAAGGCCTTGCTCGAGGAGCACTCGCCGAATCGAAACGTCATCGTGTCCCTGGAAGAACAGCCCAGGTGGATCGATCCCTCTATTGAAGTCGTTCCCTGGCAGGGCTTTCTGGATACCCTCTGGTCAGGCGGATTCGGAATATGAACGAACACCGTCCGTATCCGCCATGCTGACCCGTTCCCCCGGCGCCGGCCGAATGGAGGGATTGCTGAAGCCGTTCTGAGGCCTGCGGGGTCAAGTGCAGGCGACCCGGGGGTCACCGGAACCGTCACGCCGGCGGTCGCCGCCAGGGAGACGGAGTCGCAGCCGGCGGCGTTCACGACGATCCCGACCGAGATGCGCTGCTTCCGGCCTCGGACTCCCGCGGCCCGCCTGCCGTCCCGAAGCACCTCGAGCGCTTCGTCGTAGACGATCCGCGCCCCCTCCTCCTTGGCCCGCAAGGCAAGGAGGTTGGTGAACCCGAGGGCCGTGTACCGGGACCTGGAGGCGCATGCGGGGTCTTTCCGTAGAAAAAATCACCCTGGGGTTGCTGGATTACCTGGTAGTGTTGGCGATTGCTCTTATCACGATGGGGTACTGCGGCGTGCAAATCGTCCGTCTCCTGAGGCTGAGAAGGGACTACCGCCTGGGTTATGAAGGCGAGGTGGCCACGGGGCAGTAGCTGAACCTCCTCATGCTCGAAGGATGTATCATCCAGCCGGCCTGCAATCTCCAGTTGCCTGAGTTTTCGCCGCGCGATCCTCTCGAAGTTCACGAACCCCTTGATGCGAAAGCCCTTGGCCGGCGCTTCCGTGTCGGCACACCTGAATGATTGGATCATGGCCGCATAGCAACGCAACGCGTGATTCACGTCAAGCGTGATGAAGGTTGGTCAGGGGAAAAGGCGAAATGCGCTTGCAAATTTGCATTTCAAATGCATAATTAAGGGCATTATGACGACCTACATTCCAAGAACCCTGGAGACGGTCCTGGAAAGGGCGGCCCGCGAGTTCCCGGCCGTGGTGGTGACCGGGCCCAGGCAGTCGGGGAAGACCACGCTCTTGAGGCACGCATTCGGGGCCACCCACGGGTATGTGTCCCTGGAGGCCCCGGACGTGGGCGCGGCCGCTCGGGAGGACCCGCGTGGATTCCTGGCTGCGAACCCGGCCCCGGTCGTCTTCGACGAGGTCCAGCAGGCCCCCGGGCTTCTCCCTTACGTGAAGGAGCGGATCGACGAGGACCGGAACCGGCCGGGGCAGTACCTCCTGACGGGTTCCCAGAATCTCCTGCTCGCGGAGACCGTGACCGAGTCCCTTGCCGGGCGTGCGGCCATGCTGCGCCTCCTGCCTCTGTCCCGGCGGGAGGCGGCGAATCGGGCCGGCGCACCCCTTCCGTGGGAGCCCGGCGGGGGGAGGAGGCGGTTGCGCCTGCCTCGATCCCGGACCTGTGGGCCTCCTTTCTCAGGGGTCATTACCCGGAGCTCGTGGCCCAGCCCGGGCGGGACACGGATCTGTGGCACGCGGGGTATGTCCAGACCTACCTGGAGCGGGACGTCCGGAGCCTCCGGCAGGTGGGAGACCTCAGCCAGTACCAGGCCTTCCTGCGGGCCCTGGCCGCACGGAGCGCTCAGCTCGTGAACCTGAGCGAGCTGGGCCGGGACCTGGGCGTGGCCCTCAACACGGTCAAGGCCTGGCTCTCGGTGCTGGAGGCCACCTATCAGGTCACGGTGCTTCGTCCCTACTTCGCCAACGTGGGGAAGCGGCTCGTCAAGACGCCCAAGATCTACTTCACGGACGTGGGAACGCTCTGCTACCTGACCGGACTCAAGGACCCGGATCACGCGGCCTCCGGTCCCATGGCCGGCGCGATCTTCGAGACGGCCGTGCTCGCCGAGACGGTGAAGGCGCTCACCCATCGAGGGGTGGATCCCCAGATCTACTTCTGGCGAACCTCTTCCAGAACCGAGGTGGACTTCCTGGTCGCCTGCGAGGGAAAGCTGGTGCCCGTGGAGGTGAAGGCCTCGGCCACGCCGAGACCGGCCATGGCCTCCTCCATTCGGGGCCTGCAAAAGGACCTTGGGGACTTCGCCGCCCCGGGGTTCGTGGTGCACCCCGGCGACGTCCGCCTGCCCCTGGGGCCGCACGCATCGGCCCTCCCCTTCAGCAGGTTCTGACGGCCAAGAGAAGGAGGGGGCGCACAATCCCAGGAGCTCCCGAGCCCGTTGGCTTGAGGGACGCTGGTTCGTAAGCTCGTTTCTCGAAAAAGAACGACGTTCGTAACCAGCGCCCCCTCTTTGCATGGATTGTTATTTCAATTGACAATTTATGCAAACCCTGCGATCCTTGGCCCATGATCTCACGAACCCTGGAGCACAAACTGCGCGAGTTGGCCGGATACTACCCGGCGGTCGCGGTGACCGGCCCCCGGCAGTCGGGCAAGACCACCCTCTGCCGGATGGTGTATCCGGACAAGCCCTACGCCTCCCTGGAGTCGGTGGACGTCCGGGACTTTGCCCGGAGCGACCCGCGGGGGTTCCTGGCCGGGTACAGGGGTGGGGCCGTCCTGGACGAGATCCAGCACGCCCCCGAGCTCCTGTCCTACCTTCAGGTGGAGATGGACGAGCGCCCGGACCCGGGCCGGTTCATCCTGACCGGGTCCCAGCACTTCGGGATGTCGGCGTCCATCTCCCAGTCCCTGGCGGGTCGCTGCGGCATCCTGGTGCTCCTCCCGCCCGAGCTGAGCGAGCTGCGCTCCTTTCCGGACGCCCCCGAAGACCTCTATCCCCTGCTCTGGCAGGGGGCCTACCCCAGAATCTACGACCGGGGCATCCCGGCCCACCAATGGCTGGCGGACTACACCACGACCTACCTGCAGCGGGACGTTCGGCAGGTGACCAACGTTCAGGACCTGCAGGCGTTCACCGAGTTCCTCAAGCTCTGCGCCGGGCGCACGGCCCAGGAGGTCAACCTGTCCCGGATGGGAAGCGACGCGGGACTTTCCCACAACACCGTGCGGGCCTGGCTCTCGGTCCTGGAGGCCAGCTACATTCTGTTTCGGGTGCCGGCCTGGCACGCGAACGTCCGCAAGCAGGTGGTCAAGGCCCCCAAGATGCACCTTCTCGACAGCGGCCTGGCGTGCTTCCTGCTGGGGATCCGCGAACCGGAGCAGCTCCGGCTCCACCCCCTTCGCGGGGCGATCTTCGAGAGCTGGGTGGTCTCGGAGGTCTACAAGTCGCTCGCGCACCGGGGGGTGAGGCCCGGCCTCTACCACTACCGGGAGAGCCGGGGGGCGGAGATCGATCTCGTGATCGAGCAGGGGGCGGGGGTGGATGCGGTGGAGGTCAAGTCGGGCGCCACGGTCTCGGTGGACTTTTTCAAGCACCTCGAGGTCTTCTCCCGCAGGACGGAGGGGGACCGGCGGGCCCCTTCGGTCCGCTGCCACGTGGTCTACGGCGGCGACGACTCCCAGGAGCGCTCGGCCGCCCGGGTGCTCTCCTGGCGTCACCTGGAGCGGTTGTTTCTGAGTCAAAAGACAGGTGGAGGCCCTTGACAAAAGGATCAAATGATACCAAAACCAATAGGGTCGACGGGTTGCCTCAGCGGCTCAGAACCCGTCCCACTCCGGGCGGGGTCCGTACAGGATCTGCTTCACCTTCTTCTTGAGCCGATGGGAAAACCGCTTGTCCCGGAGCATCCGCTCGAGCGGCGCGCGCTCCAGGAAGCGAAAGACGGCGGAGATCCACTGCCTCGTCGTGTTGTTCGACGGCGTGCGGTAGAGCTCCTCAACCAGGTGGGGGACCAGGGCGTCCTGCGTCTTCTCGCGATCCATGCGCTCGAGCACCTTGACCTTGAAGTGGACCTCGGCGAGGGTTGCCGGCGGGGGCAGGGCCTTCAGGAACCGGACCAGGGCGTCCCGTGCCCCCCGGTTCCCCATGGATGCCAACGCGTCCAGGCTGAGGAGGGCGGACTCCCGCTCCTCCGGGGAGCCGCTCTCGAGCCGGGCCTCGTGCTGTTCGACGGGTACGGTGGTCCAGTCGATGGCGTCGAACGACTCGGCGACGATGAGCTGGGCCAGCTTTTCCGGGTCGAGCTCGCCCTTCTCGGCCAGGCGGGTGATCTCCCGGCCCAGGGGGCTGTCGTCGTCGATCTCCCACATCTCGGCCCGCTCGAAGGCCTCGCAGGCCGGCCGCTCCCCGATGAACCTCTTCTGCTCCACGAGCTCCCGGCAGGCCTCGTCCATCCGGCCCTCCAGGAGGTCGTCTGCGACGGGGTCGAATGCCTCGTCATTCAGGCAGATCCCGAACTCCGTGGCCTCGTCGACGCTCGCCGGTTGGTACCAGGTGCAGTCGAGGCAGGTCCTCTCATCCTCATCCATGTTTCCTCCGCACACAGACCAAGTACGGCATCTTGGCAATTTTTGAAGGCGGAACTCAAGACCCTTGGCGCCGTTTTCACCCGACATGGTGCTGAATGGCACTGAACGCAGTCCAAGCTGCGTTGATTGCTGATGGTCCAACTGACCGGGTCGCTGGCATCGGAGGGGACGCTGGTTCATAAGATCGTTCTTCGAAAAAGAACGTACGTTATGAACCAGCGTCCTCTCTCTGCACCAATATGTTCTTGCAAATGTGCATTTCCTCGATTTCAAGCACGACGAGACGGGAAGACGTCTGATCGAGGGAATCAAGAACCCCATGCCCATGGAGCGGCCGAGCCTTGGCGGCCTGTTGTTCAAGGAGGTGATGAAGGCGAGCTCGAGGGGCCCGTCCGCGATCCGGGGATGCGGGCCTTTCGATACCACCGCCTTTCGCTCGGAGGGGCCGTGGCGTCCATGCCGATCTTCGGGGGCGGTCCGTTTTTCAACACCAGGTCCCGATCCGCCCTCATGCGGGTGGCCACGGCCCACTCCACGTCCACGGGGTCCCGAACGGCGATGTCGTCGTCCACCACCGTGATCATCTTGGGCCCGTTGCGGATCTTCATGAGGGCTCGAATCAGGCGCCGGGGCTCGTCCTCCCGGGTCTTGCGGATGGACACCACCGCGTGATAGCAGCAGGCCCCGCCCGGGGTCAGGTGGTACTCCAGGATCTCCGCGACGTCCCGGCATCGAATGAGGGCCTCCGCTGTCAGGGCCCACTGCTTGAGAACGTGGTTCTCCGTGACGGGCATCCCGGTGAGCATGGCCTGAAACCGGGCGTCCTTTCTCATGGTGACGGCGGTGACCTGAATGACGGGGACCTCCGTGAGGCACTGCCCCAGGAGGGTGGCGTAGTTTCCGGGGAATTCGGCAAACGGCCCGTCCACCACGCGCTCGTGGGGGACCGTGATCCCCTCGATGACGATCTCGGCGTTGGCCGGGACCAGGACATCGATGGTCTCGCAGCGCACCAGCTCGAGGGGCGCGCCTCGAAACGCCCCGGCGATCCCGGTCTCGTCCACGCCTTCGGGCGCCCGGATCTGGCTGGCAACGACCAGGGAAGGCTCCGCCCCGATGACCGTGGCCACGGGAAGCCCCCGGCCGAGCTCCTC
>CAYYVD010000275.1:0-6788 GCA_964475045.1 uncultured Desulfobacterales bacterium | reverse complement strand
GCTCGTCAAGGAGCTCATCAGGAACGACATCCTGGTGGTCCAAACCGGCTGCTCCCAGATCGCCCTGGCCAAGGCCGGGCTGTACACGCCGGAAGCGGCCCACCTGGCCGGTCCCGGTCTGAGCGAGGTCTGCGAGACCGTGGGCATGCCGCCGGTGCTCGGACTGGGATCCTGCGTGGACAACAGCCGGATCCTCATCGCCTGCGCCGAGATGGTCCGCGTGGGCGGTCTGGGCGACAGCATCGCCGATCTCCCCGTGGCCGGGGCCGCACCCGAGTGGATGAGCGAGAAGGCTATCTCCATCGGCCACTACTTCGTGGCCTCGGGGGTCTACACGGTGTTCGGCGTGACCTTCCCCATCGTGGAGGGGACCCGGTTTCACGAGCACCTCTTCTCCGGGCTCGAGGAGCAGGGCTTCGGCAAGTGGGGGTTCGCCAAGGACCCCTATGAGATGGCCAAGCTGATGATCGCCCACATCGACGCCAAGCGGGCGGCCCTGGGCCTGGACAAGTCCCGGGAGCGGGTGCTCATGGACATGGCCGACCGCCAGAAGCTGGACGTGGCGTGAGCCGGTCCGATTGATGGACGGTTGAATGGACCCGGGAGAGTCTTCTCTCCCGGGCTTTTTTTCGCAATGCACGGGGGGGGGCTGGATTGCAATAGAAAAGGTCAATGATGTCAAATATTTGAAGGTCGTGCGCTTGATTCGGAAAGGGATGTATACTATGATCAATCCGGCGAAAAGCGCTGCAGCACCGGAACGCCGGTTCCGGGCCTGCAACCCATGAGAAAGGAGAACACCATGCGTCCCATCGAGATCGCCAAGGACCTGTACTGGGTCGGTGCCGTGGACTGGAACAACCGGGATTTCCACGGGTACTCCATCCCTGCCGGCACCAGCTACAACGCCTTTCTGATCCTCGACGAGCAGGTCACCCTGATCGACACGGTCAAGGCGCCCTTTGCCGACGAGATGCTCGAGAAGATCGGCCGAATCGTGGACCCCAGGAAGATCGACATCGTGGTGAGCAACCACACGGAGATGGATCACTCCGGGGGGCTTCCCCGGATCATGCACCGCATCGGCGAGGACAAGCCGCTCTACTGCTCCAAGATGGGCCACAAGAACCTCTCCCTCCACTTTCCCCAGACGTGGAACTATCATCCCGTGGACAACCTCCAGGAGCTGTCCATCGGCCGGCGGACCCTCACCTTCATGGAGACCCGCATGCTCCACTGGCCGGACAGCATGTTCACCTACTGCGCGGAGGACAAGATCCTCTTCTCCAGCGACGCCTTCGGCCAGCACTACGCCGGGCCGGAGCGCTTCGACGACGAGATCGGGGACGCCATCATGCCCCACGCCAAGAAGTACTTCGCCAACATCCTCATGCTCTATGCGCCGCTCATCCTCAAGCTGGTGGACAAGGTGACCGAGATGGGGCTCGAGCTGGACATGGTCTGTCCGGACCACGGTGTCCTCTGGCGAAAGGACCCGGCCCGGATCATCGAGGCCTATGTCCACTGGAGCCGCATGGAGCCCAAGCGCAAGGCGGTGATCGTGTACGACACCATGTGGCACAGCACCCAGCTCATGGCGGAGACCATCGCGGACGCCCTGATCGAGAAAGGGGTGGAGGCCAGGCCCATGCACCTCCGGGCCTGTCACCGGAGCGACGTGATGACCGAGGTGCTGGACGCCGGGGCCGTGATCGTGGGCTCCCCGACCTTGAACAACGGGATCTTTCCGACGGTCGGCGACCTCCTCACCTACATGAAGGGCCTCAAGCCCAAGAACAAGATCGGGGCCGTGTTCGGTTCCTACGGCTGGAGCGGGGAGGCGGTCAAGATCCTCACCCAGGAGCTGGAGTCCATGAAGTTCGACCTGAAAGGCGAGGGGGTTCGAAGCCACTACGTCCCCGGCGAGGACGATCTGAGCCGTTGCCGGGAGCTCGCCGGGGTCATCGCCGACGCCCTTCCCTCGTGAGCAGGACGGTTTCTTGGGTCGCGGTTCTTCGTGTGGGCTTGTGGAGGCCTTGCTCGTGAACAGGATCATGTCTCATCCTCGTGGTGGTTGGGTGGCGGCCCTGCTCCTGCTCTTAGGGGGATGGACGGCCTCGGGGTGCGTTTCAAATCACCGGTACACCTACGCGACCATTCGAGCGGAGCACGCGGATCCCGCCGGGAAGGACCCGTCCGGGAAGGACTCGGAGGGCTCTCCGGCCCCTGTCCTGCCCGACCCCTCGACGCCGCTGGGGCTGGAGGAGGCCGTTCGCATGGCGCTCGCCAACAACCCGGACGTGGACGTGGCCATCGCCCGCATCCGCCAGTCCGAGGCCATGATCGATCGTGCTCTGGCCGCGTTCTGGCCCGCCGTCTCGGTGTACTCGGAGTACAGCGAGGGCGAGGCCCCGTCCGCCTACCTCTTCAAGACCATCGACCAGCGAAACCTGCCGCGGCGGGTGAACTTCAACGACCCGGGGCCCTTCGAGAACCTGGAGGTGGGGCTCCGGGTCCGCATGAACCTGTTTCGCGGAGGCCGGGACTACCTCCGGACCCGCATGGCCGAGACCGGACGCTCCATTCGGGAGCTGGATCGGTTGAGCATTCGGAACGGGCTGGCGAGCTCCGTGATCCAGGCCTTTTTCAACACCCTGGCCGCGCAGGAGTACATCCGCATCGCCCGGGAGTCCGTGGAGACCGTCGAGGCGCAGCTTCGCCTCATGCGGGTCCGGTACCGGGCCGGCGGGGTCCTCAAGTCCGACGTGCTCTCCCTGGAGGTCCGGCTGGCCCAGGCCCGGGAGGAGTGGATTCGCGCGAGGAACGGACACCGCCTGGCCCTGGCCTCCCTGGCCAACCTCATGGGGCTCGACCCCGATGCGGCGCTCTCCCTCGAGGGGGACGGACGGGTGGGCCTGGACCTGCCCCCGGGGTACGAACCCGGTCTGTCCGTGGCCATGGCCCGCCGGCCGGAGCTCGAAAAGGCCCGGCTCGCGGTGGTTCGCTCCCGCATGGCCGTGGACGCGGCCCGGGGGGAGTATCTCCCCCGGGTGGACGCGCAGGCCCACTACTACCTCGACGACGAAGGCACACAGTTCGAGAGCGACCGGGCCAACTGGACCGCCGGGGCCATCCTCGAGTGGGGCCTGTTCACCGGCCGGAGCACGGCTGCATCCGTGCGCGAGGCCGAGGGTGTGCTCGAGGAGATGCTGGCCGCGGATCGAAAGGCCGTTCTGTCGGTCAAGCTGGACCTGCGCTCGACCTACCTCACCCTGGAGGAGGCGGAAGCCCGCATCGAGGTGACCCGGGCGAGCGTGGCCCAGGCCGAGGAGTCGCTTCGGCTCGTCAAGAAGCAGTACGAGGGGGGATCGGCCACGGTGACGCGCTACCTGGACGCCGAGCTGGACCGAAGCCGCACCGGAATTCGCGCCATCACGGCCCGCTACGACCGGGAAAAGGCCCGCGCCGAGGTCGGACGCGCCCTGGGGCTCTGGGCGGCGGAGCGGACGCCGGAGGGCGAGTGACATGAACCCGAAGCCTCGAAGCCACCCGATCCTCAAGATGCTGCCTCCCCTGGCCGGGGCTTCGCTCCTGGTCCTGCTCATGCTGTACATGACCGGGATGTTCACCCCGAACCGGGTGGGCCCCGAAACCCGGGTGCCGCCACCCGCCGGCGTCCCGGAGCCGGACCGAACCGCAAAGGCGACGGTGGAGACCGTCACCGAGGTGGACCGGGCCGTGGGCACGGTCCGGCCCCGGACCGAGACCCGGATCGAGGCCCAGGTGACGGCCCGGATCCTGGAGGTCCGCGTCCGCCCCGGAGACGACGTGGACCGGGGAGAGGTCCTCATGGTGCTGGACGGCGGCCAGCTCCAGGCCAAGGTGGACCAGGCGCGGCAGGCGGTGCTCTCCGCTCAGGCGCGAAGGCGGCAGGCGGCCCAGGCCGTTCGCTCGGCCGAGGCGGTGTTCACCGAGGCCGAGGCGGCTTACGAGCGGACCAAGACCTACTACCAGAGCGAGGCCGCCACCGAGCAGGACCTGGAGCGGGCCCGGTCCGCCTTCCTGCAGGCCCAGGCCGGCGTGGAGCGGGCCCGGCAGAGCCTCCAGGAGGCCGAGGCCGGGGTTCGGGGGGCCGGGAAGGTGGTGGAGGAGTCCCGCATCGCCCTGGGTCACACGCGCATCGAGGCTCCGGAAACCGGCCAGGTGGCCAAACGCATGGCCGAGCCGGGCGACCTGGCCTGGCCCGGGAAGACCCTGCTGCTGCTTCAGACCCGCGGCGCCCTTCGGCTGGAGTCCATGGTCCGGGAAGGCCTCATTCACAGCATCCGTGTGGGAAGCCCCATGAAGGTTTCGGTGGACGTGCTGGAGCGGGAGCTCGAGGGGACCGTGGACGAGGTGGTGCCCTTTGCCGACCCGGTGACCCGGACCTTTCTGGTCAAGGTGAGCCTCTCTTCCGCCGAGGGGCTCTACCCCGGTATGTTCGGTCGGCTTCTGGTCCCGGTGGGAGACCACGAGATCGTGACCGTGCCCGAGGAGGCCGTGGTCCGCGTGGGACAGCTGGAGATGGTGACGGTCCGGACCGGCGATCGATGGGAGCGCGTCTTCGTCAAGACCGGCCGCACCATGGGAAAGCGTGTCGAGGTCCTGGCCGGCCTCGCCGGGGGGGAAACCCTGGCCCTCGACGGAGGGCCCGATGAGTGACGCGGACCAGGCGCCCAAGGGTGTGATCCCCAGGATCGTCCATCCCTTTCTCACCTCCAAGCTCTCCATCCTCCTGATCCTGGCCTCTCTGGCCCTGGGGGCGACGGCCATCCTGATCACCCCCCGGGAGGAGGAGCCGCAGATCGTGGTTCCGCTGGCCGACGTCTTCGTCCAGGCCCCCGGCGCCAGCGCCGAGGAGGTGGAGAAGCTCGTTTCCACGCCGCTGGAGCAGCTCCTGTGGCAGATCGACGGGGTGGAGTACGTCTACTCCATCTCCCACCGGGACCACGCCGTGGTCACGGTCCGCTTCTATGTGGGAGAGGACTGGGAACGGTCCCTGGTCAAGCTCCACAACAAGATCTCCATGAACATCGACGAGGCCCCGCCGCTCGTCAAGGGCTGGGTGATCAAGCCCGTGGAGATCGACGACGTGCCCATCGTCAACCTCACCGTGTACTCGGACCGGTACTCGGACCACGAGCTGCGCCGCATCGGGGAGGAGGTCCTGTCCCGGCTCTCCGAGGCGGAGGACATCTCCAGGGCGACCATCGTGGGGGGGCGGAAGCGGGAGGTCCGGGTGGAGCTCCTGCCCGAGCGCATGTCGGGCCGCGGGGTGAGCCCTCTCCAGGTCTTTCAGGCCCTGAAGGCCACGGATGCCTCGGTGACCGCGGGCCGGTTCTCCAGCGCCAACCGGTCGGTGAGCGTGACCAGCGACTCCTTCGTGGCCTCGGCCGAGGAGGTGCGCCGCCTCGTGGTGGGGGTCCACGAGGGCCGGCCGGTTTACCTGGAGGACGTGGCCCGGGTGCTGGACGGACCCGAGGAGGCAGCCCACTACACCCGGCTCGGCTTCTCCCGGCGCCACCGGGAAGCGCAGGATCTTCCTCCGGGCCGGGAGTCCTGCCCGGCCGTGACCCTGGCCCTCGCCAAAAAGGAGGGCACGAACGCCGTCTGGGTGGCCCGGGACATTCTCGACCGGCTGGACACCCTGAAGAGGACCGTCATTCCGGACGGCGTCCACGTGGAGGTGACCCGCAACTACGGCCGCACCGCGCAGGACAAGGTGAACGATCTCCTGAGCTCCCTGGCCTTTGCCATCCTGACGGTGGTGGGGCTGCTCGCCCTGACCCTGGGGCGACGGGAGGCCCTGGTGGTCGCCCTGGCGGTCCCCATCAGCTTCTCCCTGGCCCTGTTCGTGAACTACCTCTTCGGGTACACCATCAACCGGGTCACCCTGTTCGCCCTGATCCTCTCCCTGGGCCTGGTGGTGGACGACCCCATCACCAATGTGGACAACATTCAGCGGCACATCCTGGCCCGCAAGCGCCGCCCCGTGCTGGCCACCCTGTTCGCCGTGGACGAGGTCCTGCCGCCGGTGATCATGTCCACCCTGGCCATCATCGTCTCCTTCACCCCCATGTTCTTCATCACCGGCATGATGGGGCCCTACATGGCCCCCATGGCGGCCAACGTGCCCCTCACGGTCACCTTCTCCACCCTGTGCGCCCTTACCGTCGTTCCCTGGCTCACCTACCACCTGCTCAAACGGAAGGGCAAGGGGGGCGAACAGAGCGAGGCGCTCGAGGAGGACGTCATTCCGGGCTGGATTCGGCGGTCCTACCGGGCGGCGGTCACCCCCTTCCTCGATCACCGGTTCCTGCGATGGGGGCTCTCCCTGCTCACTCTTGCCCTTCTGGCGGGGTCGGCCGCACTGGTGCTCTTCCGGTACGTGCCCCTGAAGATGCTCCCCTTCGACAACAAGAACGAGTTCCAGATCGTGCTGGACATGCCCGAAGGGACCCCGCTCGAGGCCACCGACCGTGTGGTGCGCGACTTCGAGGCGTTCCTGCGGGGACTCCCCGAGGTGAACCACTTCGTCTCCTACGTGGGCACGGCCTCCCCCATGGACTTCAACGGCATGGTCCGCCACTACTACCTGCGCCGGGGCGGTCACCTGGCGGACATCCGGGTGGACATGGTGCCCAAGCAGCGTCGCGTGCAGCAGAGCCACGAGATCGTCCTGAGGCTTCGAAACGGGCTCGAGGCCGTGGCCCGGAACCATGGGGTGGCCATGAAGCTGGTGGAGCTCC
>CAYYVD010000274.1:0-6793 GCA_964475045.1 uncultured Desulfobacterales bacterium | reverse complement strand
CCCGGGGTGATCGGCCGGATCTGCTCGGCGCTGGGCGCCCGGGGCATCAACATCAGCCGCATGCACGTGGGCCAGGACAAGGCCCGAAAGCAGAACATCAACATTCTGAACACCCACGTTCCCGCAGACGATGCCGTGCTGGAGGAAGTCCGGGGGCTGGAGGACGTCCACTTCGCTCAAAGGGTCGACCTCTAAGACCGGCGCGGGTTCGAACCGACGGCCCTTCGAGCGCATCGGGAGGGGCCCGTGCGGGAGCACCGGCCTCAGGCGCAACAGGCCCGCCTCGGCGGGCCGAAAGACTCCGTTGGAATGAGGAGAGACACCATGGAAACGGAAGGCAAGGGATTTGTGGTGAGAGACAGGCGGGCGTTCGATGACCAGGGCGATCCCCGCGAGGAGGAAACCCAGGACACCCGATCGAAGGAGCCCGAGGCCGCGAAGCCGGAAGAAGAGGGCGCAGGTTGGGAGCAGGCCGCGGAGCAGGCCGCGAAGCAGGCCGGGGAGAAGGCCGGGGAGAAGGCCGAAGGCAGGGAGTCGGCGCCGCTTCCGGAGGTCAACTTCAGCACCCTGATCATGAGCCTGAGCTCCTCTGCGCTGTTTCACCTGGGTGAGATCCCGGACCCTCAGACCGGACAGAAGACCCGGGATCTCCCCTTGGCCAAGCACACCATCGACACCATCGGCATGCTGCAGGAGAAGACCCAAGGGAACCTGAACGACGAGGAGCAGAAGTTCATCGACAGCATGCTGGCCGACCTGCGGTGGCGGTACGTCAAGGCCTCGGGTTGAGGCACGTCCGGGAGGAATGGGGGAAGCGCATGAAGATGCCATGGTGGGTGGGAAGAACGGCCGTTCCGGGTTCGAGGGCGTTGGTTTCGATGATCGCAGGCTTCCTGCTCGTCTCGGCCGGCGGGGCCTCGGCCCAGGTCCCGGCGCAGACGTCCGCGATCGTTCCGGGGGCGCCGGGCTCGTTCAGCGATCTGGTGGAGCGGGTGCGGGCTTCCGTGGTGAACATCAGCACGGTGAAGATCGTCCGGGGGCGGAACCTTCACATGTTTCAGGGTCCCATGGGGGAGAACGACCCGTTCCACGACTTCTTCGAGCGCTTTTTTCGAGATCAGATCCCGAAGGAGTACCGTCAGAAGAGCCTCGGAAGCGGTTTCGTCATCGACGAGGAGGGGTTCATCCTCACGAACAACCACGTGGTGGAGAAGACCGACGAGATCAAGGTGGTCCTGGCCGACGGTAGCGAGTACGAGGCCCAGGTCGTCGGCAAGGACCCCAAGACGGATCTGGCCCTGATCAAGATCGAGGCGGAAACCCCCTTGAGCCCTCTGCCCCTGGGCGACTCGGATGCGCTGAAGGTCGGGGACTGGGTGGTGGCCATCGGCAATCCCTTCGGGCTGGAGTCCACGGTGACGGCGGGCATCGTCAGCGCCAAGTACCGCCGGATCGGGATGGACGCCTACGCCAATTTCATTCAGACCGACGCCTCCATCAACCCCGGCAACAGCGGCGGTCCCCTGCTCGACACGGAGGGCCGGGTGGTGGGGATCAACTCCGCCATCTTTTCCAGGAGCGGCGGAAGCATCGGAATCGGCTTCGCCGTCCCCGTCAATCTGGCCAAGGACCTGCTGCCCCAGCTCAAGGAGGGCAGGGTGGTGCGGGGCTGGCTCGGTGTGATGATTCAGCAGATCACCCCGGAGCTCCAGGAAAAGCTTGGTCTGGAAAGTCAGAAGGGCGCCCTGGTGGCGGACGTGACGTCCGGAGGCCCGGCCGAGAAGGCCGGCATCCGGCGGGGGGACGTCATCGTGGCCTTTGACGGCCGGGAGGTTCCCGAGATGAGCGCCCTTCCCCTCATGGTCGGTTCCACACCGGTGGGAAAAGAGGTGGACGTCGCGGTGATCCGCAAGGGGAAGGAGAAGACGTTCGAGGTGACCCTGGGGCAGCTGGACGAGAAAGGTCCTTCGGAGGCCCCGGCCGAGACCGGAACGGATCTCGGCATGGCCGTGGAGGAGATCTCGCCCGAGCACGCCAGGCGGTTCAACCTCACCGAGGAGCGGGGGCTGGTGGTGGTCCGGGTGGAGCCCAACTCCCCTGCCGGCGAGTCCGGACTTCAGCCCGGGGACGTGATTCTGGAGATGGATCAGCAAGAGGTGAAGACCCTGTCCCGGTACCGGAAGCGGATCGCCGAATACGACAAAGGGGACACGATCCTGCTCCTCGTCCGGCGCGGGGGGAACACCCTCTACCTGACGGTGGAGGTATGGGAGTAGCCCGTCTTGCCCGGGAACCCCGGGTGGCCCTGGAGACACCGGCCAAGCTCAATGTCCATCTGCGGGTCACAGGGCGGCGGTCCGACGGGTACCACGAGTTGGTTTCCGTAATGGTCCCGGTGAGTTTGACGGATCGCGTGGAGGTGCAACCGGCTCCCGAGGGCATTGAGGTCGTCTGTACCGGGCGGGCCGTGGCTTCGGGGGATCAGAACCTCGTGTGGCGCGCCGCGCGCGCGTTCCTCGACAGGACCGGGGCGGAGGGGGGCGTTTCCATTCGCCTGCACAAGCGCATCCCCGTGTCCGCCGGTCTGGGGGGCGGGAGCAGCGATGCCGCGGCCACACTGGTGGCCCTCGACCGGATCTGGCCTGGGCTGATGGAGGACCGGGCCCTCCACCGCACGGCCGTGGAGCTGGGTGCGGATGTACCCTTCTTCCTGTCTCCTGCGCCTTCACTGGCTCGGGGCATCGGAGACCTTCTGGAAAGGCTGGAAGTTTGGCCGGATTTGTGGTATGTACTGGTGAAGCCGCCCATCGAGGTCTCCACGGCGTGGGTCTACGGGCAGCTCGAAATGCAGTTGACAACACGTGAGAATGATTGTACATTTGAAAGCTTAAGGGAAGGCGGGTTTGCCGTCGCAGAGCTTTTGGAAAACGACCTGGAGCGCGTGACCCAAGCCCGGTTTCCCGTGGTGAAGCGCCTCAAGGAGGCGCTTCTAAATGCCGGGGCCGAGGGGGCGCTCATGACCGGGAGCGGACCGACGGTCTTCGGCGTCTTTCGGACGGCGGACCAGGCGAACGCCGCCGCTCGGGAGATCGCCTGCCGGGATGCAGGGGATGTTTTCGTGGCAACGAACTGGGGCGGCCGGGGTCGACCGGAGTACTGAGCGCCCCTCAACCATCGATTCGAAAGGTGTGCTGGGGTGTCGTCAAGTGGTAAGACACGGGCCTTTGGAGCCCGCATTCGGAGGTTCGAATCCTCCCACCCCAGCCAGATCGTGCATCCATGAGACTGTTCGGCGGCACCTCCAATCCTGAGCTGACGGAACGGGTCTGCGAGTACCTCGAGATCGAGCCGGGGAAGATCAGCGCGAAGAAGTTCAGCGACGGCGAGACCCAGGTGGAGATTCACGAAAACGTTCGCGGCATGGATGTGTTCATTCTGCAGTCCACCTGCACACCCGTCAATGACAACCTGATGCAGTTGCTGATCATCATCGATGCACTCAAACGGGCGTCTGCCAAACGGATCACGGCGGTCATCCCTTACTACGGCTATGGAAGGCAGGATCGCAAGGTCAAACCCCGGGTCCCCATCAGCGCAAAGCTCGTGGCGGACCTGATCACCACGGCCGGAGCGCACCGGGTGGTTTCCATGGACCTTCACGCAGGTCAGATTCAGGGATACTTCGACATTCCGGTGGACAACCTGTTCGCCGCGCCGATCCTCCTGAAGCACATTCGGGCCCATTTCGACAACGACCTGGTCATGGTGTCTCCGGACGCCGGGGGCGTTGAGCGGGCCCGTGCGTTCGCCAAGCGCCTGGACTGCGGGCTGGCCATCATCGACAAACGGCGGGACGCGCCCAATGTGGCCGAAGCCATGAACATCATCGGAGAGGTTTCGGGAAAGGTCGCCGTGGTCCTGGACGACATGGTGGACACCGCCGGGACCCTCACCCAGGCGGCCGGGGCCCTCAAGAAGCGGGGTGCGGCGCAGGTTCATGCCTGCTGCACGCATCCGGTCCTTTCGGGACCAGCGATCGAGCGGATCCAGGAATCGCCCATCGACAGTCTGGTGTTGGCGGATACGATTCCCCTGAACGGCCAGGCGGCGTCTTGCCCAAAGATCACGGTCCTGTCGGTGGCCGAGCTCCTCGGAGAAACGGTCAAGCGGATTCACACCTCACACTCCGTCAGCACGCTCTTCGTCTAGCGGTGAGGACGCGCGGAACGAAGGGCGTTTTGTTTTCATCGCCTTGTGAAAATTTTTATTAATAGCCTCCGGTCCGCCGGGGGAGATCGGGAGGAAGAAGGGAATGGCGCATTTCAATCTGGCTGCGGACGTTCGAAGCACCACGGGCAAGGAAGCGGCCAAAAAGCTTCGTAACGAAAGACGGATGCCGGCGGTGTTCTACGGCCCCAAGGCGGGACCCGTTCCGCTGTCGATCAGCACCAGCGATCTGCAGGGGGTTCTGAAACAGATCACCCAGGAGAGCGCGATCATCGATCTCGAGATGGCCGGAACCGACGGAAACGTCCAGGACGCCACCGTCATGATCAAGGAGCTCCAGGTGGATCCGCTCCGCGGCGACTACCTCCACGCGGATTTCTACGAGATTTCCATGGACAAGGAGATCACCGCCGACATCGGCATCAACCTGGTGGGCGAGCCGGTGGGCGTGACCAAAGGCGGCATCCTGCAGTACATCCGCCGGGAGATCACGGTCTCCTGCCTGCCCGACCAGCTCGTCGAGCAGGTGGACGTCGACGTGTCCGGCCTGGACATCGGCGACGCGGTCCACATCGAGGACATCCGGCTGCCCGAGGGGATCTCCACCGCCCAGGAGGGCCACCTGACCGTGGCCGTGGTGGCCGCACCGACCGTCGAGGAGGAGAAGGAAGAGGAAGCCGAGGAGATCGAAGGCCTCGAGGAAGGTGAAGAAGCAGCGGCAGAAGCTGAAGAGGAAGGTTCCGAGGAATCGTAGACCCGAAACGAAAGGGGGTGAGGGGGAGATTCTTAGAAAGTGTATCTGATCGCCGGACTTGGAAATCCCGGGCCAGACTATCGGCTTACGCGTCACAACATGGGCTTCAGGGTCCTTGATGCGTGGTCCGAAGCGCTGGGGGTCCGGCTGTCGGGGCGGCGTTTTCAGTCCATGAGCGCCCGAGCCGTGTTTCACGGGAGGAGCATGCTCCTGCTCTGCCCCACGACATTCATGAATCGCAGCGGCGAAGCAGTGCAGGCTTGCGCGCACTACTACCGGCTCGAGGAGGAGGACATCCTGATCGTTCATGACGATCTCGATCTTCCGCTGGGGCGGGTCCGGATCGCCAGAGGCGGGGGGACCGGCGGCCACAAGGGCGTGACGTCGGTTGTCCGGCACTTGGGCACCCGGGAGTTCCCTCGATTGAAGATCGGAATCGGTCGGCCGGAAGGGAGGCAGCCCGTAGAGAGCTACGTGCTGAGCCCGTTTTCGCGGGAGGAGCAGGACCTGGTACAGCAAGTGATTCAGCTGGGGGTTCGCGCATGCGAGTCGTTTGTTGTCCTCGGCCTGGACTCGGCGATGAACGAGGTCAACGGTCAACATCTAATTCAAGCGAAGGAGGGAACAAGCTGATGCAGGGACTAACCGTTTTGGCCCCTTTTGTGGGGATCCTGAGTCTGATCATTGCCTGGCTGATTTTCGGATACGTGAAGAAGCAGCCGAACGGAAGCCCGCTGATGCAGGAACTGGAAGACCAGATTCACAAGGGAGCGATGACGTTCCTGAGGCGGGAGTACTCCATCCTGATCATCTTTATCGCCGTCGTCTTCGTGCTGCTGGGCTTCGCCATTGCGTGGTGGACCGCCATCGCCTTCGTGACGGGCGCGCTCTGCTCCATGATAGCAGGGTTTTCGGGTATGACGGCGGCCACCCGCGGCAACTCACGGACGGCCGAAGCCGCCAACAAGTCGGGGCAGGCAAAGGCCCTGAACGTCTCCTACTTCTCCGGCGCAGTCATGGGCCTTGCAGTGGCCGGGCTGGGGATGCTCGGGCTGGGCATCTGGTTCTGGGTCTGGGGCGGATCGCCAGAGACGGCCCAGTACATCAACGGCTTCGCCATGGGTGCGAGCTCCATCGCCCTGTTCGCCCGTGTGGGCGGCGGAATCTACACCAAGGCGGCGGATGTGGGCGCTGACCTGGTGGGCAAGGTCGAGGCCGGCATCCCGGAAGACGATCCCCGCAACCCCGGCGTCATCGCAGACAACGTGGGCGACAACGTGGGCGACATCGCAGGAATGGGGGCCGACATCTTCGAGTCCTTCGTGGGCTCGGTGATCGCGACCATCGCCATCGGGGCTACGCTCACCATAACGCCGGAGTTCCTGGCCAGGTTCCCCGTGCTCCAGGGGCTGGCTCCGGAGGCCATCAAGCTGAAGTATATGGCCATGCCGATCCTGGTGGTCATGGCGGGGCTCCTGAGCTCCTTCGTGGGCGTTTTGTCCATCAAGGCCTTTCAGAGCGGAAGCCCCGCGGCAGCGCTCCGGTACACCACCTTCGTGGCGGCGATCATCTTCGTTGTCCTGACCATCATCATCACGAGCTCCCTCGGCATGCCCTGGGGCAGCTTCTGGGCGATCGTCTCCGGACTTCTCTGCGGGATCGCCATCGGTCTTCTGGCCGAGTACTACACCTCGGGTCCGCCGATCCGGCGCATCGCCGGGCAGTCTGAAACCGGCGCCGCAACGGTGATCATCGCAGGTCTGGCCGTGGGCATGATCTCCACCTGGCTGCCCATGCTGGGCATCTGCGTGG
>CAYYVD010000273.1:0-6797 GCA_964475045.1 uncultured Desulfobacterales bacterium | reverse complement strand
GTGGGGATCTCCTCCCGGGCCTCCTCCTCCTGCCAGAGGACGCTGTCGATCCACTCGTCCTCCTTGACCCACATCTGGTTCATGGTGACCGAATGGCTGTGGGCCGTGTCCTGGATGTACTGGGGCGTGATCCCGAGGAGGTGGCAGAGCCGCCGGACCACCGTGATGATGTACGCCGTGTCGATGCCGATGGGACAGTACAAGGCGCAGCGGCGGCAGAGGTTGCACTCGGTGTAGGCCACCAGGGCGACGCGCTCCAGCTCCTCGGCGCTGATGCGCCCCCGTTTCTTCAGGAGCTGCCACAGGGTTTGCTTGACCTTGCCCACGGGCGAGTAGGTGGGATCCCCGTCGTGGGAGAGGTAGTAGTGGCAGCCCTCGGCGCAGAGCCCGCAGCGGACGCAAATTTCTTCGTAGGCCTTGAGCCTGGCGCCGGTCTCGGCTCGAAAGACGCGGTTGATCGCCTTTTCGATCTTCTCCGGGGTCAGCTCGTCCAGCCCCTTCTGAACTCCCACGTCCACGTGCTTCTTGCGATCAGCCTTCTCAGCCGCTTCTTGCATTCAACACCTCCTCCAGAATCGGATCACCAGTCCCTGGCCTGTCGCACGCCTCCGAACTCGGAGCCGATGTACCCCCGCGAGAACGGGGCGAGCAGCATGTGACTGAGCCGGGTGAACGGAATGGCTGCCAGCAAGACCTCGCCGAACAGGATGTGGAGGACGATCATCACCTTGTAGGGGCCGATCTGGTGATAGGCCAGAAACCCCGTGAGGAAAGGAAGGAACACGATGGCCAGCACGATCCAGTCCATGGCCGAGGTCACATATCGGACCTCACGAAGAAAGATCCTCCGTCCGGCGAAAAACAGGCAGGAGAGAATCACGAGGACGGTCATCACGTCGGCCACGCCCTCCGGCAGGCTCCAGAACGACACCCCGTGATGGTAGTCCCAGAGCACGACGTGGGCCAGGAGGAACACGGGCACGAGGATCAGGCAGAAATGGAAAATGAAGGTGACGACGGTCATGACCGGGTGTCGTCTCGAGTTGACCGGCCAGAAGGGAACGGACCAGTGCACGATGGATCGAAGGGCGTACTTGAAATCCCAGTAGGCCAGCACCTGACCGTCCCTGGTCTTGGCCGACCGGTACATGACGGCGATCTTCCAGATGGATCCCAGGACGAACACGGCGAAGGCGATCCAGGCCAGCGGCCCCACGACGAACCCGTAGACTTGGTGCATCTCCCTCCTCCCTCCTGATCGTTTCGGTTCTTCAAACCTTGCGCTCGAGTTTCGGGCACGGAGTTTCGAGGACACCATGGAGTTTCGCGGAGTTTCGGGGACACCATACTTAATTCACAAAACGGATCACGTTTTCCACGAGGGCTTTCTTGAATTGAATTAAGTATGGTGTTCCCGAAACTCCGTGCCCGAAACTGCTTCAGAAATCCCCCACGCCGGCGACGATGCGGACGTACGCCCCTTCCTGAATCCCTCGAATGAGCACCTTGTCCCCTTCCGGGCTGAAGATCGGGTCCCATGCGCGGTCGAACGCCTCGGCGTACTCCTTCCCGTCCAGGACGATCAGGAACCGGCCGTCCCGCTCGGCCCGGGCCGCAACGTGCGCCCCGTCCGGGCTGAAGCTCAGGGGGTACATCATGTCGTAGCGGCCCGGCCAGGGACGGTCGTCCACGATGGCGGTCCAGACCCCGTCCTCCTTGCCCAGCCCTCCCACGCGGCCTCCGTCCGGGCTCACGGCCAGATCGGTCACCACGCTGAAGGTGTTCTGCCAGGGCCGGTCGTCGACCGCCACGGTGAAGCGGCCGTACGCGGGCGCGGCAATCGCCGCCAGGGTGGACCCGTCCTCGCTGAAGGCCTGGTGCCAGAGCTGCGCATAACGGGCCGGCCAGACCAGCGTGCCATTCTCGGCCAGCCCCCACTTGCCGCCGGTTCGCACCGGCGCGACCACCGCACCGGTCCGAGGATGGAAGGCCGGCTCCCAGACCGAGGCGAAGCTCTGCTCCCAGGGCGTGCCGTCCACCACGACGGTGTAGTCGTACAAGGTCCGGCGGACCTGCGCGGCCACCCGCTCTCCAGGCTCGTCGAACACGGGGGTCCACACATTCACGAAGCTCCGGTCCCAGGCTCGGGCGTCCACGGCCACGGAGTAGCAGCCCTTCTGAAAGGCCTCCACATCCGCCGCGTCCATGGGGGCGGTCTGAACGGCCGCCGCCGAACGGGCCCCGTCGGGGCTGAGTGCGACATTGCCCGCGTTGCTGAACAGCTCGGGCCAGGGCTCGCCGTCCACGGCCACACCGTAGCTCATGTCCTGCTGGACGGCGACGCCGATCCGGTCACCGGCCCGGGAGAAGCAGAGGTTCCAGACGAACCCGAAGGTCGTCTCCCAGGGAACCCCCTCCACGGCCACGGTCCAGTCCATCTCCCGGCTGACCAGGGCCCCCATGCGGCCGTCCGGCGAGAATCGAAGCCCCCAGATCTTCTCGAAGGTCTCCTCGAGCAGGACACCGTTCACGCAGAGCCCGAACACGGCGTCCTCCAGGTTCACGACCACGGCCAGCCGCTCCCCGTCCGGGCTGGCCTGGGGCTCCTCCATCCAGACGACATCGCTGGAGCAGGCCCCGGCCTCCTGGATTCGACGCTTTCCCGGCTTCCAATCCCAGGACCCTTGTCCTTTCATTCACCGGCTCCTTTGTCAACGTAACGTGGGGTTCGTGGTCCGATTCACGACGATATGGCCCGATGTCGCACCAGGGAGCAGGAGTAGACGCATCGCACAGCAGGACGAGGTTTCGTTTCCTATCGGGCTGATGGGTAACCCAACATAGACCACAAGACGCTTTCCGTCAAGATCGGGTTGCTCTCGTGCCGCCCGGTCTCCGGATTTCGGCTTGCGCCGGCCGAGCGATCCATGCATATTGATTTCATGGTCGACTACGCTGGAGGAGTTGAGCGCCATGTCGAATCCAAACGTTCTGATCATCGGAGGAGGAGTGGCCGGGCTGACGGCGGCCCTCGAGCTGTCCCGGTTCGGCGTCCGCTCCGATGTGATCGAGGCCTCGCCCTTTGCCGGAGGGCATGCCGCCGGTTTTTCCTGCAAGGCCACCACCGCCTGCGTACGATGCGGCGCCTGCCTGGCCGAGGATCGGCTCCAGAGCGCCCTCGAGAATCCCCGCGTCCGCCTGCTCCCGTCCACCCGTGTCGAGAGCGTGGAGCGGACCCATGGGACCTTCTCCGCCTTCTCCGCCGTACTCCTTCGATCCCCTCGATTCGTGGATCCCGGGCGGTGCACCGGGTGCGGCCGGTGTGTGGAGGCCTGCCCCGCCGGGGCGATCCGCCGGGCCCCGTCGCCCTACAATCGCCCTCCTGTGGCCGTGGATGTCGGGCGATGCCGCCTGGCGTCCGGGGAGGCGTGCACGGCCTGTGTGGACAGCTGCCCCGAGTCGGCGCTGGCCTTCGACGGGACGCAAGAGCGGGTCTCCGTGGCCGCGGGCGCCGTCATCCTGACCGCAGGCTTCGACCCCTTCGACCCGACCCGCAAGCCTTACGGGTACGGACGCATCGAGGACGTGATCACCAACCTGGACCTGGAGCGCAGGCTCCGGGAGCAGGGACGCCCCATCCGGCCTTCGGACGGGTCCCCGCCGCGAAGCATCGCCTTTGTCCAATGTGTGGGCAGCCGGGACGAGCGTCTCGGCCACCTGTGGTGCTCCCGGGTCTGCTGCGGCTCGGCCCTTCGAACCGCAAGACGGCTCCGGTTCCAGGAGCCCGGAACGGACGTGACGGTGTTCTACATCGACATCCAGTCCTTCGGCCGGGATTTCGAAACGGCCTGGGAGGAACTGGGCCGGGAGTTCCGCTTCGTGCGGACCGTCCCCGCGGACGCCGTGCTCACCGAGGACCGCCTCGTCCGGGTTCGCTACTTCGATCCCGACTCGGGGTCCCCCGACTCCCTGGACGTGGAGCTTCTGGTGCTCTCGATCGGGATCACGCCGGTCTCCGGCCTGGCGCAGATCGCCGCGCATCTCGGTCTTCGAACCGGCCCGGACGGCTTTCTGGAGGATCCTGCGGCACCGGGTTCCCCGGCCACGCCGGGGGTGTCCGCCGCGGGCACCGTCCTGGGTCCCATGGGCATTCTGGACGCCGTCAAGAGCGCCCGGGCCTCGGTCTGGAAGACCCTCCATCACCTCGAGACCCTCTGACGGACAGGTACGAACCGGATTCACCTCCCGCAACACCATTGAGGATCGCGTGAAGCAGAACCCCTGGATAGACATCCTGATCGTCGAAGACGAGCCGGCCGGGGCCGAGGCGGCAAGGTCCCTCGAGGACCTGGGATTTCGTGGAACGCGCGCGGCAGCCGTCCCGTCCCCGCCGGCGATGACGGCAAGGCACGACCTTCCCCGTCTGACCGGGCTTCGAGGAGGCTTCGGGCCCTTTGATGCGCGCATCGTCTCGGACGGGGAGACCGCTCACCAGGAGTTCTTCGGTGCGGTGGTGGTCCAGGCGCCGGAGCCGGTGCCCGTGTTCGAGGCCCCGGGCCTCGAGCCGGGAGACCGGGTGGTCCCGCTCCCGGACTTTCGAGACGTGCTTTCCGGTCTCGAGCCGCACACCGCGAAGCACGCCTCCCCTCCTGTGGTGGTCTTCCTGTTGGGGGCCGGCCACGAGAGCCGTCCGGCCTCCACCCGGGAGGTGCTCGGCTGCACGTCCGGGCTGCTGGACCTGGGCCACCGGGTGGTGGTCCTTTACGGGAACCTCAAGGTGAGCGGCGCCGGTCTCGAGGCCGGGGTGCGGGAGGCCCGCCGCAAGGGGGCCGTGTTCCTCCGCATCACCCAGGACGTACCCCGATTCAGCCGGGACGAGGCAGGCCGCCTCACGGTGCGTCTTCAGGACGAAGCCGGCCGAATGCAGCTGACCGTTCGACCGGACTGGACCGTGGTGGACACGACCCGGCACCCCGGTCCCGAAGCCTCGAATCGGGCCGCCCTGCTCGGGGCCGACCCCGGTCCGGACGGGTTCCTGCCCTCGGACAACGTCTATCGCCTGGGGCTCGAGACCAACCGCCGGGGCGTCCTGGCGGTCCTTCCGGAGTCCCACCCCCTGGGCCTGGACTCCCTGGAGGAGGATCTGTGCGCCGCCGGGCTCGAGATGCGGGCGCTCGATCGATTCGAGCACTGGGCCCCCGGCCGGGCGGCCGTCATCGATCCGCGCCTGTGCGCCCGCTGCCTCACCTGCCACCGGTCCTGCCCCCACGGGGCCGTGGCCGTAGGGGAACGCATCGAGATCATCCCGGGGGCCTGCTTCGCCTGCGGCGTCTGCGAGGCGGCCTGCCCGGCCCGCGCCATCTCTTTGCAGGAGAGAGGAGCCGGCGAAGCGGAGGCCGTACCCGGTCCCCTGCACGGCGTGCGTGTCCGGGCCGGGGACGTGGTGGTCCTCGGGTGCCGCCGAAGCGCGATGCGGGCCCGGGACCTGTGCCGGCACCTCGGCCGGGAGCTGCCCGAAGGCGTGGTCTTCGTGCCGGTGGACTGCGCAGGGCGCATCTCGCGGCGAATGCTGCTGGATGCGTTTCTCTCGGACGCGTCCGGCGTGCTCGTGCTGACCTGCCATCCCGGCAACTGCCACGCCGAACGGGGAAACCTCGAGGCCCGCGCCCGGGTGGAAGTGGTCCGGCGCAGCCTGGAGGAGATCGGGCTGGACCCCGGACGGCTGGGTTTCGCGACCCTGGCCGCCAACATGGGGGTGGAGCTCGGCCGGACGGTTCGGGCCTTCTGTGAGCGGGTTCGAGGGTCCTAGAATCCGATGGGATCGGGTTCGAGGGTCGAGGGTAGGAGAGATGACCATGGAAGACCGGACAACGAGCGTCGCCTTGAACGAGCTGGAGCCGGAACGGTTCCAGTCCAGGGACCTTCTTCAGGACACCTGCATGACCTGCGGGTACTGCGCCTCGGCCTGCCCCGTTTCCGGGGTGGACGGGTTCGATCCCCGCAGGCTGGTCCGCCTGGTGAACCTGGGTCTGGAGCAGGAGCTGGTGGACGCACGCTGGCCCTGGATCTGCACCATGTGCGGTCTGTGCGAGGCCGAGTGTCCCATGGAGATCCGCATCTCCGGTCTGGTGCGGGAGATCCGCTCCCGCAGGGACCGGGACCGGGTGCCCGGCGTCCTGCACAAGGGGGTGGAGGCGGCCATGGAGGCCGGGAACAACCTCCGCCTGCCCAAGGAGGACTTCCTGTTCATCCTGGAGGACGTGGCCGGGGAGCTCGCCGAGGAGCCCGGCTTCTCCGGGTTCCGCGTTCCGGTGGACCGGGAAGGGGCCAACATCCTGGTCACCATTCACAACAAGCTCATGAACACCCAGACCGAGGACCTGGTGCACTGGTGGAAGATCTTCCACGTGGCCGGTGAGAGCTGGACCGTTCCCTCGCTGAACTGGGAAGGCTGCTCCTGGGGCATGTTCACGGGGGACGACGAGGCCGTCCGGCGCATGAGCGGCCGGGTGGTGGAGAACATGGACCGCCTGCAGGCGAAGCACCTCCTCTGGCCCGAATGAGGCCACGCCTACCTGGGGACCCGGTTGGGTCTCGAGACCTGGCATGCAGAGGCGCTCGAGCGGTTCGGGACGGTCACGGCGTTCGACCTTCTGGCGCAGTACCTGCGGGAAGGCCGCATCACCCTGGACCGCTCCCGCTTTCCCATGCGCGCCACCTACCACGACCCCTGCAACTACGGGCGAAAGTCCGAGTCCCTCTTTGGAGAGGCCTTCTACGACGAACCCCGCACCGTC
>CAYYVD010000272.1:0-6829 GCA_964475045.1 uncultured Desulfobacterales bacterium | reverse complement strand
ATTTCTTTACCTCCTTCTTGGATGATCATAGCATTCCGTTTGCTATGGGTGGTTTGAAAATAACCAGCCGAACTTGTAATCATGAACTTATGTGAAAAATAGAACAATACAAGCCAAAAAAAAGGACCCTCTTTCGAGGATTCGTTAGGTTAATGAACAGCCCAAAGCTTGTCAAGAATTTTCGTCAGTAAAATAGAAAGGTTGTCCGGCTTGACCGGGAATATGTTGTGGTTTTTGCCAGTCATCGGCACAAGATGTGGCTCACGCCGGGTTCAGGAGACGGTCGAAGATCTCGTACGCCGCCTGCAGGGCCGGGCTCGATCCATCCAGATCCACGGTCGGGGTCCCCTCCAGGTCGGCCCGCGTGACCCGATCGTCCTCCGGGACCACGCCCGCCAGATCCAGGCCGTACTCCCGGGCGAGGGCCTCGAGGGTCTCGGTCTGGTCCTTGCGGGCCATGTTGACCACGAAGGCCTTTCGCTCGATGTTCAGGGTGAGGTCGTCTGCGAGCTCGCGAATTCGTCCTGCGGAGAGCACGCCGCGCCGGGACGCGTCCGAGACGATGAGCAGCAGGTCGATGTTGTTCGTGGTGAGCCGGCTGATGTGCTCCATGCCGGCCTCGTTGTCGATCACCACGTAGGGGTAGTTGTTCACCAGGCGGTCCAGGTACTGGGTCAGGAGGGTGTTGGCGGCGCAGTAGCAGCCGGAGCCCTCGGGTCTTCCCATGACCACCAGATCGTAGCCCTTGGCCTCCACCACGGACTGCTCGAGCTTCATCTCCATGAACACGTCCTTGGTGATTCCCGCGGCCACGCCTTTTTTCATCTCCTCGCGCGCCCCTCCCAGGGTCCCCTCCACCTCCAGGCCGAGGACCTCGTTCAGGTTGGCGTTGGAGTCCGCGTCCACGGCGAGGACCGGGCCCCTGTCCCGTTCCACCAGGTATCGAACCAGCCATCCGGCCATCGTGGTCTTGCCTGTCCCGCCTTTTCCCGCGAGACCGATCGAGTAGGACATCCTTTTCACCTCCACCTTCTTTTTTGGTTGATCTTTATTTATAATTTTTCTAATATTTAGACACCTTATACGAGAGTATCACCCATGGAGCCTTTGTCAAAAAAAAAAGAGACCTGGGAGCGCGTGACCTCGTGCTTTTCGTCCTCGCTTCAGCCGGATGACTTCGAAACCTGGTTTTCCCCGACCCGTCTCAAATCCCTGGATGACGATCTGGCCGTCATCGAGGTGCCCAACCGCTTTTTCGCCGAATGGATTCGGGAGCGCTATGTTCCGGAGATTCGAGCGGCCTTCGAGGAGGTGGCGTCCATCTCGCCGGAGATCCGGTTCACCCTTCGGCATGGCTCCGACGCGCCCGGTGCCCCCAGCACCGTCCCCGGGGAGGGCCTGCCGGCCTCGCCCGACCCGGATCTACATCCGGATATGACCTTCGAAAGCTTTTTTCATGGCCGATCGAGTGCATTCTCCTATTTCTCCTGTCTCGAGCTCACGGAAGACAACGGCCATGCCTACACCCCGCTGTACCTGTTCTCCGACAAGAGCGTGGGCAAGACCCACCTTCTGCACGCCGTGGGAAACCGCATGACGGATCGCACGCCCGGCCTCAAGGTCCGCTACGTCCACGCCAACCGCTATACCTCGGAGTTCACCCGGGCCCTCCGCGCCGACCGGGTCCACCCGTTCCGGGCCGCCTACGCCGATCTCGATCTGCTGCTATTCGACGATGCGCATCTCCTGGCCGGACGGACCAAGACCCAGCAGGAGTTCACCTTCGTCCTCAACGCCCTGCTCCGAGACGGGAGGACGGTGGTGGTCTCCGCCCGGATGCCGCCTTTCCGCCTTCCGGACGTGAGCCCGAGGCTCAAGTCCATTCTCAGCTGGGGCCTCATCGCCGAGATCCACGCTCCCGAGCCGGAGGCGCGCATTCATGTGATCAAGCGCCTGGCCGCCCGGGAAAACATGGCTCTGCCCGACGACATTATCTTCTTTCTCGCCAAATCGAATGATGATATGAAACACCTGCTCAGGAACGTGACCCGTCTCCAGACGTATATCTCCCTCAACGGTGGATCGATCAACCTATCGGCGGTTCGCAACCTGATTCGAGACTCGGGGAACAAGGTTCCGGAGATCGAGGACATTCAGGCCGTGATCTCGGGATACTTCAAGATCCCGGTTTCCGACCTGGTGTCCCAAAAACGCCGGAGGGCGGTCGCGTACCCTCGCCACATGGCCATGTACCTGTGCAAGCGCTACACCCGCCACTCCTACAAGGTGATCGGCAAGGCCTTCGGCAAAAAGGATCACTCCGCCGTGATCTACGCCGTCCGCCGCATCGAGCGGGAGCAGAAGCGAAGCCAGGGGGTGCGGGAGGATTTGAGCAATCTGGAGAACTTGATCGAATGATCCCCGGCGTGCGCCGCGGCGGTGCGGGTTTCCACAGGGCGCTTGCGAAAAACGGCCCGTGTTTTCGAAAAAGATTCGGCCCCACCCGGTCGACCGAGGACCCGACTCAAGCCCGGAGGCGCAGGGAGGACGGGAACTCGAAATGCTTCCAGGAACCCGGAGCCAATGATTTGCCTCTCCCGGGGGCGGGTTGACCGGGTTTTCGACAATGGACACCCCGCTGAAGGATGGTGATGATAAGGATATCTCTATATTCAACCGTTGATCGGAGGGCAACCCCATGGAACTGAGAATCGACAGGGACGAGCTCTACAGGGCCGTGTCTCGAGTGCAGAGCATCATCGAGAAGCGAAGCAACATGCCCATTCTCTCCACCGTCCTGCTTTCGGCCGAGGACTCCGTGGTCACGCTCTCGGCCACGGACCTGGAGATCAGCTTTCAGCAGAAGCTGGCGGCCGAGGTCCTGACCGCAGGGAGCCTGGCCATCTCGGGAAGGAAGCTCTTCGAGATCGTCAAGGAGAGCAAAGGGGCCTCCATTTACATCAAGGAGAAGGAGAACAACTGGGCGTTCATCTCCGACGACCGGGCCAAGTTCAACATGGCCTGCCTCTCACCGGACGAGTACCCCATGTTCGTGGAGCCGGAGGACGTGGCCTTTGTGGACATTCCGGGGGCTGTGCTTCGGGAGATGATCTCCAAGACCATCTACGCGGTCACCCTGGAGGATGCCGGATTCAAGCTCTCCGGAATCTATACGGAAAAGATCGCAAAGGGCGGTGAGACCCTTCTCCGCCTCGTGGCCACGGACGGGCACCGTCTTTCCATGATCGACAAGCCCATCGCGAACGTGGAGAATCTCACGCTGGACAACGGGGTGATGGTCCCCAAGAAGGGCATGAACGAGATCGCCAAGCTCGCCTCGGAGGACCAGGTCGTGCAGGTGGGGTTCCGGCAGAACAACTGCATCGCTCGAGAGGGGGACACCCTCATCGTCGTACGCCTGCTGGAGAGCAAATTTCCGGATTACAGTGCCGTCATTCCCAAGAAGGCCCAGCGGAGTGTGCGTGTGCGGCTCGATGAGCTCATGGACGGCATGAAAAAGATGACCATTCTGAGCGACGAGAGCTATCGGGGCGTCAAAATCAAGCTCGGCGACGATACCATGGAGCTCGTATCCATCAACCCGGACATCGGCGACGTGCAGGAAAGCCTGGAGGTGGAGTACAAGGACGAGAAGCTGGAGCTGGGGTTCAACGCCAGGTACTTCATCGACGTGCTTCAGGCCATGGACAGCGACGAGGTCACCCTGGGGTTCATGGACGGGGCGAGCCCGTGTCTCATCACCGGGGAAAGCGATCAGGGGTTCCTGGGATTGATCATGCCCATGCGGCTGTAGCCGGGGTCGTTCGAACCGTGGCACGGGCCGGAAACGTTTGATCGAAATCATCGGATCGAGGAAAGGATCGAGGGTTGAGCCGAAGCGCGCAATCCTTGTGTGTGCAGAACATGATGAGAGAAATGAGTGAGCAGGAGATCAGCTACGCTGCATCGGACATCAAGGTCCTCGAGGGGCTTCTGGCCGTTCGAAAACGCCCGGCCATGTATATCGGCAACACCGCCTCCGAGGGGCTCCATCACCTGGTGTACGAGGTGGTGGACAACAGCATCGACGAGGCCCTGGCGGGCTACTGCAACAGCGTGGAGGTCCGCGTCCTCACCGACCACAGCGTGACCGTGTCGGACAACGGCCGGGGCATTCCCGTGGACATGCACGAGGCCGAGGGCATTCCGGCCCTCGAGGTGGTGATGACCAAGCTTCACGCTGGAGGCAAGTTCGACAACAAGACCTACCGCGTCTCGGGAGGGCTCCACGGGGTCGGCGTTTCCGTGGTGAACGCCCTGTCCGAGTTCCTGGAGGTGGAGGTCTATCGGGACGGAAAGATCCACCATCAACGATACGAGCGGGGGCAGACGGCCTCACCCCTGGAGGTGCGCGGGGAGACGGGAAAGCGGGGCACCCTGATCATCTTCAGGCCCGACCCGGAGATCTTCCCGGAGATCGCCTTCGACTTCGAGATCCTGGCCAGACGCATGCGCGAGCTGGCATTTCTCACCAGCGGGCTGCGGATCAAGGTGTCCGACGAACGTAGCGGTCAGAAGCAGGAGTTTCTGTACGAGGGAGGCATCAAGTCTTTCGTGGACTACCTGAACAAGAACAAGGAGGTGATCCACCCGAAGCCCGTTCACATCTCCGGCGAGAAGAGCGGCGTGCTCATGGAGGTGGCCCTTCAGTACAACAACACCTACAAGGAAAACACCTATACCTTCGCCAACAACATCAACACCCGGGAAGGCGGCAGCCACCTGAGCGGGTTCAAGGCGGCCCTGACGCGTAGCGTGAACCTGTACCTGCAGAGCTCTCCCGCGGCCAAGAACTTCAAGGAAAAGCTGAGCGGGGACGACGTGCGTGAGGGCCTGACCGCCATTGTGAGCGTGAAGCTGCCCGAGCCGCAGTTCGAAGGTCAGACCAAGACCAAGCTGGGAAACAGCGACGTCAAGGGGCTCGTGGAGAACCTGGTCAACGAGGGCCTGGGCAATTACTTCGAAGAAAACCCCAAGGTGATCAAGGCGATCCTATCGAAGGTGGTCGAGGCGGCGAGGGCCCGGGAGGCGGCACGAAAGGCGCGGGATCTGGCCAGAAGGAAGGGGATTCTCTCGGATCACTCGCTTCCCGGAAAGCTGGCCGATTGTCAGGAGCGGGATCCCAGGCGAAGCGAGATCTTCATCGTGGAGGGGGACTCGGCCGGAGGCTCGGCCAAGCAGGGACGGGACCGCCGGAATCAGGCCGTGCTGCCGCTCAAGGGAAAGATCCTGAACGTGGAGAAGGCCCGGTTCGACAAGATGATCTCCAGCGAGGAGATCCGCACCATGATCGCGGCCCTGGGGACCGGGATCGGGGAGAAGGACTACGACATTGCCTCCTTGAGATACCACACCGTGATCATCATGACCGATGCGGACGTGGACGGAAGCCACATTCGGACCCTCCTGTTGACCTTCTTCTTCCGCCAGATGCCCGAGCTCATCGAGCAGGGCCACCTCTACGTGGCCCAGCCGCCGCTCTACCGCCTGGTCTGGGGCAAGAGCGAGTTCTACCTGAAGACCGAGGCCGGGCTGAACCAGTTTCTGATCGAGCGCATCGCCGAAAAGGAGACCGTGGTGCTGGAGAGCGCAGAAGAACTGGCCGGCCGGAAGCTGGTGCGCATCCTCGGCGGGCTCATCTCCTTCTACGACAGCCTGAACAAGCTCTCCAGGAGGGGACACAGCCCCCGGTTCCTCGAGTTCCTGGTCATGGAGGACGTGCAGGACAAGAACCGTTTTCGAAGCAAGGCCTTCATGGATGGGTTCTTCGAGAAGCTGGAGGAGCATGGTTTTCAAGTCCGGGACGTGGAGTTGGACGAGGAGGAGGGCTTTTACGAGTTCATCGTCACCGAGACCGTCAACGGCGGGCAGACCTCCGTGGTGAACTGGGAGTTTCTGTCCTCCCCGGAGCTGCGCCAGCTCATGAGCGTCTCCAAGGAGTACCGCCTGCTCAAGGAGGGCAGCTACACGGTGGAGCGGGAGGGGCAAAAGAAGCGGATCGAGGATCCGCAGGAGCTCCTGGAGCGGCTCATGGACAGGGCCAAGAAGGGATTGAGCATCCAGCGATACAAGGGGCTCGGTGAGATGAACCCGGAGCAGCTCTGGACCACCACCATGGACCCGGGGAAGCGGACGCTGCTGCGGGTGGACATCAAGGACGCGGTGGAGGCCGACGACATCTTCAGTGTCCTCATGGGCGACAAGGTCGAGCCTCGAAGGGCGTTCATTCAGAGCAATGCGCTGGAGGTGACGGACCTCGACATCTGATTCGCCCTTCATAAACGCCCCTTTTTCTCCAATCTCTGCGTCGGTCTGCGGGGTTGGGTCGTCGACGTACCTCCAGTACGCCTCCTTCCCAACCCCTTGATCTCCTTGATCTTGAAGAAAAATGACTCGTATCTGAAAGGCGAATCCAAGGCCCCCCGAACGAAGAGCCCGAATGCGGAGTTTCGTTCGGATCATTGAGGGAAATCGGCAAGAGTCATCAATGGCTGACAAGCGGGCGAGGGGGGAACCCCTCGTCCTGCGTTTCGGAGAAACGGAATGGAAGAACATCTGCTGAGCAAGACCGTGGACATCGAAGAGGAGATGCGGCGGTCCTACCTGGAATACTCCATGAGCGTCATCGTGGGCCGGGCCCTGCCCGACATCCGCGACGGCCTCAAGCCGGTGCACCGGCGCGTGCTGTACGGAATGCACGACCTCAGGAACTTTCACGACCGGCCCTACAAGAAGTCCGCCCGCGTGGTGGGGGACGTGATCGGAAAGT
>CAYYVD010000271.1:0-6877 GCA_964475045.1 uncultured Desulfobacterales bacterium | reverse complement strand
CCGCCGCTCATGTCCCCGTACAGGGTGCAGTAGCCCATGGCCAGCTCGGACTTGTTGCCGGTGGACAGGAGCAGTGCCCCGAGCTTGTTGGACAGCGCCATGAGGAGGGTCCCGCGGATTCGGGCCTGCAGATTTTCCTCGGTTTCGTCCTCCTTCAGGCCCTTGAAGAGGGGCTCGAGGGCGTCTTTGAACTGGCGGAACACCGCCTCGATGGGGATCTCCTCGAAACCGATGCCCAGGTTCTCCGCGAGGGCTCTTGCGTCCTCCCGGCTCATGGACGAGGTGTAGGGCGAGGGCATGGACACGGCGGTCACGTTCTTCGGGCCCAGGGCGCGGGCCGCGATGACCGCCACCAGGGCACTGTCGAGGCCGCCGCTCAATCCCACCAGGGCCCGGTCGAAGCCGCACTTGGCGGTGTAATCCCGCGTGCCCAGCACCAGCCCTTTGAGCACCGAGGCCTCCGGGCGCAGCCACGGAGGAGGCACGGGGGGGGCGTCCCGGTCCGTGTCCCAGACCAGGAGATCCGGCTCGAACTCGTCGGCCGTCCGAACCAGGGAGCCGTTTCGGTCCACGACCATGCTGGAGCCGTCGAAGAGCAGGTCGTCGTTGCCCCCCACCTGGTTGCAGTAGACGACGGGCACCCCGTATCGTGTGGCGAGCCGCTTCAGGATGCCGGTGCGCAGGGCGGGCTTTCCCAGGGTGTAGGGGGAGGCCGAGAGGTTCACCAGGAGATCCATGCCTGCGCGGGCCAGGTCGTCCAGCGGGTGGATGTCGTACCGGGGGACGCCCTCGATGTCCCCGACGTTCCAGATGTCCTCGCACACGGTGACCCCCACGGAGCACCCCTGGAGCTCGAACCGGAGGCTGCTCGGGGCGGGCTCGAAGTAGCGGGTCTCGTCGAACACGTCGTACGTGGGGAGCAGGCGCTTGCCCCCGCGGTCGAGGATGCGCCCCCGGCCCAGCAGGGCCGCACCGTTGATCAGTCGCCCCGTGCCGTCCTCCGCTCCCGGGGACACGAAACCGCAGAGCACGTGGATGTTCCGCACCTCCCCTGCGAACCGCTCCAGGACCCTCAGGCTTTCCCGGACAAAGGCGGGCTTCTCCAGAAGGTCCCTCGGCGGGTACCCGATCAGGCTCAGCTCGGGAAACACCGCCAGGGAGCAGTCCCGGGCTTCGGCCTCCCGAACCCGGCCGCGAAGCAGGTCCAGGTTGTGATCGAAGTGGCCGATGATCGGGTTGGTCTGGCAGACGGCGATCTTCATGAGGCTTCCCCAGCTTGTATCAGAGAACCGCTCCGGCGGCCTTGTCCAGGGCTTTCAGGAGCACGGGGATCTGCTCGTCCATGTGGATTCGAATGGGAATGGTCAGGGCGCGCGAGAGGAGATCCCGGGTGCGGGGCAGGGCCCCGGCGCGGAACGAGCAGCGCAGGGTCCCGTCCGGGTCTCGAAAGGGCCAGCCGCTCTCGAGCACGCTCTTGCCTTCCAGCAGGTGCTCCCACTGCTCGTAGTGGTGCCAGAGGTTGTCGTGCCAGTACACGGCCCCGGCCCCTTCGGCCGCCAGCACCTCGTTGAAGGCCCTGGCCTGGTCCGCGCTCGGGAGAAAGAAGACGAGAAAGGTGGCGCTGTCCCCGGCCGGGTCCGGGAGGTACCGGAAGGTGATTCCGTCGTAGCGTTCGAGGGCCTCCCGGAGCACACGCTTGTTCTCCCGCTGCCGGGGCAGGATGACGGGGTCGAGCTTTCGAAGCTGGGCCAGGCCCAGGGCCCCCTGAAGCTCCATCATCCGGTGGTTGAAGCCGATGAAGCGGCGCTTCTCCAGACCCCGCCCCACCGAAGGATCGTGGTCGTGGCCGTGGTCGTGGTACTCGGAGGCACGGACGTAGAGCGCCTCGTCGTCGGTGATCACCATGCCGCCCTCCCCCGTGGTGAGGGTCTTGACGGAGTCGAAGGAGAACGTGCCGAGCGCCCCGAAGGACCCCAGGGCCCGGCCTTGCAGTTGTCCGCCGCAGGACTGGGCCGTGTCCTCGATGACGGGAAGTCCGTGGCGCTCGGCGGTGGACACGATCTCCTGAATCCGCGCCTGAGCGCCGCACATGTGCACGGGAATCACCGCCTTCGTTCGGGGGGTGATCCGCGCCTCCAGGTCGGCGGGATCCAGGCAGAGGGTCTGGTCGATCTCGGCGAACACGGGCACGGCGCCGGCATCGAGAACGGCCTCCCAGGTGGCCACGAAGGTGAACCCCTGGGTGATGACCTCGTCCCCGGGGCCGATCCCGAGGGCGGCCAGGGCCACGCGGAGGGCGGCCGTTCCCGAGGACACAGCCAGGGCGTGGGAGACGCCGCAGTACTCGGCGAACGCCCGCTCGAAGGCCTCGACCTTGTAGACGCCTTCGCGCTGGGCGTCGAACTCGTATCGAAACAGCACCTTTCTGGACAGGACGTCCAGGACCTCCCTCTGTTCTTCGTCCCCGATGATCTCGTGTCCGGGCATGGTCGACTCCTCGCTGCTGGTGGCGGTCTTCGGAGCACCCGCTCCGCACGGGGCTCCGGTACGGGAGGGTGTCAGGAATGGACCGTAGCGCAAAAGGCCCGAACGAATCAAGGGGGAAAAGGCACTTCCCGCCTCGCGGGCCCGCGTCACGGATTCTGGCTTGCGTCAAGGGGATGACGTTCGGACGGCCTGGCCCTCGGCTTCCGGTACGGGTTTCATGGGCACGGGCCGGGCACAAAAAATGCAGAGCACAGAGGAAGCGTTTTCCCCGCGTCGGGGGAAGCGGGAGTCGACACCGCCAGCTCGAAACCGGATGGCCATGTTCAATCGCTCGGACGTTCCTGCAACCGCAAGCTACTTCCTGAAGCCTGGGTACATCTTCCTCCCCGCTCAGCCCACCGTGGTGTCCACGGTGCTGGGCTCCTGTGTGGCCGTGATCCTGTGGGACAAACGGCGCAAGGTGGGCGGAATCAATCACTTCCAGCTGCCCGCCTGCAGGCCCTCGGACCAGCCCACCGCCCGCTTCGGCGACGCGTCGACCGTCATGCTCATTCGCATGATGGTCCAGGACGGGTCCAAGAAGAAGCACCTCGAGGCCCAGATCTTCGGCGGGGCCTACAACCGCGAGGTCTCCTCCCAGAACGTGGGCCAGGAGAACGTCCGCGTGGCCCTCCGGGTGCTGGCCCGGCACGGGATCCGGGTGATCTCCGAGGACGTGGGTGGAGAGCTCGGGCGCAAGATCATCTACGATGCCACGCTCAACGAGGTGGCCGTCCTGAAAGTGGAGCGTCTTCGAAAAGGAGACTGGCATCCATACGAAGGAGAACGCTAGGCGATTCCGCCGTCACCGGGCGGGCATCCCGCCCCTGCCTCCACTCGAAGCACACCACAACAGATTGCCTTCCTGGTCTTGAACCCCCCGTCATATGGGGATCCCGGACCTTGTTTGTCCTGGATGCCCCGATGGACGCGGGGTTCGGGAATACGTGCATTCGCAAAAGGCACGGGAATTGCAAACGCGTGACCGAGTATTTTGAAATCATTCGACAACGGCATGCACACCTGCTGGAGGCAAGAAACATGAGTCCATCCCATGTGCTCTGGATTCCGGAGGAGGGCTCGAAAACCGTCCGACGCGGATTGCTGCGCCCTGCGTTCCTTCGGGTGCTGCTGGTGTTGGTCGGCCTCGGAGTGCTCTCGATTCCTGTGCTCGAGAGCGGCCTGCTCTCCCTCGCCAGGCGGATCGCACAGCTGGAGGAAACCAAAGGGAGGCTTCAGGAGAAGATCGCCCGGCTACAATATGTCGAACGCGAGTTCGCCCACCTCGTGGAAAAGGACCGAAGGCTGAAGGCCTATTTCGGGCTGGACCGGTTCCGCTCACTCCAGCAGGTGGTCGGCGGCGGATCCAAGCGACTGGTTGCGCTGGCCTCAGACCTTTCCGACGAGACTCATGGACGCGCCCGGACCAACACCCCTTCGACCCCGGCCGCGGACCTCCCCGAACGGCTCGAGACCCTGGCCGGAAACCTCGAGACCTTTGAAACGCTGATTCGCCATCAGGCCGATGCCTGGGAAACGACGCCGAGCATCCTTCCGGTGACCCTGGGGGATCCGGTCATCTCGTCGGGGTTCGGGTGGCGATCCAACCCGTTCACCCACAAGCGGGAGTTTCATGCGGGGATCGACATCATCGGCCGTGCCGGCACGGAGATCGTCGCACCGGCCGCAGGCACGGTGATCAACCGGGGGCGCGACCGGTGGCTGGGAAACTACCTCGTGCTCCAGCATTCCGAGGAGCTGAGGACCATCTACGGGCATCTCCAAGAGGCCTCGGTCGCGCGGGGGGATCGGGTTCGAAGGGGGGAGCGGATCGGTCGCATGGGCAACACCGGGCTCTCCACCAGCAGCCACCTCCATTACTCCGTGGTGGAAGGGGAACGTGCGGTCGACCCGATGCAGTTCATTCTGGACGGGGCGGGGTGATGGCCGGACGGATGTCCAACCCATTCGAAAACGGAGCCCCTGCTGCGGGGGTGTCCGGGGGCTTGCGCCGGTGCGCCCGGGTCCTGATGGGCCTCGGGCTGGTGCTGGTTTTCGCCGGCGTCGCGGGCGCCGGTGCTCGAGACCTCGACGAGGTGGCGGTCTTCTGCGCCTATCATGCATTGAGCGGAGAGCGCCTCAAGGATCGGGACATCGAAGACCTCTGCTGGATCACGGGGCGACCGACCTTCACCGCGTTCAAGCCGGCGGAGATGTTCTCCAACCGGGAGCTTCGAGCGGTCCGGCGGGAGCTCGGCCGCCGCATCCGGGGCCTTGGGCCCCACAGCCTCTTTCGCTGGAAACCCGAGGACGGCCGGCTTCGCTCCAGTGGTGCGGAAGACCTCCCCCAGGCCACCCCCTTGATTCTGGCGGAGATGGAACGAAATGAATGGGGGCGGCTTCTCGAGCGCCGGGCGGCTTTCACGCAGAAGCGCTCCTCGGGCCCCGGGAATCACAGTACGGAGATCACCGTGCTCCTTCAGCCCGTGCGCGTCGAGAGGAGGGAGCAGGAGAGGAACATTGCTCGAGTGAACGTTCGTATTCCCGTTCGGTGCGTGGTGTTTCGGCCGGTGGCGATCGAGACCGGGCCCCACGCCGGGAGAGGGACCCCCGGTGCCCGGACGCCGTTGCTCGAATCCGGACATCGGAGCTCGTGCAGGGGGGATACGTCAAAATGATGACGTGAGCGCCGCGCCGGTCGTCTTCGAGGCGCACAGAACCGCAGAACGGGTCCCGTGGGGGTAGGGTCCGGCATTGTGGTACGACATTTGCTTGATTCTCGGGAAGCAGCGCGCGTCGGGTCACGGGACGCGCGGCTCTCGATGAGGAGGACAGTGTATGCAGAATGCGGTCATGGGAAGCCTGGACGGGGATCTCGAGAACGTTGCCTTTGACGTGACGCAGATCAAGCGGATTCTGAGCCGGTCTGGGGCCAACATCGTTCACTCGGACAACGGCACGCTCTTTCTGGAGCTGGACGGCGACGTGTACTCCGTCGCCTGCGGCGAGGAAAAGGACGTGAAGCCCTACTTCATCGTCCTGAACTCCTCCGAGGCCTTCAACGTGTCCGACTACCGAATGCTCTTCGACGTGCGCGACCTGCCCAACGCCCTGGCCATGGGGAAGGACATCACGGGCAAGGAGTACCTCTGCCGCCGGCATGCCCGTCCTGCAGGGGTCGAGGAGGACACCCCGGAGAACCTGTGCCTCGAGAGCCTCGAGGAACGGCTGGGGTCCGAGAACGTCTCCCAGGGGGAGGTCGAGGAGCTCAAGAACATGGTCCGGAACCTTCGCAACGGGCACTTCTTCAAGGAGCTGACCAGCGAGTTCTCCGGCAAGATCAAGGAGATCGCCCAGGAGCTCATCGACTTTCGAAAGGACATCAAGAGGCGGATCGAACCCGGGATCGTGGAGATTGCCGCCAAGGACATCCCCGAGGCGAGCAACCAGCTGGAAGGCATCAATGAGACGCTCGAGCAGAGCACCATGAAGATCATGGACATCAACGACGAGCAGATGGAGCTGGCCAACAGCCGGATGGCCGCTCTCCAAGCGCTGCTGGGCGGCGAGGTCGGAGGGGCGCCCCAAGACTGGCACCGGGGCTCAGAGCTTCTCGCAGAGATGCAGGACATGGTGCCCACCCTGCCCGGAGAGGTCCGGCAGGTGATGGAGTTCGTTCTGCCCGGAGTGGAAAACGCCCGGACCCTGATGGCCGGCGGTGGGGACGCGGCCTCGGTTCGGGCCGCCCTTTCGGAAACCCTGGACACGGTGCGCGAGCTCTGCGAGGACGTGGGGGGCGGGGACTCTTCGGTCCAGGGGCTGGACGCTCTTCGAAACGACCTCACAGAGCTCCTGACCGCCGGCGGGCCGGCGGGGGACGGTGAGGGTTCGGACCCGGGGGCGGACGTGGATACCCTCCGAAGGGCGCTCGAGGAGGAGGTGGAGGCGCTTCGGAGCATTGCCGGTCTTTCCATGAAGATGATGGAGCCCCTCAGCTTTCAGGACCTCGTGGGTCAGCGGATCCAGCGCATTGTCCGGCTCGTGAAGTCCATGGAGGTCCGCATCGAGGACCTCATCATCTCCTTCGGGATCAAAATCCAGAAGCACAAGGAGGACCCGAGCCGATCCTACGAGGAGCTGGCCAGGGAGGTGGAGCAGTACAAGAGCGATCTCAAGGGCCCACAGTCCGGGGGGGAGGGACTCGAGCAGGCGGACATCGACGATCTCCTGGCCAGTCTTTGATCGGTTCGTTCTCGGAATCCCCGTCGAGGGGAATCGAGCGCCCCGCCGGGTGAAAAGGAAGCATCGTCGGCAATGTACCAAAGGAGGATGGACGGATGGCCATCGACAC
>CAYYVD010000270.1:5626-6891 GCA_964475045.1 uncultured Desulfobacterales bacterium | reverse complement strand
GTACTTCACCACCACGGTGGCGCCGTTGAACCGCCGAATATAGGGCAGGGCCTCGATCAACACCTTGGCCCGATCGATCTGCTCGAGCTGCTCCATGGACATGATGGGCCGCCTTTCCCCTTTGACCTTTCTTGAGCCTCGAACCTTTCCGTCTTACCTGGAACCCTTCACCTTTCTCCCGACACCCCTCACCTCTCACCCCTCACAGAATATACCGGCTCAGATTCTCGTCCTCCAGGATGCTCTCCAGCTTCCGGGTCACATAGGCCCGGTCGATGACCACCTCCCCGGCCTCCATGTCCGGGGCGTCGAAGGAGACGTCGTCCAGGAGCTTCTCCATGACCGAGTGAAGCCTTCGTGCGCCGATGTTCTCCATCTGCTCGTTCACCCGGCTGGACACGTCGGCGATCTCCTCGATGGCCTCGTCCTCGAACCGGAGATCGATGCCCTCCGTCTCGAGCAGGGCCTTGTACTGGGTGATCAGGGCGTTCCGTGGCTCCTGCAGGATGCGAACGAAGTCCTCCATGCTGAGGGAGTCGAGCTCCACGCGGATGGGAAAGCGGCCCTGGAGCTCGGGAAGGAGATCGGAGGGCTTGCTCACATTGAAGGCCCCGGCGGCGATGAACAGGATGTGGTCGGTCCGGATCATGCCGTACTTGGTGGTCACGGTGGACCCCTCCACGATGGGCAACAGGTCCCGCTGAACGCCTTCCCGCGAGACGTCCGGCCCCTGTCCCGAGTCCGCCGCGCTCACCTTGTCCAGCTCGTCCAGGAAGATGATGCCGTTCTGCTCGGTCATGACCACGGCCTCCTCCACGACCTTGTCCATGTCGATCAGCTTCTGGGTTTCCTCCTGGAACAGGAGCTCCGCGGCCTCACGGACCTTGACCCGCCGTCGTTTCTTGCGCTGGGGGAAGAGGTTGCCGAACACCTCCTTGATGTTGAACTCCATCTCCTCCATGCCGGCGCTGGAGAACACCTCCACCATGGGGTTGCTCTGCTGGCTCACCTCGAGCTCCACATAGCGGTTGTCCAGCTTGCCGCTTCGAAACAGCCGCCGAAGCTTCTCCCGGGTGGAGTCCCCTTCGCTGCGCTCGGATCGAACCACCTCCAGGGAGGTCTCCCGATCGCCCTCCTCTCCTTCGGCGGACTCCTGCTTCCTTTTGGGCAGGAGGATGTCCAGGAGGCGCTCCTCGGCCATCTCCCGGGCCTTGGGCTCGACCCGTTCCTGCTCCCCCTTCTTGGCCATGTTCACGGCCAGCTCG
>CAYYVD010000270.1:0-5616 GCA_964475045.1 uncultured Desulfobacterales bacterium | reverse complement strand
GGGGCCGGGCTCCTCCGGCTCCGGCGCCCTCCGGTCCCGGGCCGTCATGGGCAACAGCAGGTCCAGGAGCCGCTCCTCCACCCGGTCCTCCGCCTCCTCCTCCACCTCTTCTTCCCGCTCCGCCCGGACCATGTTCACGGAGGTGTCCACCAGGTCCCGGATCATGGACTCCACGTCCCGGCCCACGTAGCCCACCTCGGTGAACTTGGTGGCCTCCACCTTCAGGAAGGGGGAGTTGGCCAGCCGGGCCAGACGCCGGGCGATCTCGGTCTTGCCCACACCCGTGGGGCCGATCATGATGATGTTCTTGGGCGCGATCTCGTCCCGCAGCTCACCGGGGACCTGCTGGCGTCTCCAGCGGTTTCTCAGGGCGACCGCCACCGAGCGCTTGGCCTCGTCCTGCCCGATGATGTACGTGTCCAGCTCGGAAACGATCTGCCGGGGCGTCAGGGTCTTCACCAGGCTGGTGAGGCTCTCGTCGGTCTTTGCCATCAGGATGTCGGGCTCCCTATCTCCTCCACGGAGATGACCTCGTTGGTGTACAGGCAGATGGAGGCGGCGATGGCCATGGCCTCCCGGGCGACGGCCGGCGCATCGAGCGAGGAGTGCTCGAGCAGGGCCCTCGCGGCTGCGTAGGCATAGGCGCCGCCGGACCCGATGGCCGCCACGGCCTCGTCCGGTTCCACCACGTCCCCGGTGCCCGAGAGAATGAGCATGTGATCCCGGTCCACGGCCAGGAGCATGGCCTCCAGCCGCCTGAGCACCTTGTCCAGACGCCAGTCCTTGGCCAGCTCCACGGCGGCGCGCACCAGGTTGCCGTTGAACTGCTCCAGCCTGCCCTCGAGCTTCTCGAACAGGGTGAACGCATCGGCCGAGGCCCCGGCGAACCCCACCAGCACCTGCTCCTCGTAAAGGAACCGGAGCTTGTTCGCACGATGCTTCATGATGGTCTCGCCGAGCGTCACCTGCCCGTCGCAGGCCATGACGGCGCGGCCGTCCTTGCGCACCGCGAGAATGGTGGTCCCTCGGACCGCCGCTGCGGAATCAGCCATGGAAGCGACTCCTCTTTTTTCCGGCCGGGTGCACCGCCTCGGCGCATCCTTCAACGCCTGGGATGCGCCTTGTCGTACACCGCCATGAGCCGGTCCAGGGTGACGTGGGTGTACTTCTGGGTCGTGCTCAGGCTCTCGTGCCCCAGCAGCTCCTGCACGGAACGCAGATCCGCGCCGCCCTCCAGCAAGTGGGTCGCGAAGGTGTGCCGCAGGGCGTGCGGGGAGACGTCCGGATCCAGACCGGCCGCCAAGGCGTACCGTTTGACGATGCGAGCCATGCTCCGTACGGTCAACCGGCCTCCACGGTGGTTCAGGTACAGGGGTCCCCGATCCGGGTCCGGCCACACCCGCCTCCGCAGGGGCCGAACCGCTTCCAGGTAGCGCTCCACCGCGCGCAGGGCGGTTCCGCCCACCGGCACTACACGCTCCTTGTTTCCCTTGCCGGTCACGCGGACCAAGCGCTGCTCCGCGTCCACGTCCTCGAGATCGAGGCCCGCCAGCTCGCTCACGCGAAGACCGCAGGAGTAGAGCACCTCCAAGATGGCCCGGTCCCGGAGTCCCAGAGGATCGCCGCAATCCGGTCCTTCGAGGAGCCGGAACATGTCGTCCACCGGAAGATGAACCGGAATAGGCTTTCCCTGCTTGGGTGACGCCAGGTCTGCACCCGGGTTGTCCGCCTGAAGGCCGCGTCTCTCCAGAAAGGTCAAAAAGGACCGAACCGCCGAGAGCTTCCGCGAGACCGTGGTCTTTTTGTAGCGGCCGTGCAGGCTTCCGATGTAGTCCCTCAGGGTCCGGAAGTCGATGACCGGCCCTCTGACCGCTCCCTCTTCCACAAAGCTCCGGAACTGATCCAGGTCGATCCGGTAGGCCCGCACCGTATGCTCGGAGCACCCTCTCTCCGCCGCCAAGTGGGCGATAAACCGGTCGATCCATTCGCCGAGGCGCTCCATCCTAGACACCCGTACTCCTTGCAAAAAAGAGCTAAAATATCATATTTCAACCGCTTCGCAATGAAAAAAATACTGAGCGGGATTCCGCTCTTGACTTCCCAATCCCAGGTACGCTAGGAGAGTAGGTTTTGGCGGTTCTGTCCGGCGTTTCTGCAGCCACCGGGCCCTCGGGAGAAGCCGCGTTCGCTTCCTCCCAGCAGCTTCCGACCACACGGCAGCCGGAGAAAGACGGAAAGCCGCCGTGAGGGCGCGACCCGACGTTCCGCGCCCTGCCTGGCAGGGTCTGGTTCGACGGGCCGGAAAACCACACAGAGAGGGATCGGCATGGAAAGGAAAAGCGAGCAGTTGAGAAACATCGGTTTGGTGGGCCACGTGGGATGCGGAAAGACGTCCCTGGCCGAGGCCATGCTCTTCAACGGCAAAGCCACGTCCCGGCTCGGCAAGGTGGACGACGGGACATCCAACCTCGACTTCGAGCCGGAGGAGATCAAGCGAAAGATCACCCTCAGCACGGCCTTCCACCACTGCACGTGGAACAAGCACACCATCAACCTGATCGACACGCCCGGCGACGACAACTTCCTGACCGACACCAAGTTCTCCCTGAAAGCGGCCGACGGAGTGGTGGTGGTGATCGACGCCACCTCGGGGGTCAAGGTGGGAACGGAGAAGGTGTGGGGGTTCGCCGACGAGGAGGATCTGCCCCGCATGATCTTCGTCAACCGCATGGACCGGGAGCGGGCCGACTTCGACGGGGTGGTGGAGCAGATCAACACCGGCTTCGAGAAGAACGCCACCCCGGTGCTCCTGCCCATCGGCGCGGAGGACGCCTTCCGGGGCGTGGTGGATCTGATCCGGATGAAGGCCTATGTCTACGAAAAGGACGGGTCCGGCAAGGTGAAGGAAGAGGACCCGCCCGCGGACATGGCCGACGCCATTGCCGAGCTCCGGGAGACCGTGGTGGAGAACATCGTCGAGGCCAACGACGAGCTCATGGAGAAGTACCTGGAGGGCGAGGAGATCTCCGCCCAGGAAATCGAGGAGACCTTTGTCCAGGGCATCAAGTCGGGGGCCGTGGTCCCCGTCCTGTGCGGATCCGCCGCCCTCAACATGGGCGTGGACCGGCTCATGGACCTCGTGATCCAGGCCATGCCCAACCCCCTGGAACGTGGACCCTTCAAGGGCAAGAAGCCCGCCGGCGAGGAGGAGATCGAACGGGAAGCCTCTCCGGACGCCCCCTTTTCGGCCGCCGTGTTCAAGACCGTGGCCGACCCCTTTGCCGGCAAGCTCACGGTGCTTCGCATTCTCTCCGGTACCCTGTCCCACGGGGCCGCCCTCTACAACCCCAACAAGGACACCAAGGAAAAGTCCGGAAGCATCCTCGTCCTGGAGGGCAAGAAGCAGAAGCCCCTCGACGAGGCCGTGACCGGGGACATCGTGGCCTTTGCCAAGCTCAAGGAAACGGCCACGGGAGACACCCTGTGCGACGAAAAGAACCCCATCGTCTACCCGCCCCTGGAGCCTCTCCCGAGCGTGCTCTCCTATGCCGTGGAGGCCAAGGAGCAGGGCAGCGAGGACAAACTCTTCAGCTCGCTCACCCGGGTTCGAGAGGAGGACCCCACGCTTCGCCTGGATCGGGGCACGGCCTCGGAGATCATTTTGTCCGGCACCGGCCAGATCCACTTGGAGGCCACCTGCGAGAAGCTGCAGCGCAAGTTCGGGGTGGGCGTCGAGCTGAAGCCCGTGCGGGTGCCCTACCTCGAGACCATCAAGAAGCCCGTGCAGGGGATCGTGTACCGGCACAAGAAGCAGACCGGCGGCCGCGGGCAGTTCGCCGAGGTCCACTTCGACGTGGCCCCGCTGGAGCGGGGGACCGGCTTCGAGTTCGAGGAGGCCCTGGTCGGCATGAACGTCCCTCGAAACTTCGTCCCGGCCGTGGAAAAGGGCATTCAGGAAACCCTCTCGAGCGGCGTGGTGGCCGGGTACCCGGTCGTGGACGTGAAGGTGCGGTTCTACGACGGGAAGAGCCACGACGTGGACTCCTCCGAGATGGCCTTCAAGATCGCCGCCAGCATGTGCTTCAAAAAGGGCGTGAACGACGCCAACCCCGTCCTGCTCGAGCCCATCATGAAGCTGGACATTCAGGTCCCCGAGGAGACCATGGGCGACGTCATGGGGGACCTGACCGGACGCAGGGGCCGGGTCCTCGGCATGGAGGGGCAGGGAAAGTATCAGGTCATCAAGGCCCAGGCCCCCATGGCCGAGGTCACCAAGTACGCCCTGGACCTCAACCAGATGACCGGCGGCCGGGGGGCGTTCACCACGGAGCTCAGCCATTACGAGGAGCTCCCCTCCCAGCTGGCCGACAAGGTGATCGCCGAGACCAAAGAGGAAGAGTAACAATCCGCCGGGCGGGCGCTCCGCCCTGACAACGCCTTCGAGCCCGGCTGCACCGTGGTGCGGCCGGGCTTTTTTCGGCCGGGGCTCCCGGCCCGGAAGGCGCCCCGATTCAACGCTGGAGGACCCATGAGCACCGGTACACCCTACACGGCCGGCATCCTGACCGTCAGCGACCGGGGCGCCCGGGGAACCCGTTCGGACGACAGCGGAGAGGCCGCCCGGGAGTTGCTCGAGGCGGCCGCGTACGCCGTGGTCCGCCGGGAGATCGTACCCGACGAGCCCGCCGGCATTCGGGAGGCGCTCGTCCGCTGGGCCGATGTGGACCGCCTGGCCCTGATCGTGACCTCGGGCGGCACGGGCTTGAGCCCCAGGGACGTCACCCCCCAGGCCACCCGGGAGATCCTCGACTACGAGGTCCCCGGCATGGCCGAGGCCATGCGGGCGGCGGGGCTCTCCAAGACGCCCCACGCCATGCTCTCCCGGGCCCTGGCCGGGGTCCGGGGGACCTGTCTGATCCTCAACCTCCCCGGAAGCCCCAAAGCCGTCCGGGAGAACCTGGAGACCGTGCTTCCGGCCCTCCGTCACGCCCTGGACAAGCTCGCCGGCGATCCCTCCGAGTGCGCGCGCTGAGGGGACACGCGCCGGTCTCTGCGTTTCCTGAGCGTCGCGCGCCTCTTTCCCTATTGTAATGGAATGTGTTTTGTGCTAAAAGCCTTCAATCTCCCCGGGAAGGGCCCGGGGATCTCGCCGTGGTTTCCCATCGCAACATCAACAACATGGTCGAACCGAAAAGGAGGAGGGTGCAATGAAGAGGGCTTTGTGGTGTGTGGCAATCTGCGTTGCGGCTGCATTGTTGGTCACTCCGGGTGCCTGGGCGGCGTCCAAGGTGATCAAGATCGGGATCAACGCGCCGCTGACCGGTGACATTCCCAAGGTGGGCGAGGGTACCAAGTACGCCGCTCAGATGTGGCTCGCGGACGTGAAGGCCGCCGGCGGGCTGGACGTGGGCGGAACCAAGGTCCCGGTGGAGCTGGTCATCGAGGACAACGAATCCAAGGCCGAGTCCGCGGTCAAGGCGAACACCAAGATGATCACCGAGGACGAGGTGCTGGTGATCGTCGGGCCCCAGTCCTCCAAGCAGGCGGTGCCCGCCGGCGGCGTGGCGGACAACTACAAGACCCCCATGATCAGCCCCTGGTCCACGAACCCGGACA
>CAYYVD010000269.1:0-6892 GCA_964475045.1 uncultured Desulfobacterales bacterium | reverse complement strand
GTTTCGACGAGATCCCGTCTGCGTTGTCCTTGTAAGCGAATCGCGATTCGAAAGAAGGAGCAGGGGCCCCGGTCTTCGAGGACCGGGGCCTCCGTCAGGCCTTGCCCGCGTCTGAAGGGACGTCCTCGAGGACGACTTTTCGCTCTCCCAAAAGCCCCTGGGGCCGCTTCAGCAGGATGACCTCCAGAAAGAGACCGATCAGAATGATTCGTATGAACCCTGCCCGTGTCATGAGGTCGGCGGGAAGAGAGGTCGTGAGGAACTCGATGCCCGTCCAAATGGCCCAAACCACAAACGCCCCCAGAATGGCGCCCAGGTTGTTGCCTTTGCCTCCGACCGTCAACATGATCCAGATAATAAATGTCCCCATAATGGGATTGAACGTGTCCGGGGAGACGTAGCTGACGAAGCTTGCGTAGAGGCCTCCTGCGAGACCGATGATCATAGAGCCCAGAATGAGGGACTGCATCTTGTAGCCAAAAACATTCTTGCCGATGGCCGCGGCAGCGACTTCATCCTCTCGAATGGCCCTCAGGGTTCGTCCCCAGGGGGATTGCACACAGGCCTGAACAAACAGATAGACTCCCGCAAGAATAGCAAGCACAAGGACCAGGTAGATCCACACATACTGGGTTGGAGAGACCCATTCGTGGAACGGCTGAGGGATGTCGCGGATCCCCCATACCCCGTTCGCCAGCCAGCCTTCGTTTCGAAGGACAAGGATGATCACGGTGGCGATGCCCAGGGTGACAATGGCCAGGTAGTCGCCCGTGAGTCGAAGGGTGGGGGCTCCGACAAGGACCGCGCCCAAACCCGCCATCAGGACGCCGCCGATCCAACCGATGAGGATCGGCGCGCCGAACCCCCCGATGTACTGCTCGGCAGGCGCCGTGGTCAGGATGGCCGAGGCGTAGGCCCCGATGGCAAAGGAAGCCGCGAGGCCGACATTGAACAGACCGGTATACCCCCACTGAATGTTGAGCCCGATGGTCGCAATGGCATAGATGCCTGCCATGACGACGAAAAAGGCAAAATAATTCAGTAGTCCGCCTATATCCATATCATTATTCCCTTCCGAACAGCCCCGATGGCCTTAACAAAAGCAGGATCATGATCACGATAAAGGAGACCCCGGTCTTGTAGTCGGAGGGAATGACCGCGGTGGAGCAGTTTTCTACGATCCCAATGATGAGACCGGAGATCATAGCGCCGTACGGGTTGCCGATCCCGCCCAGGATGGCCGCCGCGAAAACAGACAGCAGGAGGTTCCACCCCATGGTGGGGCGCAGCTGGACGTCGATGGCATACAGGGTCCCTGCCGCGGCCGCAAGCGCCGCACCGATGGCCCAGGTCCACAGGACCACCTTTTCGGTGTCAATTCCCGTGATTTCAGCGAGATCGAGGTTGTCCGAGGAGGCCCGCATGGCGATTCCGATCTTTGTCTTCTCCATGAACAGGTACATGCCGATCCCCAGGAGGACCGCGCAGCCGAAGATGAAGATCTGATCGGGCTTGATTTTGATGCCCATCGGGAGGTTCAGCGCGATCTGGATGTCCAGGGAGTAGAACTGAACCTGGGGCGTCCACAGGATATTGACCACACTCATGAGCATGAATGCGACACCGAGGGAGGCCATCCCGATGGTGACACTGGGGCTGTTCACTCTTCGCAGCGGCCGGTAGAGAGCGAGGTCGATGCCAATGGCCAACCCGGCGGTCATGACCATGGAGAGCATCATCGCGATCACGAGGGGGACGCCGAAAGACAGGAACGGAAAGTGGGCCCCGCCCAGCCCCATCCAGTTCACCAGGCCCAGAGACAGCAACGAGAAGTACGCCCCGATGGTCATGATGTCGCCGTGGGCGAAGTGCAGAAAGCGCAAAATCCCGAAGATCAGGGTGAGACCAATGGCACCCAATGCAATGATGCTTCCTTCGACGGCGCCATATACGAGAAGAGCGACCAAATCCAAGCTTCCTTGACGAATCGATTACAGAAAAGGCTATTTTACATAGAAGCCATTGAGCTGAGGAGCTCCCGAGTAATCCAGACGCCCCTCGGTCATCAGAGGTTGACCGTCGAGCAGGATGGTCGGTTTCCAGAAGATGTTGTCCAGGTGCCCGTTGACCTGCTGCGTCCCTCCCATGGTGGACGCGTTGTTCCCAACGCCGATGTGGGCGGTGCCGTAAACGCTCTCATCCTCGTAGAAGCGGCTTCTCAGCCTCGCGATGGGATTGAGCCCGATGCCCAGCTCCGCGACCTGATAGATCCCGGGGTCCATTCGCCCCATGATTTCCCTCAGCTGAAAGGCCTCGTTGTCTCCCTCGATGTGCTCGATGACGCCTCGTTTGATCGTGAGCACAATGGGATTGTTCAGGACCCCCAACGCGGCATGGCATGCATCCACCACCAGGACGCCTTCGGCCTTCCCGGAAACAGGCGCAATGTTGGCCTCGATCACCGGCGGACCCGCAAACCCCGCTACGTATTCGGGCTCGCGGCGGCAGTATCCGTGCTCCAGATCCACGTTCTTCACGTCTTTCAAATCGAGCCGGAGATCGGTCCCGGTGGCCGTGGTGATATGGGCCTCGTCGGCCCGGCTCATCAGATCGTTGACCGCCTGAACGACCGGTTTCATTTCCGCAAAGGGAGACTGGGCCATGGTGCGCGCAAAGAGCTCGTCATCCGGCTGGGCCGTTGACAGAACGCGGGCCCCTCTCAGGCTCGCCTCCATTCTGGCCGAGCAGTGGGCCAAAGACCATTCCGTAACCATGAAAATGACATCAGCAGCCTGCATGGCGGCGGCAACGGCATCCGGGGGATTCTGGCCATGCAGCCGATCGAACGTCTGAATGAGGGCCATGGAAACCTCCCTCGCAGCGCTCGAAGCGGACGCCATGACGGCTTGGCCGTACTTGAAGGATTTCGTGTCGGTGATCACGAGGACACGTTCGTTCTCGGCAACATTGGCGCATTCTTTGACCAGGCGTTCCGCACCTTTTTGCACATCAATCATTGTCATTTCCATGGTTTTATCCCCTCCATTTTATCGTAAAAGCCTTGCACAACCGCCCTGTTCACAATCCTTCCAGCAATCGACGGACGGCTCACAGGACACGCTTTGTCGCGAAAAATCATGACGGTTATTCTGAAGCAATGAAGAACAAAAAGTATCCGATTGAGGTTTGCGTCTTGGAACCTTCGAGAAAAGATCGACCCACCCGGCGATGGATGAAAGGGACGGACCACAGGGGGCGTGCCTCCCGGCCATCCGCTTTTCCGGGATCAGGATCACTTTCCCCAGCGGTTACGCCGCACGATCTGAAGGAATGACCGTTTCGAATCGACCTCTCCGGGAGCCCAAAACATATACGCCATTGACCCGGAGGATACAAGCCCTTTTTGGGTGATCTTTGGCTGAATTTCGGGGACACCAAGAACAGAATTTCGTATGGTGTCCCCGAAATACTGTCCCCGAAATTCTCCCCGTCATTCTTCCGCTCCCCCGAACGCCGCGTCGATCTGCGCCAGCTTCTCCGCCCTGCCCCGGCGCCGGCGGTGCACCAGGTCGCTCACGTCCTGCAGGATGGCATAGTAGGCGGGCACCATGGAGAGGATGAGCACGGTGGCAAAGGCCAGCCCCCACATGATGGCCGTGGCCAGGGGCGCCCAGAACGGGGACTTGCCCCCCAGCCCGAAGGCCATGGGCGCGAGCCCGAAGATGGTGGTGAGCGAGGTAAGGAGGATCGGGCGCATGCGCACCTGGCAGGCCCGCAGGATGGCCGTGTAGAGGTTGTCCGGGGACTCGTCCCGGTAGCGGTTGATGAAGTCGATGAGCACCAGGGAGTCGTTCACCACGATGCCCGTGAGGGTCAAGAGCCCCACCAGGGTCACGAAGGTGAGGGGGTTCTGGGTGACCAGGAGGCCCACGATCACGCCCAGGGTCACGAAGGGGATGGTGATCATGATGATGAAGGGCTGGCCGAAGGAGTTGAACTGCAGGGCCAGGATGAAGAAGATCAGGAACAGGGCCAGGACCCCGGCGTTTCGAAGCTCCAGGAGCGAGGTGTCGGTCTCCTCCTGGAGCCCGCCCTCGGTCATGCGCGCCCCGGGGTAGGCCGCCCGCACCTCCTCGAACGCCTCCCGGGCGATCCGGTTGGCCTTGACCGCGGTCATGCGCTCCCCTCGAAGGTTGGCCAGGAAGCCGTCCGCCTCGGCCTGCCCGGCCCGAATGTTCGCGGTCAGCTGCACGGTCTGCCGGCCCTTGTAGTGGTAGATGTCGTGAAACCCCGGGGCCATCCGGACTCGGGCCACCTCCCGAAGGGGCACGGTGCGGCCGCCCGGCAGGATGCACCGCAGCCGCGTCAGGTCCTCGAAGTCCCGCCGGTACTCGGGGAGCACCTTGAGCTTGATCTCCTGCTCCTCGTCCCCCCGGTTGTAGGTGCCCACGGGAAGCCCGTGAAAGGCCGCCTGGACCATCATCTCGAGATCCGCCTGGCTGATGCCCAGCTCCCGGGCCCGGGCCTCGTCCACGGTCACCTCCATGAAGGGCTTGTCCCGGCTGAAGTTGTCCCGAATGTCCACGATGCCCGGGTGCCGGGAGAGCGCCTCCTGCACGTGCCGGGAGATCGCCGCGGCCTGGTCCCAGGTAGGGGCCTGGATCTTGAGGTCCACGTCCGCGCCCACGGGCGGCCCTTCCAGGAGCCGCTCCAGGGCCAGGGCCACGGCCCCCTGCTCCCGCAAATAGCCCTCCACCTCGTCCCGCACGTCCTCCAGGATGTCCTTGACGCTGCGCTCGCGCTCCTCCTTGTGGGTGAGCACCACGTTGAGCATCCCGAGGTGCGGCCCGAACAGGGGCTCGTAGTTCACCTCCTTCATGCCCGCAATGGCGATGGGGGCCACCAGGTCCGCGCCCACCTCCCGCTTCACCAGGTCCGAGAGGCCCATGAGCACGGCCTCGCTCCGGTCCAGGGACGCGCCCACGGGCAGGTCGAAGTGGATGTTGAACCGGGGGAAGGCGTCGGTCTTGGGAAACATCTCGAAGTCGGTCTGAAAGTAGAGCAAAAAGGCCAGCACCGTGGAGGAGACGATCACGGCCACGGACACGTACCGGTGCCGGAGCAGGTGCCGCAGGTAGGGCGTGTACAGCCGGCGGAGGGGAGCGAAGACGTCCCGCCTCTGTTTTCGAGCGGCCTGTCCTCCCGCCGCCCGCTCGGGCGTGAGCTCCACCACGTGGCTGGGGAGCATGAAGAAGACCTCGAAGAGGCTCGCCGCGAGCGCGAAGAGCACCACCTGGGGCAGGATGGCCAGGTACCGGCCGATCACCCCGGTCACCATGAAGAGCAACGGAAAGAAGGCCGCCATGTTCGTGGTCACCGAGGCCAGGACCGGCGCGAACACCTCCCGGCTCCCTCGAAGCGCCGCCTCCACGGGCCTCAGGCCGAACTCCATGTACCGAAAGATGTTCTCGAGGACCACGATGGCGTCGTCCACCAGGATCCCCAGCACCAGGATGAGCCCGAACAGGGTCACCCCGTCGATGGACAGGCCGAAGGCGTTCATCAGGGTGAAGGTGATCAGAAAGGCCACCGGGATGCCCACCGAGGCGTAGAGGGCGTTTCGAAGCCCCAGCGCCGCCCAGAGCACCAGGAACACGGCCATCACCCCCAGGACGGCGTTGCTCTGGAGCTCCCGAATCCGCTTCATGCTCACCCGGGCCTGGTCGAAGTAGAGGGTCCAGGCGAGCCCCGGGAGCCCATCGCCCATCTCGGCCATCAGGCGCTTGACCTCGTCCACGATGGCGATCATGTCCGTGTTCTTCTTGCGCTTGACCGCCAGGACCAGGGCCTTTTTCTTGTCGATGAAGGTCCGGGTGACGGCCCGCTCCAGGGCGGGGCGGACCCGGGCGATGTCCTCGAGGAACACGGTGGCCCCGTCCCCGCCCACGAGCGCCACCCGGCCCAGGGCCTCGGGGTCGTCGGGCTCGCCCTTCAGGCGGATGGTGGCCTCGTGATCGCCCATCTCCAGGATTCCGCCGGGCCGGTTCCGCGATCGCTCGGCCAGGGCCCGGGCCACCTGGGGGACGGTGATGCCGTAGCCCGCCATGCGCACGGGGTCGAGCTCCACCCAGATCTCCGGCTCCCGCTCGCCGTAGATGCCGATCTCCGAGACCCCCTCGATCTCGGCCAGGAGCTCGCCCACGTCCGAGGCCACGTCCTGGAGCTGCATCATGGGGAGGTCCCCGGAAAGCCCCACCAGGCACACGGGAAAGACCGCCGTGTCGATCTCCAGGACCCGCGGCGGCTCGGCCTCCTCGGGCAGGTCGTCCACGCGGTCCACGGCGTTCCGGACCTCCTGCATGCCCTGCTGGATCTCCCGGTCGGAGAGGTCGGTCTGAAAGAAGATGTCGATGCTGGAGGTGCTCTCGAAGGAGTTGGACTCGAAGCGCCGAATCTCGCTGATCCCCTGCAGCTCCTCCTCGATGCGGTTGGTGACGAGCTTCTCCATCTCCTCGGGCGAGAAGCCCGGGCAGACGGTGATCACCATGCCCCGGCCGATGGTGAGGTCCGGATCCAGGTACCGCGGCATGTCCCGGTACGAGTACACGCCCAGGACCAGGATGAGCAGGAACGTCATCCGGACCACCACGGGACGCTGGATTCCGAAGCGGGTCAGGAACATGGCGGCATTCTCAGCATTCCGGTGAGGCCTGACCTGCCTGCACGACGCCTCCGTCGGCAGGAATGTTGTAGAGTAGGGAGGGGGGTGAGCCCCTCCCCCTCGTCAAACCGGACAGGCAGATTTCACGCATCCGGCTTTCCCTTGGGCTTCACCATAAGGCACACACAGAACGCCAGCGGATGCCATTACTACAGATAAATCAGCCCGAGC
>CAYYVD010000268.1:0-6939 GCA_964475045.1 uncultured Desulfobacterales bacterium | reverse complement strand
ATGATCGAGACCGGCCTGGCCCAGACCTACGGGCTGGCCGTGGCGAGCCTGGAGAACTGCGTGTACCACAACGACCTCATTCCCACCACGGATTACGTGGCCGAGGACATCATCGAGCCGCCCATGACCCTGAACCCGGACGGCACCGTGGACGTGCCCCGGACACCCGGGCTCGGTGTGGAGGTCAACGAGCGCATTCTGGACAAGTACACCGTGGCCCGGGACGTGGTGCGCGTTTCCCGGCGATGAGGATCGTTCCATGGACGAGAGGATCGAGAACGGCCTCCTCGAACCCGGCACCCATTACCTCTCGGGCAACGAGGCCCTGGCCGAAGGGGCCCTGGCCGCCGGGTGCCGGTACTACGCCGGGTACCCCATCACCCCTTCGAGCGAGATCATGGAGCGCATGTCCGACCGGCTCGAGGCCGTGGGCGGCGTGTTCGCTCAGATGGAGGACGAGATCTCGTCCATCTGCTCGGTGATCGGCGCGGTCTGGGCCGGGGCCCGGGCCATGACCGCAACCTCGGGACCGGGGTTCAGTCTCATGCAGGAGGCCGTGGGGTACGCGGCCCTCACCGAGACCCCCCTGGTGATCGCGGACATCCAGCGGGCCGGACCCGGCACGGGCCAGGCCACCCGCGTGGGAAGCGGCGACCACATGCAGGCCAAGTGGGGCTCCCACGGGGACTACCAGGTGATCACCTACAGCCCCTGGTCGGTCCAGGAGGTGTACGAGCTCACCGTCGAGGCCTTCGACCAGGCGGACCGCTTTCGCGTGCCCGTGTTCGTCATGGGAGAGGAGGCGGTGGGGCACCTTCGGGAGCGTCTGGACGTGCCGCCCCCTTCCCCGCCGGTGCCCCGCAGGAAGCAGCCCGGAGCGCCCCCCTTCGGAGACGCCGGTGCGGACGGCGTTCCGCCCATTCCGGCCTTCGGCGAGGGCGAAAACCTCCTGGTGACCGGGTCCACCCACGACGCCCGGGGCTTTCGCAAGACCGACGACCCCGAGGCCCACGACCGGCTCGTCGCCCGCATCAACGACAAGATCCTGAACGCGCGGGACCGGATCGTCCGGACCGAGCGTCACCTCCTGGACGACGCCCGGGTGGCGGTGGTGGCCTACGGGTTCACCGCCCGAAGCGCCCTCTATGCGGTGCAGCGGCTTCGAAAGCAGGGGCATCCCGCAGGCCTCCTGCGGCTCCAAACGGTCTGGCCCTTTGCAGACCGGGAGGTGCGGGCCCTGTCCGAGCAGGTGGATGCGCTCCTCGTCCCGGAGATGAACCGCGGGCAGATCGCCGGGGAGGTCCGGAAGGTCGCCCGCTGCGAGGTGGTCCCCTTCGGTCGGACCAACGGCGAGATCATCCACCCGGATCACATGATCGAAGCGATCGAGGGGTTGCTCTGATGGCGCGGGATCTGGAAGCCTCTCTGCGGACCGAGGTCAGGACCACGCCCTTTTGCCCGGGCTGCGGGCACGGCACGCTCATGAACCTCATCCTGCGGGCCATCGACGCCTCCGGCATCCCCATGGAGGAGATGCTCTTTGTCTCGGGCATCGGTTGCGCGGCCTGGATTCCGAGCCCCCATTTCAAGGCCGACACCCTGCACACGCTCCACGGCCGGGCCATCCCCTTTGCCACCGGGGCCAAGCTCTTCAACCCGGCCCTGCGCACCCTGGTGATCAGCGGCGACGGCGACCTGGCATCCATCGGCGGAAATCACCTCATTCACGCGGCCCGCCGGAACACGGACCTGACGGTGATCTGCGCCAACAACCAGATCTACGGCATGACCGGAGGGCAGGCAGCCTCCACCTCGCCCGTGGGAACGCGTACGGCCACCACCAACCGGGGCAACCCGCACCGGCCCTTTGATCTGTGCAGGCTGGTCCAGGCCGCCGGTGCCCCGTACGTGGCCCGATACGCCGTGACCCAGCCCCTGGCCCTCGTGGAGGCCGTGCAACGGGCCCTGGTCGTGGATGGGTTCAGCTTCGTGGAGGCGCTCTCCCCGTGCCCCACCCAGCTCGGCCGGCGAAACCGCTTCGACACGCCCGCGGCCATGCTCCAGGCCCTCATGGAACGCTGCGTGACCCGCGAGGAGGCCGAGCGCATGGATGCCGCGTCCCTCGAGGGAAAGATCGTGACCGGGGAGTTTGAAGGGTGAGGATCCAAGGGTCCAAGGGTTTGAGGGGGAGGATGAGCTGACGGGAATGCAGAAGCAGCGGCACATCACGCAGGTGCGCATCGGGGGCTTCGGCGGCCAGGGGGTGGTCCTGGCGGGCGTCCTCCTGGGGCATGCCGCGGTTCGGGACGGCCTCTGGGCTTCGGGGTCCAACGCCTACGGAGCTCAGGCCCGCGGCGGGGCGGCCCGCAGCGAGGTGGTCCTCTCCGACGGGCCCATCGCCTTTCCCCACGTGCTTCGGGCCGACGTGCTGGTGGCCATGAGCCAGACCGCCTACGACGCCTTCTCCGGGCAGCTGGCCGAGCGCGGGGCCCGGGTGGTCTACGACGCCGGCCTGGTGACGCCCGGCCCCCTGGAAGGGGTCGGCCACGTCGGAATCCCGGCCACGGACAGCGCGGTCACCGAGCTCGAAAACCGGCAGGTGGCCAACATCGTCCTGCTCGGCGCCGCAGCGGTGGTCACCGGCGTCGTCCGCAAAGAGGCCCTGGAGACCGCCGTGCGGGAGCAGGTCCCAGCCCGGTTTCTCGACCTGAACCTGCGCGCCCTGGAACGGGGCTTCGAGCTGGGCGTGCGGGCCGCCGAGCACGGCTGAGAAAGGAGCCGGATGGAAGATCCGAGAAAAGGGACCGCGAGGGACGGCTCCCGAATGGAGACGGGCCGGGGCGGTGTGGGGGCGATTCATGGCCGTTGAGGGCCGCACCCATCGGCCCGTGGTGGACCACGAGGCCTGCAGCGCCTGCACCGTGTGCCTGGGGGGATGCCCCGCGGACCGGGTGCGCGAAATGCGCCTCGAGCCCGACAGTCTGCGCGGCCGGATCTACGGGGACCGCACATCCGTGTCTATGGCCCCCTTCGAGGCCGCCGAGCCTCCCTGCCGGGCGGCCTGTCCTCTGGGCCAGGACGTGCCGGGGTACGTGCGACTGCTGTCCCAGGGTCGGACGGAAGAGGCCCTGGACCGCATTCTCGAGCACAACCCCCTTCCCGGGGTGTGCGGGTACGTGTGCACCCGCCCCTGCGAAGCCGCCTGCACCCGCGGCCGGGCGGACGGCCCGGTCCCCATTCGAACGCTCAAGGCCTATGCCGCCCTGCGGGGACGAGGAGGCATGCGTGCAACCGCCTCCGGAAGGCCCGAGGTGGCGGTGGTGGGCTCCGGCCCGGCCGGTCTCACCGTGGCCCACGATCTGGCGCGCCGGGGCGTTCGATCCGTGCTCATAGAGAGCCACGACCGGCCCGGAGGCATGCCGGCCTGGGCCATTCCACGGTTCCGCCTGCCCGCGGACGTCCTGGACCGGGACATCGAGCGGATTCTGGTCCTGGGAGTGGACCTGCGGACCGCAACGAGGTTCGGGACGGATGTGACCCTGGACGATCTGCGGGATCAGGGCATTCGCGCCCTGGTGCTGGCCACGGGCACACCCGAGGGCCCGTCCCTGGGCATCCCCGAGGAGGACCGTGCCGGCGTGGAGGAGGGTCTGACCTTTCTTCGCCGGGTCCACCAGGGGGACGACCGGCCGCCGGGACACCGCGTCCTGGTGGTGGGCGGCGGCAACGCGGCCATGGACGCCGCCCGCACCGCGTGCCGGCTGGGGGCTCAGGTCACGGTGGTCTACCGCCGGGACCGCCTGCACATGCCCGCGGATCCGGCCGAGGTGGCCGAGGCGGAACGAGAGGGCGTGGCCTTTTGCTTTCGAACCGCGCCGGTGCGGGTGATCCCGGGTCAGGACGGCCGCGTGCAGGGCCTCACCTGCGTCCGGACCGAGACGCAGACCATGGAGACCGGCGCCCGCCCCAGGCCGGCCGCCGTTCCAGGCACCGAGCACGATCTGACGGCTGACGCCGTGGTGGTCGCCGTGGGGCAGCGCCCCGATCCCGGACCCATCCTGCAGGGCATTGGGTCGGGTCGGGCCGCGCGGTTTCGACTCGATCCTTCGACCCCGGGAACGGGTTGCACCGGCGTCTTCGCCGCCGGGGACCTGTTGAGCGGACCGAGCTCGGTGGTGGAGGCCATGGCCGGCGGCCGGCGGACGGCCTGCCGGGTTCAGGACTTCCTGGAGCAGGGGAAATCGTTGTGAGCGCGCACCCCACCTACGACGCCCTTCCCAAGCCCTGCCCTTCGGCCTCCCGCCCGGCTCCGGTCTGCGATCGGCCGGTCTCCCAGTGGACCGAGGCCGACGCGATTCGGGCGGCCTCCTCCTGCCTGTCCCTGCGCACCTGCGAGAGCTGCGATCTCTGCCGCATGCTCTGCCCGGACCTGTGCATCACCCGGAACCCCGAGACCGGCGGCATCGAGATCGACCTCGACTACTGCAAGGGCTGCGGCGTCTGTGCCTTTGTCTGCCCCAAGGGCGCCATTCGAATGGAACGGGGCTGAGCCTCGGCAGGCCTTTCCATTGCTACGGCAGCAACTCACTTCCGGGCTCTACCTGGCTTCTACGCCTTTGTCCGCCTTGCGAGGTCATTGTTCTGCTGCGGCAGCCTTCGTGACTCCCTGATAGGCTGTCATCCAAAACGAGAGCTGCTTCACGAATAGGTGGGGGTCGGGGGATTCCGGAGTGCACTGCGCTCAAACACGAGAGCTATGCTTCGACGTCGGCCAATCGGTTTCCCAATGCGACGGAGACTCGCTCACAAGTGCTTACGATGTGATCCCAGGAATCAAACGGGGCGCGAATTCCCTTGTATTGTGTGAGGTCGATCTCATCCAGGTCTCCGGGCGATGGTTGTGCCAATTGGCGGATCAGTTGAACGACGGGGGATGCCTTTTCTCCTCTGATGAGATCCGAATAGTAGTCGTCCAGGTCGATGAGAATCCGCACAGCGGTTGTGGCACCCAGATGATTCGCGAGCGCGGCAACATCAACAAAATCTCGTGCGGCATTCCGGGATATGATCATCCAGGCCTTGGTCCTCAGCATTTCGGCCATGGTGGGAAGGGTGACGGATTTTCCCCCGCCGATGTCGACCTGTTCCGTCTCCAGGGGGCGATGCCGCATCAACTGCCGGATTCCGGTCTCAACGCCCCTGAAATCGCCCAGGATCATTTTCGGCGGACGGATGCGAGCCGTCTCCCAATCATTCCGGCCTTCCAGAAAATCCAGGACCTCTTCAAAGTTCTCCTCGAGATCCGAGAGAACATGATCTGCGTCAAAAGAGAAACGGTGCTTGATATGGATCGAAGCGGCGCTGCCGCCGATGAGGACGGCGCCCGGAAGAAGCCCTTGGAGTTCCGCCGCTGCGTCCAGGAGTTTCTCCCACTGCTTCCAGTAGCGTTTGACAAGGTCAGGCATCCATGTCCTCCAGAAGCAGCTTGAAAAACCTCGGCCATCCATACACCTGGGAGTGGGGTATGGCCCTCTTCACAGCATCAGCCGCCTTGGGATTCCGTTTGACTTCCCGCATCAGCCACACAATGTCCTTTTCGGAACCCCGCTCCCATAGGGAGTGAATCACGGCCATGCCCCATTGGTTGTCCTTGACATGGATATGCCGGTGTTCCATCAAGTACTCCTCGCATGCAAGAATGATGACCTCGAAAAAGATCGTAACCTCTTGACAAGCCGCAAAGATCGCTCAGTGAAATGGTCTTGGCATTCTGGGCGTTTCCATTCATCAAGAACCATAGTGTAGTCAAATCCCTTTCGAAAGGACATGAAAAACCGTCGCCTTTTTCCCGGGTTTTCACGAGGAAAGAGACGCCCGAACGATCTCCTTGCCTTTCGCCCCTGCCTCTGGTATGCGCCTGTGTGGACCGGCGTTTTCACTCGGATCCTCTTTGCGCTGTTCGTCCTTCCATGAAACCTCCGAGGCCTTTTCCATGCTGGTCTACCTCAAGCTCACCCTCACCGCCGTCTTCTGGGGCGGCACATTCGTGGCCGGACGCATCGTGGCCCGGGAGGTCGACCCGTTCTCCGCGGCGTTCCTGCGCTTCTTCACCGCCTCCCTCTGCCTGGTCCTGATCACCCGGCGGATGGAGGGGCGCCTTGCGCTTCCGGACCGGAAGACGTGGGGACCGCTGATCCTGCTGGGCCTCACCGGGGTGTTCTCCTACAACGTGTTCTTCTTCCTGGGACTCGAGCGGATCGAGGCCGGCCGGGCCTCCCTGATCATCGCCAACAACCCGGTGTTCATCGCGTTGTTCTCCGCCTTGCTCTTTCGAGAGCGCTTGCGCCCCCTCGCCGTACTGGGCATTCTTCTGTCCCTGAGCGGGGCCGCGGTGGTGATCACCCGTGGAAACCTTCTCTCCGCCCTGGACGGCGGCGTGGGATGGGGGGAGCTGTTCATCTTCTGCTGCGTGCTGAGCTGGGTGGCCTACTCCCTGATCGGCAAGACCGTGCTGACCACCCTTTCCCCGCTCGTCACGGTGACCTGGGCCTCTCTTTGCGGAATGGCCTGCCTGGCTGTTCCCGCTTTCGCGGAAGGCCTTCTGCTCGAGGCCCTTCACTACCCGCTCGAAAGCTGGACGGGCATTCTGTACCTTGGGGTGTTCGGAACGGTGGCCGGATTTGTCTGGTACTATCGCGGCATACGAGACATCGGCCCGGCCCGGGCGAGCCAGTTCATCAACCTGGTACCGGTCAGCGCGGTTTTCCTCGCCGCCCTCCTGCTCGACGAGCCCCTCACCCTCTCCCTCCTGGCGGGAGGGGTGCTCGTAATCTCCGGCATCACGCTCACCAACCGGCGTTGAGGGATCTCAGTGGAGGATCTGGCTGAGGAAAAGCTTGGTCCGCTCGTGCTGGGGGTTGTGGAAGAACTCCTCGGGCG
>CAYYVD010000267.1:0-6942 GCA_964475045.1 uncultured Desulfobacterales bacterium | reverse complement strand
GACGTGGTCCGGGCCTGCACCTCACCGGTGAACCAGGGGTCCGTCGCCTTCCACCAAAGGCTCGGTTTCCAGGTGGAGCCGGGCGACGCCGAGGTTCAAGGGGTTCCTGTGGCCCTGGATTACAATCGCCCCGAAGACCACAAGGTGCGTTTCACCTACAGGAGGCCCCCCGAATGAGGTCGCATGCTGCACACGAGCCGTAGACGCCGACCAGGTCGTCCACCGTCCCACGCCCATTCGAGCACCGCCTTCTGGTCCCGTCGCGAGACCGTGTCCACGCGCGTCCTTCCTCGAGGCGGGGCGCTGCTCTATGATCCGGACCGGAATCTGGAACAGGCGGTCAATTCCACCGGCCTGCAGATCTGGATGCACCTCGACGGCACGCGGTCGCTCGCGGACCTGACCGCGAACGTGGCCCGCGCCTTCGGTGCGGAGCCGGTCGAGGCCATAGAGCGCGACGTGAGCGCGTTTCTCGACCACCTGCACACGAGCGGGTTCGCCGCCCCCAATCCGGCACCGGCTTCGGTCCGTGGAGCGCCGGACCTGTTCCCCCGGGACCAGGATGCCCCTCGCAGCCTGGACGTCTCGGTCACCGGCCGCTGCAATCTTCACTGCCCGTACTGCTTTTACGCCGATGAGATGCAAAACCGGCCGGATGCCGGCACGGGGGCGTGGCTCGCTTTGTTTCGTGAGCTCCGCTCTCTGGGGGTTCGCCACGTCACCTTGAGCGGCGGGGAGGTGTTTTGCCGGGAGGATCTGGGATCCCTGATCGACGCCGCCGTGGACAGCCGCCTTCGATACGACCTACTCACCAACGGCACACTGATCACCGAACGCCTCCTCTCCCGGCTCGAGCAGGGGGGACGACGGGACCGGCTGGACAGCATCCAGGTCTCCATCGACGGATCCTCGGCCGAGGTGCACGACCGAAGTCGGGGCCCAGGGGCTTTCCAGAAAGCGATTCGAGGCTTGCATCTCCTGGTGGAGGCCGGGCTTCCCGTCACCGTGCGGACCACGGTGAACCGGTTCAACGTGTCCGACCTGGAAGCCCTGTCCGGGTTCCTGCTCGAGGAGATCGGCGTTCCCGTGCTGTCCACCAACGACGCGGTTCCCATCGGTGCGGGATGCCGTCACCAGGACCGCATCGGGCTCACGCCCAGGGCCCTCCTCGAGGCCATGGTCTCCCTGGTGCGCCTCGAGACCCGATACCCCGGTCGGGTGACGGCCTCGGCCGGCCCCCTGGCCAAGTGGCACCAGTATCGAAGCATGGAGCACGCCCGGCGCCGGGGCACTCCGGAGCGGGGCATGGGGAGCCTGTCGGCGTGCTCGGGGATGTTCCACAAGCTGGCGGTCCACCACGACGGGACCCTCGTGCCCTGCAACATGCTCTCCACCCTGATGCTGGGCTGCATGGGCCGGGACGGCCTGCGCACCGTCTGGACCTCCCATTCGACGCTCGAGTCCCTTCGCAACCGCCACCGCATCCCCATGCGCGACGTACCGGGATGTGAAGACTGCCCGTGGGCTCTCTTCTGCAACGGAAGCTGTCCGGGGCCGGCCCTGACCCTGACCGGGGACGCGAACCGCGCCAACCCCCACGACTGCTACCGGTTGTTCCTCCGGCAAACCGGGCTTGCGAGCATTTTCGAGCTTGATTCGAAGGAAGCGGATCGATACCATGGGTGATACGGAGGGCCAATCGATGCACATCTCACGCCGCACCCTGCTATCGAGCTTCCTGGGCGCTCTCGTCGCTACGTGGTCCTTCCCCGGACGCGGCTTCGGTGCGACCAGGCCTTTGCTGAGCGGAGTTTTGAACCGGATGGAGCTGGAGTCGTTGCTGTCCACCAGGCCGCAAAAGCATCCTGGAATCCAACTTCAAATGAACGATCACGGCGGTGTTCTATACAAGCACCGGCAGGGCGTCGCCCGACCTGCGGGGCATTTGAACTCCACAGGGTGTTTCATTTGGTCGTGTTGTGACGGCATACAGTCCCCTGAAAAAATCGCAGAGCGGGTCTATCGCCGATACGAAGTCTCGCAAATGCGCGCCTGGACAGATACCATGGCGTTTCTACAGCGTCTAAGACGCATGGGAGCCCTTGCCTGAGGCATGGTGGATGCACCTTCTTATCAATGGAACCCCGAGCTCGTCCTTCGCGAGGAAGGAGGCGGGGCCCTGATCTTCAACCCCGAATCCGGTGACCTGAAGTTTGTCAACAGGACTGGCCGGGCCTTGCTCGGTCTGATCATGGATGGGAAAGACGCTACGCATTGGCTTGATCGTCTGCGGAAGGATTTTCCCGACATGCCCTCTGAGCGTCTTCGTTGTGATCTGGACCGCTTTCTCAAGGATTTGAAAGAACACAGGATCCTCCTTCCTACAGAACAGGACTGACGTTGCCTGCTTTCCCAATGGCATCCAAGACAAACACCGGCCTCGATTTTGCCTTGACCGATTTGTATCTCTATCTGGTGGACAGCTGTAACCTGACCTGCGCCCACTGCTGGATCGCGCCACGAACCGTGAACGGGCCTCAAACCGGCATTCCCCTTGAACCGCTGAAACGCGCTGTGGCGGAGGCGGTTCCACTCGGGCTCCAGCGAATCAAGCTCACGGGTGGAGAGCCGCTGCTCTACGAGGATCTGCAGAGCCTTCTGGACTTCGCACGGCAAAGGAACCTTTACGTCAGCCTGGAAACCAACGGGACTCTCCTGTCCCAAGTAGCCGTTCAGATGCTGGTGGATGCCGGCGTAGTCCACGTCTCGGTCAGTCTGGACGCCGCCGATCCCGAGCTCCACGACCGGCTTCGGGGTGCCCGCGGATGCTTCGAGCTCACGCGCAAAGGCGTCGAACGGCTCGTGGAGCAGGGCCTTCGACCGGAGGTCATCATGGCAGTGGGACGATTGAATCGAGAGGGTGTGCCCGACCTCATTCATTTGGCCCGTTCCTGGGGTGCGGGATCCGTCAAGATCAACCCGCTGCTTCCTTGCGGAAGGGGCACGGAGGCGTTTGCAAAAGGGCTCAACCTGGATCTGGCCGAGCTCATGGACCTTCAGGCCCTTGTCCGGGCAGTCCGTTCGGACATGGGCGGCTTTCATGTCTGTCTGGACCTCCCCCCGGCGTTTCTCCCCATGGATGAGATCCTGAAGGAGGGCATCGCGACGTGCCGAATCCTGAACATCTTGGGTGTCCTGGCCAACGGCGACATCTCCCTTTGCGGCATCGGCTGGACCCGGCCCGACCTCCGCATGGGGAACATTCGAACCGAGGCGTTGCCCGTGGTCTGGGAAGAGAACGCCATTCTCGAGAAACTTCGAAACGGTCTGCCCCACCAACTCCAGGACGTCTGCGGGACCTGCATCTTCCGGTTCCACTGCCTCGGTTCATGCCGGGCCAATGCCTATGCCCTGGATGGGGACCTGTTTGCACCTTACTTCCTATGCCGGGACCTGGATCGGGCCGGGCTCTTTCCGGAATCCCGGAGGGTTGCCTGAGGATCTCATGGAATCCCTGGTCCTGACCTTGGCGGGAAAACGAATCGGAATTCAGCTGGATGAACCGGTACAGCAGGCCGCTGTCCTGATCCGGCGATACATCCAGGGCTTCGAAGGCGGCGAAGGGCCATTGGATGCCGAGCTGCTCGTAACGACCTCCAAGGGATTCCGAAGCCGCGACAGCTCCGTGCAGTTGCCGTTTCCTCTAGAGCAGCGCCTGCATGTAGAGCAGGCGATCCGCCGAATCGGTGAGGATGCCCCTGCTAAGGATGGGCTGCCCTTGAATCCGGATGTGGTAGCCGCTTGGGTCATGGGCGGCGTCCTCTTGTTCGATCCCGGCTCCCGCCTGGGACGGATGTACCTGCCGGAGGCGGAACCTTGGCGGTTTCAACCGCTTTACAGGCTGCTATGGATGTACCTGGCTCAGGTACTGGCCGAGGACGGCAGCTGTTTCGTTCATGGCGTCGCATTGGCTCGACACCAGGAGGCTTGTCTCTTCCTTGGGGAGTCCGGCTCCGGAAAGACGACCCTGGCTCGCACGGTCAAAACCCTCGATGTGATCTCGGATGACGGTCCGGTGTTGCTTCGAAGAAACGGAAGCTTCTGTGTGCTCGCCTCGCCCTACACCCAGTACCGCGGAAACCATGCCTGGAAGGTGGGCCCTCCTGACCGGGATGCGGCGCTTCGGGCAGTCTACTTTCTGGGCCGGGACGAAACCCATCGGCTTCAGCCTCTCTCCCCGGTGGAGTCTCTGACCCGAATGTTATTTCGATTTGTTCACTTTTTTGATTATTTGTCCATCCGCGCCAGAGAGGATCTCTTTGGACGAATCCACGATCTTTGCACAAGTGTTCCCGCGCATGCCGTGTGCTTTTCCCGCGAGCCGGACGTGGTCCGGCTCACGGCATGGATGGAAGGAAGCAACCATGGTGGATGACCACTCCTCTGATTCCGGTGAACGACGTCCTTATGAACCCCCCCGTCTGTTCGATCTGGGAGCCGGTGTGGCCCATGCGGCTCCCCCCTGTGAACCGGGAGGCAGCCCCGGGGGCGTGCAGTGCGACACCGGGGGGACGGCCGGAAGCGAATGTGAAACGGGAAGCTTTGCCGGCTCCAGGTGCGAGCAAGGAAGTACAGCGGCCGGAAGCAAATGCGAGTCAGGCAGCGCCGCTGGAGGAGGAAAATGCGAGTCGGGAAGTGCCGCGGCCGGAGGGAAATGCGAAGCAGGCAGCTCGGCTGGAGGGAAGTGCGACTCAGGAAGCGGACCCAACGCCTGATCGTGAGGCTCAGGAAAAGGCTCGCGTTTGGCGGATGGCGTCAGCCAGCGTAATCACGGCGTCCACAGCCCTGCGAAGCCTCGGGAGTGCGGTCCGCCGCCAGCCTCTTCCCTTCTGCACCTGGCCCATGACATTCGCTTCCGGGAACAGGTTCCCCAGAAGCCAGTCGACCCGTCCACTCACCTTTGGAAGGCTCTCGAACTCCAGCAGCCAGCCCAAGGCGGGGGACGGCATGCCCCCGCCCTTCAACCGAATCAGGTGCTTTTCCAGGGCATTGAGGGAATCCGGGCCGAGGCGCTCCTGAGCAACACGTGGAATCCTCCAGCCGAACACACGAGAGACCAGCAACACGGTATAGGCCAAGACCTTTTCCTGTCTCCACAACCCGGCCCGGTCCGCCGCATCGCACCAGCCCTCCTCTTCCCGGATTTTCTCCTGCACCCACTCGTGCAGATCCATGATCCAGAAGAGCTTTTCGTACCCGTGCTTCAGGGCGTGGGCGGCCAAGGCCACGAGGTTGTCCGACGGGTGAAGGGTCAGGAGCCCGTCGCTCGAGGCGAAGAGCGGCCGGGCCCGCTCCCACATGGGCGCCAGGCTTCCGGGAAACAGGTGTCGCCTGGCCCGAATCCGCTCCACGTTCAGAGGGTGGGTGTGGAGGTCCACCGGCACCCCGTCTCGGACGAGAACGTCCGGGTAGGCCGAATCCAGGGGCCCGAAGCCGGCCCTTGCGAGGGCCTCCTTGAACGGTCCTTTCCGGTCCTCTCGGACCATGAGGTCCAGGTCCGAGAGGTGCCTCAGCCCCGGGTTCCGGTAGACCGCCGGCACCAAAGAGAGGCCCTGAAGCCCGATCACAGGGATGCCGGCTCTTTCGCAGATTCGGGCGATCTCCTCGGCCTGGGCCAGGGCGGCCCGGGTCCGAAACCCGGTTTGATGGTAGTACGCCTCCAAGCCGTACGACACGGGCTCTGGAAGCGCATCCAGCAGGCCCAGATCCCTCAGGTGGACATAGGCCAGGCCGGCGACCCCCTCCATGCAGGCCAAGGCCGTCACCTGCTCCCAGGGGAGTCCCTCTCGGGCCATGGATCGAATTGTACGCTGGTGCACCGGGCTGAGCCTTTGTCTCGCCAGAATCCGAACGAACCGGACCATGTCCTTCCAGGGGATCATCCGGACTTCCTAACACCCTTTTCCACTCGGCGTCCATTCCCATTTCCGGTGCCCCGGGACCTCCCGGCCGGCGCTTCGGACCCGTAACGACGGTCCAGGAACCCGATCCAGCCCACGGTGACGGTGACGGCGCCGAGCTCCTCCTCCACCTTGCCCCGAAGGAGGTACGCCCGCGACCTCCCGAGCAGGTGACAGAAGCGCCGGTACTCCCGGGGGAAGAGCACGGTCTCGTACAGGCCGGTCTCGTCCTCGAACGACACGAACTTCATGGGCTCCCCTTGCCGGGAGTGGACCGTCTTGCCGGTCACCGGCCAGCCCACGAGGGTGACGATCCGTCCCACCCGGGACGGAAGGTCCCGGGCCAGGCACCGACGCGTCCGCCGAAGCAGGTCGCCGTACCGCTCCAGGGGATGAACGGACAGGGGGAACCCCAGGGTCTCCACCTCGTGGCGAAGCCGGTCCTCCAGGGAGAGGGGAGGAAAGAACCGGGCCGGGGCGGCCTCCCTGCACGAGGAACGGCCGCTGAACAGCCGGGCCTGCACCGGGGACTCGGCTCGGTTGAAAAACCGCAGGGCCTCCCAGAGCATGGCGGGTCGACGGTCGTCGCCTTCGAGGCGATCGAAGCACCCCGCCCGGATCAGGATCCGCACGTCCTGGAACCGGACATGGCGGTGGGTGCGCCCCAGAAAGTCCGTGAGGGAGTCGAACGGACCGCACCGGTCCCGTTCCCGCACCAGGGCCTCCCGGGCCTCCCGGCGCAGGTCCTTCAGCTGCATGAGCCCCACGCGAAGGGACCGGCCCCGGCCGGTGTAGGCGATCCGGCTCCGGTTCACGTCCGGAGGCAGAAGCGTGAGCCCCGTCCGACGCGCCTCGGAGAGATACCCGAAGGCGGAGTAGTACCCCCCGCCGTTGGAGATCACCGCGGCCAAGAACTCGGCCGGAAAGTGGGCACGAAGCCACGCCGACTTGTAGGCCACCAGGGTGTAGCTGGCCGAGTGGG
>CAYYVD010000266.1:0-6970 GCA_964475045.1 uncultured Desulfobacterales bacterium | reverse complement strand
TCCCGGGACAGGATATCGAGGTCCGTGAAGTTCGACATGGAGGGAAGGCGCAGCACGCCGATGTTCAGGGCGTCCGGGCGGGTGGGTTGCAAGACCCTCCGGTCCTCCTGCACGGCCACCGAGTCCTCGGGATCGATGGCGATGTGGTGGTAGAAGGGCACCAGCCCCAGGACCGGCTTTCCGCTCTTCTGCTCGATGTAGTCCCTGCCCGAGTCGAAGAGGCGGGGGTCGCCCCGGAACTTGTTGATCAGAAAGCCCGCGGTGAGCTCCCGCTCCTTGGGGGTCATGAGGTGGTGACTTCCCAGGAGCTGCGCGAAGATGCCCCCGCGGTCGATGTCGCCCACGAGAATGCAGGGCGCGCCCACGGCCCGGGCCATGGGAAAGTTCACCAGATCGTGCTCCTTGAGGTTCATCTCGCAGCAGCTCCCGGCCCCTTCCAGGACGATCACGTCGCAGGTCTCGGAGAGCCGGTGAAAGGACGACAGCACGGCCTCTCGAAGCCGGGGCTTCAGGGCGTGGTAGTCCGCCGCCTCCATCTGACCGTACACGCGACCCTGGAGGACGATCTGCGCTCCTCTGGCCGAGGAGGGTTTGAGCAGGATCGGGTTCATGTGCACCGACGGGGGCAGCCCCGCGGCCTCGGCCTGGGCCACCTGGGCCCGTCCGATCTCGCCGCCCTCGATGGTCACGAAGGAGTTGTTGGACATGTTCTGGGCCTTGAAGGGGGCCACGCGAACCCCCCGGTTGCGCAGGATGCGGCACAGAGCGGTGGTGACGATGGACTTGCCCACATCGCTCCCGGTCCCCAGAATCATGATGGATTTGGCTGCACCCATGACGCCCGCTCTCCGCTCTCGCCCCGGCTGAGCACGTGGCCCAGCTTTTCACAGGTCCGGAGAAAACTCAAGCCATCAACGATCGGGCGGTCTCTGGGAAGAAGGGGCGGGGGCCTCCGGCGGGCGGTACCACCAGCGGTCGTTGCGGGACACCGGATCGTAGGCCTTCCAGGCGCCTCGGACCAGAACGCGGGGCCCTCGCTGGATCTCGTCCGGGTCGCAGCGCAGCAGGCGGTCGAAGGTCATCCACCACCCGCGCACGAGGCCGTGCTTGCCAAAGGCCCTTCGGCTGTAAACGGAGCACGAGGGGTGCATGGGACAGGTGCCGCTTCGCACCGAAGCCAGGTGGTTCAGTCCTTCATCGTAGAACCAGAACAGGGGCTGCGCCGGTGATCCGGCCTCTCTGTCGCCGGAGGAGGCCGTGGCCGCGCAGCCGGCCAGAGGAAGGATCAAGAAAAAAAGGATCAGGTGATGCATGCAAGACCTCGACGACAACAGCGGGCTTCTTGAGCAGGGCCCATCAGCCCCTTCGGACCCGCAAAGCGCCTGCCGCGGCCACGACCAGGTACACGCCCCCCGCCAGGACGATGGTCACGGCGCCGGCGGGGAGGTCCGGCTCGTAGCTCAGGGCCAGCCCGGACAGGGTGAAGAGCACGGTCAGGGCGGCCGAGAGGACCATGGTCAGCCAGAGGCGGTTGGAGAAGTGACCCGCCACGGCCGCCGGCAGGGTGAGGAGGGCGATCACCAGGACCACGCCCACCACGGTCACGAGCAGCACCACGGTCAGGGCGGTCAGGCAGAGCAGCAGGAGGTAGTAGAGCTCGACGTGCACCCCGCGGACCCGGGCGAACTCCTCGTCGAAGCACACCGCGAGGAGCTTGTTGTAGAACAGGACGGCGAAGAGCAGGACCAGCACGTCGAGCCCCAGGATCAGGGTGAGGTCGCCGGAGGACACCATGAGTATGTTTCCGAACAGGTAGCTCATGAGGTCCTCGTTGTAGCCCGGGGTCCGGGAGATGAACAGGATCCCCACGGCCATGCCGATGGCCCACACCGCCCCGATCACCGTGTCCTCCCGCTGGCGGGCAAGCAGGCTCACGAAGCCGATCACCACGGCCGAGACCAGGGAGGCGGCCACCGCGCCGTACAGGGGATGGAGCCAGGACCAGCCGTACGCCGCCTGGCAGAAGCGGGCCGCGCCCAGCCCGGCGAGCACGCTGTGGGCGATGGCGCCGGCGATGTAGGTGATCCGCCTCGTGACCACGTAGGTTCCGATCACCCCGCAGGGCACGGCGGAGAGAACGCCGATGATCACGGCGTGCTGGAGAAAGGCGTGGTGCTGAAGGTCCGTCAGGAAACCCGCCAAAAGGGACCCTCCCCATTGCACTGGCGGTCGTGCCTCACCATCTGCACATGGCCTCCGTACAGCTCGTGGATCATTTCACCGGTGATGGAACTCGTGGGATGAACCGCCAGGCGGCGGTTCACGCAGACCACGCTTCGAACGTAGCAGGAGACGAAGCCCAAGTCGTGGGTGACGACCATGATGGTCATGCGCCGGTTCAGGTCGTTCAGAATCTCGAAGAGCTCGGTTTCAATGGCGGCGTCCACATTGGCGGTGGGCTCGTCCAGCAGGAGCAGCTCCGGGTCCGAGGCCAGGGCCCGAGCAAGGAGCACGCGCTGCCGCTGCCCTCCGGAGAGATGACTGAAGGGCCGGGTGCGAAGCGCATCCATCTCCACCCGGCGCAGGGCCTCCATGGCCGCTTCCCGGTCCTTCCCCCCGTAGAACCCGAGGCGCGAGCCGTGGCCCAGACGCCCCATGAGGGCCACGTCCAGGACGCTCACCGGAAACAGAAAGTCGAGGGTGCTTTGCTGGGCCATGTAGCCGATCCGCGGCCGGGCCCTGCCCGGCGAGCGGCCGAACACCCGGACCCTCCCACGGCTTGGTTTGAGGAGGCCCAGAATGATCTTGAGCAGGGTGGTCTTTCCCCCGGCGTTGGGCCCGACCACCGACACGAAGTCCCCCTCCGTCACGTCCAGGTTCACGTCCTCCAGGACGGTCAGAGCGTTGTAGGAGAAGCTCACGTTTTCCAGGTGGATGACTGGATCCGGCATGGCGGTCTCTTTCCGTGGGGGTGCATGGTTTCATTATTGCCGGGGCTCGGGAGAGCGTCAAGGGGTTCCGAGGGGAGGACGCGCCGGCCGGAGCAAGGGCTCGAGCGGGACGGGATCCGGGGACCTCCGGGTTCCGGATCTCGACGCCGGGGGTCACTCCTGGTCGGGGTACCGCTGGGCGATGGACTTGAGCACATCCAGGCAGCTGAAAAAGGACGCCACCACGTCCGGGTCGAAATGGGAGCCGGAGCTCTGGTGCATCTCCTCGAGGATGCGCGACTCGTCCCAGGGCTCCTTGTAGGATCTCCGGGAGCAGAGGGCGTCGTACACATCGGCCACGGCCACAATACGGCCGAACAGGGGAATCTCCTCCTCCCGCTTGGGCCGGGGAGCTCCGTGCGCGTCGGTGAACCCGGGCACGGGCTCCTCGGTGAAGGGGTCGATGAATCCCGGGTAGCCGGTGCCGTTCCACTTCTCGTGGTGGTTGAGGGCCACCTCCGTGGCGATCTCGTCGAAGTCGGAGTTGATGTCCTTGAACAGACGTGCGCCGAGATAGGTGTGGCTCTTCATGATTTCGTACTCGTCCAGGTTGAGGCGGGCGGGCTTCTTGAGGATCAGGTCGCTGATCGCCACCTTGCCCACGTCGTGGAGCATGGCGGCCATGCGCAGGACGTCCTTCTGCAGGGTGACCTCGTCGGATGAGACGCCCTTGCGCCTGGACCACTCCTCGTAGATCTCCACCGAGTAGGCCCCGACGCGGTTGACGTGGGACCCGGTTTCCTTGGGATCGCGAAGCTCGGCCATGCTGATCATGCGGAGGATGATGTCCCGGGTCATGCGGGCCCGCTCCACGGCCAGGGCCGCGCTGGTGGCGAAGTGCCGGGTCAGGGTTTCGTCCGACGGCGCGAAGGGCATGGGGTTCCCCTCGTCGTCCTGTGCGTTGATCACCTGCATGACGCCGAGGACGTCCCCCCGCTGATTGGTCATGGGAACGGTGAGCATGGAGCGGGTCCGATAGTCCGAGAGCTCGTCGAAGCTGGAGTCAAAAGCGAACGGGGTGGTGTTGTCCAGCAGGTAGACGTCGGAGATGTTGACGGTTTCGTTGTGATGGGCCACGTATCCTGCGATGGAGCTGTCGTTGACCGGAATGGTGAAGGTGTTGTAGATCAGCTTGCGTCCCGCACCGAGACGCTTTCGAAGTGTGTCGTTCTGGGTGTAGCTGAACTCCAGGGTGTCCCCGCCCTTGAGATAGATGGATCCGGCATCCGCATTGTACACCCTGCGCACGCTCGTGAGGATGCGCTCCAGGAGGAGGTCGATGTCCTTGACCTCGTTGATGTCCAGCACGATCTGGGTGATCAGCTGCAGCTTTTCGTTTTCGTTCAACATGACGGCTCCACGCGGTGCTGCGGTTTCGAGCGCGTGCTTCGACCAAAGGGACTTGAGCAAGCTCTCGCTTCTGCCGACCCCCGAGGATGAAAACATTGAGACGGCCTTGTCGTTGGCTCCGGTGGTGAGGATTCCCTCCGCCTCGGCTCCGGCCTATGTCAAACCTTCGGGGTCTTTTCACGGAAAGGCGCCCGGCATTCAGGCGCGGGCCAGCCGGTTCACCTGCTCCTGAACGGCCTTCCCCCGGGTCATCCCGGCGAGCCAGTCCTCGGGAACGGCGCCCAGGCCCAGGTGGGCTCCGAGGACCATGCCGATCAACAGGTTTCTTCCGGCGCTGTCCCCCCCGGCCATGACCGATTGAATCAGGGCCTCCCTCAGGTCCTGCTCGTAACGAGCAACGAAGTGAACGACCGCCGGGAAGGCCTGCTCCGTGTGGCAGGCCTGGCCGAACCGCCGGACGGCCTCCAGGCTCTCCGTCCGCCTGGAGTCGATGCCTTCGCGAACCCACGGCCCGATGGGGGAGCCCTGAACGTCCGGGACGTTCTTCTCCAGGGCTTCGGTGGGAGAGGCCCCGTCCAGGATGTCCAGGACGCTTCGAGCGAGAAAGACCCCGCACTGGATCACAACGGGGTTGTTGTGGGTCATGCGGGTCTGGGCGCGGACCGCCTCCTCCAAGGCTTCCCGATCGTCGGCATAGCAAAGCACCAGGGGCGCGATGCGCGAGGCGCCCGCCAGGTCGTCGGAGAAGGATCCAGCGTCCTCGGGGCCTTTCCCGCTTCGGGCGTTCTGCAGTGTGACCTTGGTAGCCTGGTCGAAGTAACCGTCGTAGGATTCGAAGAGATCCAGCCATCGCTGCCAGAAATCGTCCAGGTGGAAGCCTGCCCGCCGGGCCACGGACTCCAGCAAGACCAGGGTCTGGTCTCCGTAATGGGTGAAGTCGCCGGCCTTCCTGCCCGCGTGGAAGGATGTCGGCGGCGGGTCGCGCAGGCTGTCCACCCGCCCGATCTCCGTCTCGATCCGTTTCTGGTCGTAGATCCAATGGGCGCCCAGGGCGTGGGCGTCCCCCGCAAACGAGGCCAGGACCATGGCCTTGCCGTTCTCGTGCATTCGGGATCCTTTCTGCAGCTTGCGTGAGAGGAAAACGGTGTTGCAGCTCGCACGATCTTTTATCACAAAACGGTCCCTGGAACAACGAAAGGATCCGCCCCTTGCCGGAACGGCCGTGCCGTGAGGTGATGTCTCCGCCGGAATTCCCTCCGTCCGGGGCCGTGCCGAAGGTTGAGGAAGAAAAACCCTTGAATCCCGGCAGCTTGTGCGCAGTCATCGCTGGACATTCGTCTTGACGTAACCCCGGCACCCTGGTAGAAACACTCCATGAATCTTCTCGACGTCGTCATCGTGGTGGTGATGGTCTTCCTCATCGTCCGGGGGATCATGCGGGGGTTCGTGGGAGAGGTGGCCTCCCTGGCCGGCATCCTCCTCGGGATCTGGCTCGCCATCCGGTACATGAGCCTGGTGACCGGCCTTCTCAAACCGCACCTGCCGGCCTTTTCGTTCCTTCCGGTGGTGAGCTTCGCCCTGATCTTTCTGGGAACCCTCGTGGCGTGCAACCTGCTGGGGTGGGGGCTTCGGGTGCTGTTCAAGAAAACCGCGCTCGGTTGGGTGGACCGGGCGCTGGGATCGGGGCTCGCCGTGGTCAAGGGGGTGGTGATCGCCTATCTGGGCATCGTGATTCTCACGGTGTACCTTTCGCCCGGGGCACCTCTGATCACCAAGTCCCGGTTGGCGCCGGTGGTGTCTGCGTCCTTCCAGGTGTTGAAGAGGGCGGTGTCGCCGGACCGGCTCGAGGACTGGAAGCGGCGCTTCCTCGGGGATTCGAAGGCCGAGCCGGCTCGAGCGGCCGCCCCGCCGCGGGCGCCGTCTGCAGAGCGGGGAGCGAATGGACAACCATAGACTGTCGCAGGCGGTGACCCGGCTGGCGGGGCTGGTGGCTCGGCTCCGCGGCCCGGGCGGGTGCCCGTGGGACGCCCGGCAGACCGAGGAGACCGTTCGCATGTATCTTCTGGAGGAGGCCTACGAGGTCCTGGATGCGGTGGAACGAAGCGCACGGGACGAGCTTTGCGGGGAGCTCGGGGACCTGCTGTTCCAGATCCTTTTCCTCGCCCGGCTGGGTGAGGAGGCAGGGGCGTTCGACCTGGTGGACGTGATGGAGGGCATCACGGAGAAGATGGTTCGACGCCATCCGCACGTGTTCGGTTCGGAGCGGGCTGAAACGCCCGAAAAGGTGTCGGAGAACTGGGCCCGGATCAAGCAGGAGGAACAAGGGAAGGACCCGTCGACGGCCCCCGATCTGAGCCGCGTTCCCGAAGGCCTGCCCGCTCTGCTGCGGGCCCATCGCCTCACCCAGCGCGCTGCGGCCTCGAAGGACCGGGACGAGGATCCCAGAGGCGATCCGGCGGATGTCGAGCAGGACCTGGAGGCCCTGAAGCGCGCCCTGGAGACTGGGGACCGGGACGCCCTGGAGCGCCGGATCGGGAATCTGCTCTTCCACCTGGCCGGCCTGGCCGGCCGGTACGGCTTGAATGCCGAGGACTCCCTGCGAAAGGCCAACCTGCGGTTCGTGACCCGAG
>CAYYVD010000265.1:0-7130 GCA_964475045.1 uncultured Desulfobacterales bacterium | reverse complement strand
CGCGGGCGGGGAAGAAGCGCGGCGCACATGACCAGCCGCTGCTTCATGCCGTGGGAGTAGCTCTCGATCAGCTCGTCCCGCCAGTCGATCAGCTCGAAGAGCTCCAGGAGCTCCAGGGCCCGTCCCTCCGGGGACACGCCGTGGTCCACCCGGTAGAGCCCGGCCATGAACTGCAGGAACTCCATGCCGGTGAGCTTCTCGTAGATGAAGGGACGATCGGGAATGAACCCCACCTGGCTCTTGGCCTCGGAGGGGTGCTCGGCCAGATCGATGCCGTTGAGCTCGATGCGGCCCTCGCTCGGCTTCATGATGCCGGCGATCATGCGGATGGTGGTGGTCTTGCCCGCGCCGTTCGGTCCCAGAAACCCGAACAACCGTCCCGGCTGGACCTCGAGGTTGATGTGGTCCACCGCCACGAACCCCCGGTACAGCTTGGTGAGATCGATCAGTTTAATCATGCCTGTAGTCCATCACCTGCACGTCGAGCTTGCCGATCAGGCCCACCATGTCCACCTGCCTGTCCAGGTTGCCCTCGAGCAGCTTGATGTGGGTGGCGTCCGCCGGCATCTGGTTCAGGGTTGCATCCAGGGGTATCCACTCCCCCAGGTAGGCCTCGGTCCATGCGTGGTAGAAGAACTTCTCCCGTGTATACACCAGCCCCACCGCGATCCGAGCCGGGATGCCGAGCGCGCGCAGGAGGGCGGTGCTCAGCGTGGCGTGCTCGTTGCAGTCCCCGACCTGTGTGCGCAGGACCTCCAGGGCGCTGGGAATGCTCACCACCGGGCGCTTCTCCAGCCTCCGGTACACCCAGGCGGAAACGCGGTGCGCCGCCGTGACCGGGTCCTTCTCGGATCCGGCGATCTCCCGGGCCGCCGTCACGATCTCCTCGTGCTCGCTTTCGATGTTGAACTCCGGCTCGAGGAAACGCGCGAAACGCTCGTCCTGCGCTGAAAGCGGCCGCTCGTACCCGGGCTCGAAAGGCGGCGTCTCGCGCGTGACCTCCAACACAGGAGGAGAAAATCGCTGCCTTCCCCCGTCCCACGCGCTCCGATCCACCGGCACATTCTCCACCCCTTCGACACGGACCTTGAGAAAGGAGACCTGCCGAGGGCGTGAGATGGCTCGATCCGGGACCACCGCGGAGATCTCGTAGAAGTCCAGGTCCCCGCTGCCCTGAATGTTCTCCGGCGCCACCGCCGCGCTGGATCGCACAGCGGTGAGCCCCATGAACCCCGTCTCCTTGAGGGTCGCGCCGTCCTCGTCCAGCCAGAACGTCAACCGGTCCCCCCAAACCTCGGCCTCCAGTCGAAAGGCGTCGTAGTCGATGCCTCGAATGCTCACCGTCTCCCTGGCCGCCACCCGCACCTCAACGGTCCGCCGGCTCATGCTCGACGGATCGAACAGCGGGAATCGATACGTGTCTCCCACACGCAGGGGCCTGCGTTTGAACAGGTGCTCCAGGCTCGAGCCCATGACCGGGACCTCATCCACGGGAATGCGCTGGACACTCCGGTCCTTCCCCTTCCCCGTGCTCACCACCAGGGTGGCGCCCTCCATGTGCCCCTGGGCCTCGAAGCCGATCGTGCCGGAGGTCATTCGAAAGCGAAACCGCTTCAAGCGGAAGTGCTCGTCCGTCAGGCAATGGGTGACCGTGTACACGCCGCTGGCCAGTCCCATGAGGTTCAGCCGGAGGAACATCTCTTCCTGGACAATGTACCCATCGGCCTCGGGGCGAAGAAGATGAACCGCATAGCCGATTTTTCGGTCCTTGAAAAAGAGCTCCTTCCACTCCCGCTGCACGTCCTGAACCGGCGCGGGGGCTTCGACCCCGGCCATCCCCCCCGCCCCGGAGCCTGAGAAATGGATCTTGCGGACCAGCACACCCACCAGCACCAGCCAGATCGCAACGATCACGATGCCGGCCCCGTGCCAGACTCCCTTGGCACCTCTTTTTTTCATGTCCATGCGATCCGGCGAACCCCTTCCTCGATCACCGAGTCCACCGGGGATCGAGGCGCGCGTTCGCCGCCCTTGGGTCCGACGCAGGCCTGCATCGGACGCGTGGATGTCTCATCGATCAATGTCGAGGGATTCGAATGGAGAGCCTCCGGGCGCGTCGCTTGCTCGGGCCCTGAAACGTCATGGGGGTCCTTCGCCCGGTGATGACCTGCAAAGCGGACGGATCGGCTACATTTTGTACTTTCCGAAATCCTCGGGATTCAGTTTTTCCAGGATTTCCTGCCACTTCTTGCCCTGCTCCGACTTGTCCTCCGCCTCCGCCTGCAAATCGATCTGCTTGGATTTCTGAATGACCTCCTCGGCCACGAATATGGGCGCCCCGACCCTCAACGAAAGTGCAAGCGCGTCGCTCGGGCGCGCGTCGATGGAGATCGCCTTGCCCTTGTGCTGCACGTGAATGAGCGCATAATACGTGTTGTTCTTCAGATCACAGACCTCCACCCGCTCCACATGGACCTCGATCGTCTCCATGATGTTCTTCAACAGGTCGTGGGTCATGGGTCTCGAGAAGTTGATTCCTTCGAGCTCGCTGGCGATGGCGGTTGCCTCCAGCAGGCCGATCCAGATCGGCAGGGTTCGATCCCCGTCGGTTTCCTTCAAGATGACGATCGGGCTGTTGGTCAACGGATCCACGGTAAGGCCGGATATGACCATGGGCCTGAACATGTCTCCCTCCGTTTCTCTTCCTCGAAGATGAGGGTTTGGTTCATTGTCGGTCATCGCGGAATGGTTTGTCAATACCGCTTTCCAGGCGCCGGCCCGCCCGTCCAACGGCCCATCCACCCTTTGAAAAGCCTTGATTTCACGTACCAACGGGCATAACAATCAAGGCACCGCAATCGAGAACGGGGTGGATTCATGCAGAGGGACCTGTTTCTGGCCAACATCCTGGATCACAAACCGGGGCTCTTCCTGAGCCGCATTCTCTTCAGCCTCTTCAGACGGGTCAGCCTGGACGAGCCCATGAAGGAAGAGCTCAAGCGAATGAACCGGGAGGGCACGGTCGTGTACGCCATCAAGTACCGGGGGCGGCTCGACTACCTCATGTATCACTACAACTTCCGGATGCGGCGTCTCCCCTATCCGAAGCTCGCGTTCAGCCAGAACATCTCCCTGCTGCTTCCCCTGCGTCTCTTCTTCCGCAACGCCCTGCACCGGCTGGCCTATGTGCTCCGCCACGGCGAGCGCCCGGACCCCTACCGCCTCGGCTTCTATCGTGACGCCGTGCGGGACGGAACCACCTCGCTCATCTTCCTCGTAAATCCGAAGCGTTTCCTGCAGAGGTTCTTGCACGCGGAGAAGGACGACCTTCAGCTTCTCCTCGAGACCCAGAAGGACATGGAGCGTCCCATCTTCGTGGTTCCTCAACTCGTGCTCTACAAGAAGACCCCGGAGCGGGACAACCCGACCCTGGGCCAGATCCTGTTTGGTTTCAAGGAGCACCCGGGCCTCCTGCGCAAAGCGGTCCTGTTCTTTCGCCACCACCGGCGCGCGTTCATCGACTTCGGGGAGCCGGTGAACCTGCAGGCTTTCCTGAGCGAGCAACCCGCTTCGGAATCACTCGAGGACACGGCCCTGGCGCTTCGAGAGATGCTCGTGGAGCGAATCGACGCGCAGAAACGAATCATCCTCGGTCCGATCATGAAGTCCCGCCAGCAGCTCAAGGAGATCGTGCTTCTGGACGAGGGCGTTCGCAAGCGGATCGACCGCCTGGCCGAAGGCGATTCCAAGCGGGCGGTGCAACAGCGCAAGAAGGCCGGGGAGTACTTCGACGAGATCGCCGCCAACTTCAACATCGCCTACATCGAGTTCTTTCATCTCGCGCTCACCTGGTTCTTCAAGAAGCTCTTCGACGGCATCGACGTGGACACGGAAGGCATCGCCCGGGTGCGGGAACGGGCGCGCAGGGGCCCCCTGGTCTATGTCCCCTCCCACAAGAGCCACATCGACTACCTGGTCCTCAACTACGTGCTGCACAACTACAACATGCACATCCCGCGCATCGCCGCGGGCAAGAACCTGGCGTTCTGGCCCATGGGGCACGTCTTTCGAAAGTCCGGCGCCTTTTTCATCCGCCGCACCTTTCGAGGGGCAAAGCTCTACCGGGAGGTCTTCAACCGATACATCAAGGCCTTGATCGAGGAGGGGCACCCGCTGGAGTTCTTCATTGAAGGGGGACGAAGCCGCAGCGGCAAGCTGATCCTCCCGAAGATCGGTTTTCTCACCATCCTCCTCCAGGCCTTTGAGGAAGGCTATGCCGACGACCTGATCTTCGTCCCCTCCTCCATCAGCTACGACCGAATTCTGGAGGAAAAGGCCTTTCTCGAGGAGATGGCCGGCGGGGAGAAGTCCAAGGAGAGCTTCTGGCAGGTCATTCGAGCCCGGCGCTTCCTCAAGAGAACCTACGGAAGGATCTACATCCGGTTCGGCGAGCCCGTGTCCCTGAAGGCCTATCTGCAGAGCAGGGCTTCGCACACGGACAGGGTGCACAGGCACCTCGCCTTTCACCTGATTCGCTCCATCAATCGCGTGACATTGGTCACTCCACTCTCCCTGGTGGCCTCGGCCATCCTCACGGGTCACCGCGGGGGCTTTCACATGGAGGAGCTCGAGGAAACCGCTCTGGAGTACCTTGCGTTCCTGCGCAAGCAGGGCGCTCCCCTGGCCGCCAGCCTGGATGCGCCCGAGGAGGCGGTGCAGCAGACCGTCGCCCTCTTGATCTCATGGAAGGTGGTCGGCTTTCTGGAGATAGCGGAAGGAGGGGAGCGCTTCTACTTCGTGGAGGACGAGCAGAAGGTCGAACTGGAGTTCTACAAGAACAGCATCATCCATCGGTTCATCCACCACGCGCTGGTGGCGGTCTCCATGCTGCAGGGCGAGGAGGAGGTCAAGCCCCTTACAGCGATCGAGGACGACTACCGGTTTCTGCGAACCCTGTTTCGAAAGGAGTTCATCGTCGAAACGGCCCCGGACGACCGCTCGCGGGTTCACGCCGTGCTGGAGGATTTCGAGGAGGCGGGTCTGGTCCGCAAGGCGGCGTCCGTCTCGGGCTACCAGGTCACCCGCCTGGGGCACAACCGGCTCCCGGCGTGGGCGCGCTTCGCCAAGACCTTCCTGGAGTCCTACTGGATCGTCATTCAAGCCCTTCTGCAGGAGGGCCGAAAACCGGGCAAGAAAGCCGACGAGCTCAAGGACATGAAGGCCATGGGGTTGAAGTATCACAAGCAGGGCGTGATCGACCACCTGGAGTCCGTTTCCCAGCTCACCTTCCGCACCGCCTTGGAACGGCTGACCACGGAGAGGGTTCGAGAGAAGAAGGAGGAGGGCTCGGACCCGGAGGAAGCCGAGGAGCTCCGGAGCATGGGCCGGCGCCTGTACGACATGATCCGCATTCAGGTCTAGCCCCTTCCCGGCCAAGGGCTTGCACCGGATCGTTCCATGATCAGGACATGGCCCAATGCATTCCAGGCTGTCATCGACATCGCCAATCGCATGGTCGCCCTGGAATCCTTGGAAAAACCGAGGGATTATCACGAGCCGATTCTGCGCCTGGGTCAGGCGGGCACCCTGCCGATGGACTTTGCAAAGCATCTGGCCCCGATCGCCGGATTTCGAAACGTCCTGGTGCAGGACTATCTGGACATCGACCGGGACGAGGTGTTCAGGAACCCCCAACAGCTGGAGGACCTGAAGCGCTTTGCAGACCACATCAAGGGCCGGTTGCGGCAAGTCGACACCACGGAGGCGTGATCGGATTCAGGACCGGTCGCCGTCGCCTCTCTCCCGAAGCGGCTCGAGCATGCCAGAGAGCCTGTCCCCGCGCACGCCCCTGCGGCCGTAGAAAAGGACCATGAGGTCGCTGAGCTTCCTTCGCAGACGTACATCCCCGACGGCCTCGTCCAGGCTGAGGCGGCCGCGGACGTCGTAAAACCCCAGCAGCCGGCGGTAGAGCTCCCGGACGGCCGCCCCCTCGTCCTGCGCCAGGGTCTCGGTGTCGGCCACCGCCTCGAGCAGCACCCTGAGCGGACGAACATAGGCCCGAATCTGCGCGTAGTGATAGTACCGGGCGGCCCGGTCCCGGTGGTGGACACGGGGGGCGGTTCTCTCGATGCGCCGGATCAGGCCCTGAATCTTCTCGCGTTCCCGGTCCCGAGCCTCCTTCTTCCGGCCGAAAAAGGCATCCCACCTCACGACGGCACCCCTTCTTCCCCGGCCCACGGTCCGCCGAGGATCACTCCTCGCGAATGGCTTCGAAAAACGTGAGGCTCTCGTTCAGCTTGGCCAGCCGCTGCTCCATGCTCTGCACCCGCTCCCGCACCTCCTCCACCACCTCGGGCGGGGCCTTTCGACGAAACCCCTCGTTGGACAGCTTCTTTTGGGAGGCGGACATTTCCTTTTCGATCTTTTGAACGGACTTGCGAAGCCGTCGCCTCTCCTCCTCGAAGTCCAGGAGCCCCTTGAGGAGCACGTGCACCTGCCCGCTTCCGAACACCGCACTGGCCGAGGCCTCGGGCTTTTCGGGGCTCTCCACGATCTCCACCGACTCCACGGAGGCCAGGGCCCGGACATGGGCGATGTTGCGGCGGACGACGTCCGCCTCCGCCCGGTCGGGAAGCTCCAGGACCACGCTGACCTTTTTCCCCGGCGGAATGTTCATCTCGCCCCGAATGTTCCGAATCGCGGTGATCAGCCCCGTCAGGAGCGCCATCTCCTCGAGTGCGGCCGGATCCTCGAGGTAGTCGTCCGGCTCGGGGAACGGTGCCTTCATGATGCTCCCCTCGGTTCCGGGGATGCGGTGCCAGAGCTCCTCGGTCACAAAGGGCATGAACGGATGGGCCAGGCGGAGCACGGCGAGCACGGCCTGTCGAAGCACGAACCGGGTGGACCGCTTCAGGGGCTCGTCGTCGCTGTAGAGGCCCTGTTTGGCCATCTCGAGATACCAGTCGCAGAACTCGTGCCAGGTGAAGTGATAGCACACCGAGGCCGCCTCGTTGAACCGGTAGGCCTCCAGGGCCTCCCGGACCTCCCGGCTGACCTGATGGAGGCGGGTCAGGATCCACCGCCCGGATAGGGTGAACACGGCGTTTTTCGGCCCTTCCCCGGCGTCCTCC
>CAYYVD010000264.1:0-7145 GCA_964475045.1 uncultured Desulfobacterales bacterium | reverse complement strand
CTCCCGGCGGAAGTACTCGGCCGCGTTGAGGGTGCTCCCCTCGTCCTCCCGGGCCTGCTTCCGGTACCCCTCGGCCACCACGATCACGCACTCGTTCCGCCGGTTCATGGCCTCCACCACGGCGCGGTGATCGATCTCCATGCCCGGGAGCACGGCCAGGTGGGCGCGGGCGCCCAGGCAGGCGTGGAGGGCGTGGAACCCGCTGTTCGCGCCCATCATCTCCACGACGTAGGTGCGCTTGTGCGTGCGTGCGTCCGCCATGTAGCAGCGGATCTTCTCCGCGCCGATCTCCACACCCGTGTGCTGGCCGATGCAGTCCGTGCCGGCCACGTCGCTGTCGATGGTCACGGGCACGAAGAACACCTGGATGGACGTGGGCAGGAACTCGCAGAGCGACCGGACGCCCTTGAAGGTCCCGTTGCCGCCGATGGCCACGATGGCCCCGACCTTGCGCTCCTGAATGGCGGCCGCCGCCTGGCGCTGGACGTCCTCCCGCACGAAGTCCCGGTAGCGTTCCCCCCGAAGAAGCGCCCCGCGCCACTCCACGAGCGGGGCCGCGTGAAACACCCCGGGAATGTAGTCGAGCTTTCTGAACAGGTCCGGGTCGTACACCAGCCGGACAAAGTCCTCGCACCGGGCCGAGACCAGGGACTTGAAGCCCTCCCGCGTGGCGAACACCTCCCGGCCCTGGGACTCCAGGGAGTAGGTGATGAAGGCGGTCACCGGGTTGTAGCCGGGGGCGCACCCCCCTTCCTGGATCAGGAGCACGTCCATGGCCTCGAAGGCCTTCTCCGCGGTCATCCCGGACTTCTTGAGGTGAAAGGCCACCCGCCGGCCCGCTTGAATCCGCGCCAGGAGCGCCTCGGGCCGGACCGGCTTGGGAAGGACGTCGTCCGCGCCTTCTCGAATGCACCGGCTCATCTCCTCGGCATCGTCCCGGCCACCCAGGAGGATCAGGTAGACATTGGAGAGCCGGGCGTCGGGATCGGATTTGATCCGGCAGCAGAAGGCCAGGCCCTCCATGTCCGGCACGGCCTGGTCCACCACCACGATGTCCGGGACGTGCCGTTGCATCCGGTCCAGGGCCTCCTCCGCCCGCTCGGCCGTCTCCACGGTGAACCCGGCCTCCGCCCCGAGGAGGTCGCAAAGACGTTCCCGGGACGCCGGGTCCGCGTCCACGATCAGGATTCGGTACGTGCCTTCCATGGGTCACCTCCTGAGATGTTCGAACCGGATTGCATTCCGGCGGAAGGTCTCGTAGTCTGGGCAAGCATAGCATGTTCCCGAAGGGGTTGAGAAACGATTCTTTGGCTCATGCACTCGGCCGGTCTTCGGGCCGAATGCAGAGAACCGCCGGCAGGCCGGACCATGACCCTGAACCCACGCCTGAGATGGTTCCACATCGGGGGCCTCCTGCTGGCCGGAGGACTGGCCTTCGTGTCCTTCTACGCCCACATCGAGCGCTTCTTCGTGTTCTTCCCGCAGGCGGAGCTGGACTTCCAGCCGAGCGATCTGGGACTTCGGGCCGAGGAGGTGCTCGTGCCGGTGGCGGACCGGGTCCGAATCCACGGGTGGTACTTCCCTCCGCCCGACACGCGGGCGCCCGTGCTTCTCTTCTGCCACGGAAACGCGGGCAACATCAGCCACCGCCTGGACAACGTCCAGCACCTGGTGCGGCACGGGCTGGGGGTGCTGCTCTTCGACTACCGGGGGTACGGCCGAAGCACGGGGTCCCCGTCCGAGCAGGGCATCTACGCGGACGGACGGGCCGCGTACGAGCACCTGGTGAACGAGCGGGGCGTTTCGCCCGAGCGGATCGTGGTGTTCGGCCGTTCCCTGGGCGGCGCCGTGGCCGTGGAGGTGGCCCTGCACCACCCGGTGCGGGGCGCGATCCTGGAGAGCGCCTTCACCAGCACACGGGGAATGGCCCGGCGCATGGGGATCTCCGCCCTGCTCGCCCCGGTGCTGCCGGCCCACTACAACAACCTGGACAAGGTGGGGCGGTTGCGGGTTCCCACCCTCTTCATTCACGGCCGGGCCGACGAGATCGTGCCCTTCTCCATGGGCGAGGCCCTGTACGCCGCCGCGGCCGGGCCCAAGGCGTTTCTCGCCCTGGACCGGGCCGGTCACAACGACACCACCGTCCAGGGCGGGGAGACCTACTTCCGGGTCCTGTCCCGGTTCGCCGTGGACCCGGAAGAAGGTATGAATGACCCGGCGCTCATACGGTCGAACCGTACCGAACCAAGAAGGGGCTGCCCTCGAATCAGTCTATGAGAATGGGTTTTCGATTCCAAGACCTTCAATCACCTGACCGTCCTGAAGGTCTTCGGACATCAGGCACTGGGCGCCGCCAGCCAACGCGGCCTCCACGATCAAAGCGTCCCAGAAAGAAAATGACCGTTGACGACTTCGACCGATGGCTGAAAGGACCATTTGGGCATCCACTTGGACAATCGGCAGGGCTGTGAGATGATGCACGATGTGCTCGGCCGTCTCCGGTGAAAGAGGCACGGCCAGCTTGCGGGTGACGGTCACATAGAACTCCTGAAGCACCTGAGTGCTCAACAGCGCGCGGCCGGCGGTGGCCTCGGATTCAAAGACCTCGCGTGCGCGCGCCTGTTTCTCAGGCGCATCCGCATCGTACAGGTAAACCAGAACGTTGGTATCAAAGAACGTCCGCATCACGGCCGCTCATGCAACTCATCCCGTGACCAGATCCGTTCCCCTCGCCGGGACCGGGCCTCTCGGGACAGGGACAGGATCTCCTGGACAGCCTTCTGCCGTGCACGCTGCGCCCCGGCATAGGATTCCAGGAAGTCTCTCAGCAAGGCATGGATCGACGTGCCTTCTTTCAGAGCGCGAATGCGGGCCTTTTTCAAGGCATCTTCATCCACTGTGATCGTCAGGTTCGCCATGGCATCCTCCCCGTGAAGCACGGGATCAGTGTAGCACAGCAGTCTGAGCCGTCAACCGGCGATACGAGGAAGCTGGCGGCCTCGAGAAAACCTCCCGATGGAACAGGAGCCCCCATGAACGTAGCCGACCTCATGCATCAGAGCGGAGTGAAGTTCGGAACCAGCGGCGCCCGGGGCCTGGCCTCGGACATGACCGACGAGGTGTGCATGGCCTACACCGCGGCCTTTCTTCGATACCTCGAGGAGAGCGGCCAAAGGGCCTCGGACGACCGGGTGGCCGTGGCCGGAGACCTCCGTCCCAGCACGGAACGGATCCTGCGGGCCGTGACCCGGGCCGTCCGGGACTGCGGGTACCGCCCGGTGCACTGCGGCCGCGTCCCCTCCCCGGCCGTGGCCCTGTACGGCCTGCGGGAGGGCATCCCCTCGGTCATGGTCACCGGGAGCCACATTCCCGAGGACCGGAACGGCATCAAGTACAACAAGCCGGCCGGCGAGATCCTGAAGCGCGACGAGGCGGGCATGATGGCCCAGGAGGCGCGGCCCGACACCGCGTCCGGCCCTTCCGGCCCGGACCTGGGACCGGTGGACCCGGACGCCGAGGAGGCCTATGTCTCCCGCTGGCTGGAGGCCTTTCCGTCGGGGTTTCTCACGGGGTGCCGGCTCGGGGTGTACCAGCACTCGGCCGTGGGCCGGGACCTGCTCGTGCGCATCTTCACCGGCCTCGGCGCCGAGGTGCACCCCCTGGATCGCTCCGAGACCTTCGTGCCCGTGGACACGGAGGCCATTCGGGAGGAGGACGTGCGCAAGGCCCGGGCCTGGGCGGAGCGGTACGGCTTCGACGCCGTGCTCTCCACGGACGGAGACGGCGACCGGCCGCTCGTCGGCGACGAGCACGGCAAGTGGTTCCGCGGGGACGTGGCGGGCATTCTGTGCGCGCGCTTCTGCGGGGCGGCCACCGTGGTGACCCCGGTGAGCTGCAACACGGCCGTGGAGAAATCCGGAGCGTTCGAACGGGTTCGGCGGACGCGGATCGGCTCGCCCTATGTGGTGGCCGCCATGGAGGAGGAGGTGGCGGCCGGCCGGTCCTGCGTGGTGGGCTACGAGGCCAACGGCGGGTTTCTCACGGCCTCGAACGTGGACGTGGAAGGGAGCACGCTGGCTCCGTTGCCCACCCGGGACCCGGTCATCGTCCACCTCGCCCTGCTGGGCCTGGCCCGCCGGCAAGGCGTGCCCCTGTCCGGTCTGGCCCGGACCCTGCCCCAGCGGTTCACCTGGAGCGACCGCATTCAGGGGATTCCAACCGAGAAGAGCCTGGCCTGGATCGAGAGGCTCGTTCGAGGAGGACGGAAGGCCGTGGAGGACGCCTTTTCAGGATTCGGTGAGGTGGCCGGCATGGACACCACGGACGGTCTTCGGATCACGCTCGAATCGGGCGACATTCTTCACGTCCGCCCTTCGGGCAACGCCCCGGAGCTCCGCTGCTACACCGAGGCGGACACCGAGGAGCGGGTCTCGGACCTGAACCGCCGGGTCCTCGCGAAGGTCTCGGACATGCTCGCGACATGACGAAAGGGCAGGGCCGAGGAGAAACGTGCTTTGAGCTCTTCACCGTCATGGTGTCCATGATTCTCCTCCCCGTTCGGGTTGGCACACAAGCCCCTGTGTTGCTTCACCGGTCATCCAGAAAAGCTATCGGGCCCGACCCAGCTCCACGGCGCGGTCCCTGGCCGCCCGCACCGCGGCCGTGAGGATGTCCTCCAGGCCCTGATCGTCCATCACGGCCAGGCCGGCCGCGGTGGTGCCGCCAGGCGACGTCACCATCTCCCGCAGCTCCGAGAGGCTGAGCTCGGACTCGGCCGCCAGGTGGGCCGCTCCCAGCACCATGTGGACCACCAGGCGGACGGCGGCCTCCCGGTCGAACCCCACGCCCTCTCCGGCCTCGACCAGGGCCTCCATGATGCGGAACACGTACCCCGGGCCGCTCCCCGAGACCGCGGTGACCGCGTTCATCAGGGCCTCGTCCACCTCCAGGGTCTCGCCCACCGCGTCGAACACGGCCCGGGCCAAGGCCAGGTGCTCGTCGGTGGCCCGGCCGCCCCGCGCCAGGGCGCTCATCCCCTGGCCAATGAGGGCCGGGGTGTTGGGCATCACCCGCACCAGGGGCAGGTCCTTCTGCAGGCCCTCCCGAATCGAGGAGAGCGGAATGCCGGCCGCAATGGAGACCACGAGCAGGTCCCCGGGGACGTGGTCTCGAATCTCCTCCAGCACCTGGCCGAGGACCTGGGGCTTGACCGCCAGGACCACGGCCGTGCAGTCCCGGACCAGGTCCGGGTTGCCGGTGTGGGTGCGAATGCCCGTTTCCGTGTGAAGCGCCGTGAGACGCTCGGCGTCCGTGTCCGATGCGGCCAGCTCGCCGGCCGTGTACAGCCCGCTCTGAAGCAGTCCTCGAATCAGGGCGCCGGCCATGTTGCCCGCGCCGATGAATCCCAGTCGACTGGTCTTGCTCGTCATGGCGTCCTCCTTGCTCATCGACCTGTCCGGACCCTCGCGCACCGGGCGGTCGGCCCCGTGCAACCACAGGTGGTTCCCGGTGGCTTCCTTCTGGTGCTGTCATAACGAATCCCGGGAAAGGGTGCAAACGCGAAAATTCCGGACCGCCTCGAAATCGCTTCGCTTGTACTTGACGGCACATGCTTTTTCTGGTAGGGGTTTTGGCTCGAAAACAAAGACATAGCAGCGGATTGGGAGGACCCTGTCTCACTCGTAGACAAACCATAGACCAAGGAGGAAAGAGCGTATGGCCTACAATGCGGTAGAAATGAAGGACTGGCAGATTTCCGAAGCCGCCGAAGCGAACATGCCGACCCATGCGGAGTGGCGGGAGAAGCTCGGCCTCAGCAAGGAGGAGTACCAGGAGTACGGGCGTCTCTCCAAGCTGGATTTTCTCAAGATCATGGATCGCCTCGGGGACAAGCCCGATGGAAAGTACATCGAGGTGACGGCCATCACGCCCACCCCGCTCGGCGAGGGGAAGAGCACCACCTCCGTGGGTCTCATGGAAGGCATGGGCAAGCTGGGCCTCAACGTGGGCGGCGCGCTCCGCCAGCCCTCGGGCGGTCCCACCATGAACATCAAGGGAACCGCGGCCGGCGGCGGCAACGCCCTCCTGATCCCCATGACCGAGTTCTCCATGGGCCTGACGGGCGACATCAACGACATCATGAATGCCCACAACCTGGCCATGGTGGCCCTGACCGCTCGCATGCAGCACGAGCGGAACTACACGGACGAGCAGCTCGAGCGCCTCACCAAGATGCGGCGTCTGGACATCGACCCCACCCGGGTGGAGTTCGGCTGGATCATCGATTTCTGCGCTCAGGCCCTGCGGAACATCATCATCGGACTCGGCGGCCGCTACGACGGCTACACCATGCAGAGCAAGTTCGGCATCGCGGTTTCCTCCGAGCTCATGGCCATTCTCTCCATCGTCCGCGACCTCCCGGACATGCGCGCCAAGATGGACGAGATCACCCTGGCCTTTGACAAGACCGGCAAGCCCGTCAAGACCAAGGACCTCGAGGTGGGCGGCGCCATGACGGCCTGGATGCGCAACACCATCAACCCCACTCTGATGTGCACGGCCGAGTACCAGCCCTGCATGGTCCACGCCGGCCCCTTCGCCAACATCGCCGTGGGTCAGTCCTCCATCATCGCCGACCGGGTCGGTCTCAAGCTCTTCGACTACCACATCACGGAGAGCGGGTTCGGCGCGGACATCGGCTTCGAGAAGTTCTGGAACGTGAAGTGCCGCAACAGCGGCCTCAAGCCCCACGTCTCCGTGCTCACCTCCACCATCCGCGCCCTCAAGATGCACGGCGGCGGCCCCAAGGTCGTGGCCGGACTGCCCCTGGACGAGGCCTACACCAAGGAGAACGTGGAGCTCGTCGAGAAGGGCATTCCCAACATGGTCAAGCACATCGAGAACATCCGGAAGGCCGGGATCAACCCGGTGGTGTGCGTCAACGCCTTCCACACGGACACCAAGGACGAGATCGCAGCGGTCCGCAAGGCGGCCGAGGACGCGGGCGCCCGCTGCGCCACCTCCACCCACTGGGCCGACGGCGGCGACGGGGCCATCGAGTTCGCCGAGACGGTCAAGGAGGCCTGCGAGCAGCCCAACGACTTCCAGTTCCTGTACCCGCTGGAGATGAAGCTGCGCGACCGCGT
>CAYYVD010000263.1:0-7187 GCA_964475045.1 uncultured Desulfobacterales bacterium | reverse complement strand
GCATGGTGGTTTTGGGGTACGACTCCACGGTTCCCGTGACCATGGACGAGATGCTCCATCACTGCAAGGCCGTACGCCGCGGCACGGAGAGCGCCTTCATCATCGGCGACATGCCCTTCATGTCCTATCAGGTGAGCGTGGAGCAGGCCGTGGAGAATGCGGGTCGCTTCATCAAGGAGGCCGGGTGCGACGCCGTCAAGCTCGAAGGCGGCTCGGAGATGGCCGAGGTGGTGAAGGCGGTGGTGCGGGCCGGGGTTCCTGTCTGCGCGCACATCGGTCTGACGCCCCAGACGGCCACCATGCTGAGCGGGTTCCGCGTGCAGGGCAAGAACGCCGAGGGGGGACGCGCCATGGTGCAGTCCGCAAAGGACCTGGAGGCGGCCGGAGCCTTCATGGTGGTGATGGAGTGCATTCCCGACCTGCTGGCCGCGCGGATCACGCGCGAGCTCCGTATCCCCACCATCGGAATCGGAGCCGGCGTGGATTGCGACGGGCAGGTCCTGGTGTACCACGACCTGGTGGGGCTCTTCGAGCGGTTCACGCCCAAGTTCGTCAAGCAGTACGTCCACCTGGCCCCCATGATTCGCGAGGCGCTCGTCACCTACAAGACCGAGGTGGAGAAAGGGGCCTTCCCGGGTCCCGAGCACACCTTCGCCATGAAGCCCGAGGAAGCGGAAAAGATCTGACCAGGGAGCAAACCCTATGGATTTTCTGGTGGTCGGCCCCGGCGCCATGGGCTGCCTGTTCGCCGCAGGCCTCCAGCGGGCTGGGCTGGACGTGACGCTTCTGGATTACCGCCCGGAGCGAGCGGCCGAGATTCGTCAAAAGGGCGTTCGGGTCGAGGGGGTGGGCGGGTCCTTCGAGGCCCGGGTTCCGGCGACCGTGGGTCCGCTGAGCGGCGAGCCCCGGTTCGTGCTCGTCTGTGTGAAATCGAACCAGACCCGGACCGCGGGCCGGGCCGTGCGCGACCTCGTCGAGGGGTCGCCCGTGGTGGTCACCCTGCAGAACGGGCTCGGCCACGTGGAGTCCCTGGAGGCGATCTTCGACCGGGGGCGTGTCCTGGGCGGGGTGACCTCCGAAGGGGCCACGCTCCTGGAGACCGGGCGGGTGCGCCATGCGGGCCGCGGGGAGACCGTCGTGGGTCCCCGTGGGGAGCCAGGCGGAGCGGCGGACCGGCTGGCCGAGGCCTTCGGCCGGGCCGGCTTCAAGACCCGCTGTGCCGACGCCGTGGAAGGGCTGATCTGGGGAAAGCTCCTGGTCAACGTGGGCATCAACGCCCTCACGGCCATCACCCGGCTACCCAACGGCCGGCTGCCCGAACTGCCCGGCACCAGGCAGGTCATGGAGCGGGCCGTGGCCGAGGCCGCGGCCGTGAGCCGGGCCAAGGGGATTCACCTGCCCTATGACGACCCGCAGACCCGTGTGGTGGAGGTGTGCCGCGCCACGGCGAAGAACGTGGCCTCCATGCTGCAGGACGTGCTTCGAGAGCGGATCACGGAGGTCGATTACATCAACGGGGCCGTGGTTCGCGAGGGCAAGGCCCAGGGGGTCCCCACGCCGGTCAACGAGACGCTCACCGCCCTGGTGCAGGCCCTTCAGGAAACCTACGGGGAGAGGCTTTCCTAGAGGTCAGCCCTCGAAGCACACCTCGATGGTGAACCCGCCGTCCACTGTGCTGAACGGGATGGCGATCACCGGGTGACTCGTGATGTGGGTGATCCGATGCCCCCGGCCCATGATCACGGAGGGAATGGCCGCCTGAAGAGGTCGCCCCATGGCTTCGAGGGCCTGCCGGGCCTGACCCGAGATCATGTTGGCGATCTCGCCCACGGCGTCGCCGATCTCGTCGTCCATGGCGGTCATCTCCTCTCCCAGCATCTTCGTGACAATGGCCAGGATGCTCTTCTCGGTGAAGCTGACCGAGATGGTCCCGCTCACGCCGCCCGTGAGGCCGATGAGCCCGGAGACGTCTCCCCGGGCCACCTTGTCCTTCTTGAGAAAGGGATTGCCTGCGGTGACCTCGGTCTGGGCCATGGTTTTCAGGACGTGAACCGTGGCGCCGATGAAGGGGTTGATGTACTTCACGTCCATGGACTTCCTCGACTTCCGGTACGAGCCGGTGCGGAATCGGCGTTCATTTCTTCAGGGGAGACAGCCTCAGCTTCCACTCCTTGCCGTCATCCGGTTCTTCAACGTGGGTTTCCCTGATGCGGACGCCCTGGTGCCCCTCGGGCAGGGTCAGCGAGGTGTAGCGGCCCTGGATCGTGGTGAAAGGGAAGATCCGGCCGAAGACCTTGATCACCGGAACGGGGTCCTCTGATCGGGCCCACTCCTCGAGGTGCTCGATCTCACCGGCCAGGGCCTCGGCGTCGGCTTTCATGTCCTCCCGGTCCTGCTTCAAGGCCTGGATCTTGTCCTCCAGGGCGTCCTCTTTGGAGAAGAGGCCCTCCAGCTGCTCCTCCCGCGCCTTCATTCCGCCCTCCAGGGTCTGGACGGCCTGCTGGAGCTTCCGGATCGCGGCCTCGTCGCCCTCTTCCCGGACCTGCTCCAACCTCTCCTCGATCCGGCGTTTCTTGACGTTGGTGGCGTCCTGCTGCTGGGCCACCGCCCCCAGCTCCAGGACCGCTTCCTGCTTCTCCCTGTCGAGGTGGCCGATGGTCTCTTTGAGAGACGTTCGCTCCTCGCGAATGCGCTCGATTCGGAGCTCGATCTCCTGGATCTCCCGTTTGACCCGGTCGTCGGTGCCCACCACCAGGCGGCACGGGTTGGAGGTCTTGGAGCCCACCTGGACCGCTTCGATGCCTTTCTTGGCGGTCACCCTGGACGAGAACACCGGCCCCTTCTTGACGATGAAGGCCCCGGAGGTCTCCACGTGCGCATCGATGGCCTCTTTCTCCAGGACCACGTCGCCGAAGGCCAGGATGCGGCTCTTGTGCACGTACAGGGCCCGGAGGTTGCCGCCGACCCGGATGGTCGCCCCGATGATGCCTCCGGTGACCACCACGTCGCCCCGCACATCGACCTCCGCTCCGGCGACCTCGTTGGCCGCCAGGCTCCCCCCGCGCACGCGAAAGCCCTTCTGCACGGTTCCGCTCACCTGGATGTCGCCGTTGAAGTCCACGTGCCCGCACTTGAGGTCCACATCCCCCCGGATCTTGTGCTCGGAGAAGACGAACACCTTGCCGTCCGCGCTGATCTCCGGGCGGCCCGGCAAGGCCGCCAGCAGCCGAAGACCGTCCTCCGAGAGCTCCGTGCCCTTGCCTTTGCGAAGCTTGCGGTTCCTCGGCTTGGGGGGGGCGATCTCCCCCCCCGTCACGTCCAGGCCGGGCGTGCCCTCCTCCGGGGGGACACGCTCGGCCAGGAGGCTTCCCTCGGCCACCTGGGGGATCTGCCCTCGGTCTTTGAAGTCGATGCCGCCCCCCTCCTTGAGGGTGCCCACCTTGAGGGGGTCGGTGTCGAAGTGGTAATGAATCTCGGCGTGGCGCCCGGGCAAGGGGGGCGTGCCCCGGGCCACGGTGAAGGGGTGGCCGGCGCGGGCGTCCTGCCGAAGGAAGGCCTCCAGCTCCTCGTCCTGGATCAGGCCGTGGGTCACGCCGTGCCGTTCCAGAAAGGACTTGAGCTGCTCGACCGTGATGCTGTCCGGGATCGGGCGACCCGAAGTGACCTCGGCCTTCAGGCCGTCGGTGGAGACTGCGATCTCGAAGAGGCCCTCACAGGGGTCGGAGGGCGCTTCGGGTGCCTCTTCTTCCTTCTCGTCCACGAACAACCGCTGCTGGAGCTTGAGAATGGCGTCCCGTTCGGCCCGATCCATCTTTCCGCGTTCGACCAGGATCTCCCCGATGAGGCGGACGGTCCGGGTCTTTTTGAACAGGAGCTCCTGCTCCTGAAGCGCCTCCTCCACGTCCCGGAGCTCCACGCAACCGTTCTTGACGGCCACCTCGCCGAACCGCCGGTCCAGCTTGCGTGCCTCCATGACCATCTGCAGGGAAAGGAGAAAGTCCAGCTGCTTCTGGGTGATGAGCCCCTGGCGTACGAGCAGGGGCCCCAGCAGGGGGCTCCGGCCGGTGCGTTGTTCCTCCTGCTGGAGGGCGAAGGCGTCCTCGAGCTGGCCCTCGGTCAGAAAGCGGTGCTTCAGGGCCAGCCGTCCCAGCATACGGCAGGCGTCCTCGGCGGCCTCGGCCTCGGCGGGTCCCGGCGAGGGTCCCCGGGGTTCGGGCTTCAGCAGAAAGGCTTTCCCGCACCCCTTGCAGGAGAGCTGCCTGCCCTGATAGCTTGCCGGGACCCTGTAGGGGTGACCGCAGGCGGGGCAGGCGGTTGAAAAGACGCTGTGATCATGGGAAGGGGGCATGCTGCGCACCGGTTTCGGCCGAAGCCGATCGTTTGCGGGACGATTTCGTGGCGCATGGAGGCAATTTGCTGACGGTGGCCGAAGGAAACGCCCCCTGGGCCTTGCCCCTCATCGAAGCAGTCTCAGGGCCGATCCTCCGGCATCTCCATGGGTTGCCGAAGCCGCGCCCATCTGGTCCCGGTCCACATGGGCCGCCGTCTGCACCGGTTGAAGAGATTAGTCTGCAAGAAGCGTTCCTGTCAATTCCTTTTTCATTTCCATCAGTTGGAACCCAGTCTTGGGCGCACCTTGTGAAAATATTCTTTTGACACTTTCCCCCCGCTGTGCTAAACGATGGCGTCCTGTCAATACACAACACTGGGAGGTCCCTCATGTTTGAAATTCTGAAGCGCCAGGAAATGGCCAACGGCACGGTCGTCCTGAACGAGATCAGTGCGCCGAAGATCGCCGCCAAGGCGCGGCCCGGGCAGTTCCTCATCCTGAAGGCCAACGAGACCGGCGAGCGCATCCCCTTGACCATGGCGGAGACGGACGCCAAGAAGGGAACGATCACCATCATCTACCAGATCGTCGGGAAGTCCACCGCCCTGTTCAAGTCTCTTCAGGTGGGGGAGAAATTCCAGGACATCATCGGTCCCCTCGGCCAGCCCACCCATCTCGAGAACCTGGGCAAGGTGGTGTGCGTGGGCGGCGGCACCGGAGTGGCGGTCCTGCACCCCATCACCCGCGGGCTCAAAGAGACGGGCAACCATGTCTATGCCGTCATCGGGGCCCGGAACAAGGACCTGCTGATCCTGGAGGACAAGATGAAGGCGGCGAGCCACGACCTCCGAGTGTGCACCGACGACGGCTCCTACGGGCACCACGGCTTTGTCACGGACGTCCTTCGGGAGCTCCTGGAAAAAGAGGACATCAAGCTCGTGGTCGGGATCGGACCGGTCCCCATGATGAAGTTCCTCTGCAAGCTCACCGAGGAGTTCGGGGTCAAGACCCTGGTGAGCCTCAATGCCATCATGGTGGACGGCACGGGCATGTGCGGATGCTGCCGCGTCACGGTGGGCGACGAGACGCGGTTCGCCTGTGTGGAAGGCCCCGAGTTCGACGGGCACAAGGTCGATTTCGAGGAGCTCGCACAGCGTCTCGATGCGTACAAAGAAGAGGAGCGGCGAGCCTACGAGCGGTACCTGGAAGAGTGCAAGGCAGCGGGTTAAACGCCTGAACAACGAGTTGACGGAGGACATCATGGCGGAAAAGTCCAAGGGCAAGGAAAAGATCCCCAGGCAGAAGATGCCTGAGCAGAAACCGGAAGTCAGAAAACGCAACTTCGAGGAGGTCCCCCTCGGCTTTGACGAGGAGACCGCGATTCGGGAGGCGGAACGCTGCCTGCAATGCAAGAAGCCCACCTGCATGGAGGGTTGCCCGGTCGGTGTGGACATCCCCGGGTTCATCAAGCTGATCAAGGAGGGGGAGTTCACCAAATCCATTCGCAACGTCTGGGAGCGGAACAGCCTCCCGGCGGTCTGCGGCCGGGTCTGCCCCCAGGAGATCCAATGCGAGGGTGTGTGCGTCCTGGGCAAGAAAGGCGACCCCGTGGCCATCGGCGCCCTGGAGCGCTTTGTGGCCGATCGCGAGCGCAACCAGGGGACGGGCGAGCTGCCCCCCAAGTCGGCCTCCACGGGAAAACGCGTGGCCGTGGTGGGGTGCGGGCCGTCGGGCCTGACCGTGGCGGGTGACCTCATCCTCAAGGGTCACGACGTGACCATCTTCGAGGCCTTTCACAAGCCGGGCGGGGTGCTGGTCTACGGCATTCCGGAGTTTCGGCTTCCCAAGGAGATCGTCTACTCCGAGGTGAACTTCCTGGAACGCCTGGGAGTCAAGGTGGAGTGCAACGTGGTGGTGGGCCGTACCGTCAGCGTGGACGAGCTCCTGGAAGAGGAAGGCTTCGACGCGGTTTACGTGGGCGTGGGTGCGGGGCTGCCCCGTTTCCTCAACATCCCCGGAGAGAACCTCATCGGCGTCTACTCAGCCAACGAGTACCTGACCCGGGCCAACCTCATGAAGGCCTACCTCTTTCCAGAGTACGACACCCCCATCGCCGTGGGCAAGAACGTGGCGGTCTTCGGCGCGGGCAACGTGGCCATGGACGCGGCACGTACGGCCATGCGCCTGGGCGCGGAAACGGTGCGCATCGTGTACCGCCGCTCCAGGGAGGAGATGCCCGCCCGGAACGAGGAGATCCATCACGCTGAACAAGAGGGGATCGAGTTCCACCTGCTCACCGCCCCTACCCGCTTTCTCGGGGACGACCGGGGCTGGATCAACGGAATCGAGTGCCTCGAGATGGAGCTGGGCGAGCCGGACGAGTCGGGCCGACGGCGCCCGGTCCCCAAGGAGGGCTCCAAGTTCCAGCTCGACTGCGATCTCGCCGTGATCGCTGTGGGAGCGGCGGCCAACCCGCTGCTCACCCAGTCCACCGAAGGACTGGAGCTCAACCAGTGGGGCTACGTCATTGCGGAACCCGAAACGGGCAAGACCACCAAGCCCGGCGTGTGGGCCGGGGGCGACATCGTGACCGGACAGGCCACCGTCATTCTGGCCATGGGCGCGGGACGCATGGCCTCGGACTCCATCCACCAGTATCTGACCTGGGGCTGGTAAGACCTGACCCCATTTGTATTCAAGCCCCATTCTATCGGAAGACGTGCTCCCGGTAGTAGGCCAGCTCTCCGATGGACTCGTGGATGTCGCTCATGGCCAGATGGGCCTTGGACTTGGGATAGGACGGCAGGTCCGGGTACCACCGGCGCACGAGCTCCTTGATGCTGCTCACGTCGATGTT
>CAYYVD010000262.1:0-7222 GCA_964475045.1 uncultured Desulfobacterales bacterium | reverse complement strand
GCTTGGGGCCATCGAAATCGAAATCGGGATCGAAGCATCATGACACTGGGGCACGAGAGACTGGACGTTGATCGGTTGTCGATCGGCGACGTCGCCTGGGAATACGAAAAGCCCGGGGGACTGAACGGAGTTCACCGGCCTGCCCGAGACCCATGGCTGCGGGCGAGCCATTCGATTCCGTTGAACATCGTCCCGACTGGGAGAGAGGGGATACCGGGTTCAAGAGAGGCAAGTGGCCTGCGGGGAAGAGGTAGGACATCTCGATCCCGATAGCGATTTGGATGGAGAAGATAAGGAGCCCCAACCAAGCGTTCCAGGCGACGCTTGACAGCGCGCCTGAACGCGGCGATCTTGCGGGACGTCCCCGATCCCGCAGCGGAAGAGGCGGGGTGCGCTTCACCGAAACCAATGAACACTGGGAGAAGCGATGAAGCAGGCATTCAACTGGGTCGGCAAACCCGTGATCAAGGTGGACGCCCTGGACAAGGTGCTGGGAAAGGCCGTGTACTCCGAGGACCTGCAGTTCCCCGGAATGCTGTACGGCAAGGTGGTCCGCGCGGGCATCCCCCACGCCCTGATCGAGGAGATCGACGCGAGCGCCGCCCGGGCCATGAAGGGTGTGGCCTGTGTGCTGACCGCCGGGGACGTCCCCGGGCGAAACCTCTTCGGCATCGCCTTTCAGGACCAGGAGGCCCTGGTGGAGCGCCACGTCCGCACCGAGGGCGACTCCGTGGCCCTGGTGGCGGCGGAGAGCGACGAGATCGCCCGGGACGCGGCCCGGGCGGTCCGCGTGCGCTACAAGGAGCTGCCCGTCCTGACCGGCCCCCATGAGGCTTTGGCCGAGGGGGCCCCGAGCATCCACGCAAAGGGCAACCTGGTGCTTCACAGCAAGACCCGCAAGGGCGACGTGGCTGCGGGCTTTCGGCAGGCGGACGTGATCGTGGAGAACACTTACCGCACCCACGTGGTGGACCACGCCTACATGGAGACCGAGGCGGGCGTGGGCCGGATCGACGAGCGGGGCAACCTGGTCATCTACTCGGGCAACCAGTGCCCCTTTCGGGACCGCCGCCAGGTGGCCACGGTGCTGGGGGAACGCGAGAACCGGGTCCGGGTGGTCCGCGCCACCACGGGCGGGGCGTTCGGCGGAAAGGACGACGTGACCGTGGAGGTGCACATCGGTTTGCTGGTCCAGGCCACCGGACGGCCCGTGCGCCTCGTGCTGGACCGGGAGGAGTCCTTTGTCTCCCAGACCAAACGGCACGCCATCGAGATGTGGACCCGCTGGGGGGCCACCCAGGACGGAAAGCTCACGGCCATGGAGGGCCGGGTCTACGGGGACACCGGGGCCTACGCCGGGCTGGGGCCGTTCGTGGTCAAGAAGTGCGGCATCCACCTGTCTGGTCCCTACTACATTCCCAACATCCACGTGGAATCCTTCTCGGTGTACACGAACAACACCATGGCCAGCGCCATGCGGGGGTTCGGCGTCACCCAGGCCGCCGTGGCCCACGAGCGCCAGATGGACGAGCTCGCCAAGCGTCTGGGCATGAACCCGCTGGCCTTCCGCCTCGAGAACGCCCTGGACAACGGGCTGACCACGGCCACGGGGCAGGAGTTCGACGAAGGGGTGGGCATCAAGGCCACCCTGGAGAAGCTTCAGGAGGTGGTGGACCAGGATCCTTCGCTTCGAGCCTACTGGGAGGATGCGAGATGAAGAAGCGCGGCATCGGTGTGGGGTGCATGTTCTACGGGATCGGGTACGGCTTCTCCCGCCAGGACATCTCCGCCGCCACCGTGGAGATCTGCGAGGACGGATCCGTGATCGTGCGATCCGGCGAGGTGGACTACGGGCAGGGCTCGGACACCATCTTCTGCCAGATCGTGGCCGAGGAGCTGGGCGTCCGGTACGACCAGATCCAGCTGATCACGGCGGACACCTTCGTCACCCCCAACGCCGGACCCACCTCGGCCAGCCGGGTCACCTACGTCACGGGAAACGCCATGCTCAAGGCGGCGCGCAAGGTCAAGGAGACCCTGCGCAGGGTGGCGGAGGACATCCTGGGGGAGACGGACCTGGTCTTTCGGGACGGCAAGGTGACCTCCGAGGCGTTTCCGGACAAGGAACGGACCTTCCAGTCCCTGGCCAAGTCCGCGCACCTGCGGGGGGTCCCCATCGTGGAGACCGCCTGGCACGACGTCACCACCAAGGACGTGGACCCCGAGACCGGCCAGGGAAAGGCCTACTCCACCTATTCCTGGGCGAGCCAGCTGGCCGAGGTGGAGGTGGACACGGACACGGGACAGGTGGAGGTGCTGCGGATCGTGGCGGCCCACGACGTGGGAAAGGCCATCAACCCCTCCAATGTGGAGGCCCAGATCGAAGGCGGAGCGATCATGGGCATGGGCTATGCCCTGGAGGAGGAGATCCAGCAGAAGAACGGCCGCGTGCAGAACCGCTCTCTGGGCGAGTACATGATCCCCACCGCCATGGACGTGCCCCTCGTGGAGTCGCACATCGTGGAGGTGCCGGTGGGGGACGGTCCTTACGGGGCCAAGGGCGTGGGGGAGCCCGCCCTGATTCCCACCGCCCCGGCCGTGCTCAACGCCATCTGCAACGCCCTGGACATCCACATCACGGATCTGCCCGCGAACCTGGAGAACCTGCACCGGTTCATTCGCGAGAAGGGCGAGTAACGGGGGTCGAACAGGCATGCAGCATTTCGATTTCTTTTCAGCCGGCACCGTGGAGGAAGGGCTCGCCTACCTGGCCGATCGAGACGGGCTGTGCCGGGTGGCCGCCGGCGGGACGGACCTGATCCCGCTTCTCAGAAACGAGGACGTCCATCCCGACCACGTGCTCGACATCATGAATGTGGAGGCCCTCAAGGGGATCCGCGAGGAGGACGGGCGCATCCGCATCGGCCCCACCACCACCTTCACCGAGATCATGGCCTCGGACCTGCTGCAGCAGAGCGTGCCCCTCCTGGTCCAGGCCGCCTCCTCGGTGGGGGCGCCCCAGATTCGAAACCGCGGCACCGTGGGAGGGAACATCGCCACCGCCTCTCCGGCCGCGGACGTGCTTCCGGCGCTCATGGCCCTGGAGGCGGCCCTGGAGGTCCGGTCCCGCGACGGCGGGAGCCGGGAGCTCCCTCTGGACCAGGCCATCGAGGCCCCGTACGCCACCCGGGTCCGCCCCGAGGAGCTCATCACGGGGATCCTGCTGCCCAAGCCGCCTTCGGACGCCCGGGGGGCGTTCGAGAAGGTGGGCCGCCGTCGGGCCCTGGCCCGTGCGCGCATGAACATGTCCGTGGTGCTTCGAAAGGATGGGGACGGCCGTCTTCGGGACCTGCGCATCGTGCCCGGAGCGGTCATGCCCGTGGCCCGCAGAATGAACGAGGCCGAGTCGGTGCTCGAGGGGCATCCTCCCGACGACGCGCGGCTGGAGGAGGCCGCCCGTGCCCTCGAGGCGGGCGTCCTGGAGACCACCGGCCGCAGGTGGTCCTCGGAGTACAAGCTGCCGGTGATGAAGAACGTGTTCAAACGGGTACTGAAACGGCTGCTTTGAGCCGGTCCACAGGAGCGCGATGATGTCCGATTCCAATGAAACCAACCGCCTGCGAATGACCGTGAACGGCAGGGACGTGGACCTGCCCGTGCGACCCACCTGGACCCTGCTCCGCGTGCTGCGGGATGCTCTTCGGCTGACCGGCACCAAGAAGGGCTGCGAGCAGGGGGACTGCGGCGCCTGCACCGTGCTCCTGGACGGGCAGGCGGTGAACGCCTGCCTGGTGCTCGCCCTGCAGGCCCAGGGAAAAGCGGTCCGGACCATCGAAGGGCTGGGCACGGCCCGGGATCTGCACCCCCTGCAGCAGAGCTTTCTCGACCACGGGGCGGTCCAGTGCGGGTTCTGCACGCCGGGGACGCTCATGTCCGCGGCGGCCCTGCTGGAGGACAATCCGTCCCCGGGCCTCGAGGAGATTCGCGTGGGCATCTCGGGCAACCTCTGCCGGTGCACCGGGTACACCAAGATCATTCGAGCCATTCAGGCCGCGGCCTCCGAGGCGCCCTGATTTCGCCCGAAGGAACGGAGGGAGTCTCTTGAGCGAGAACACCGTCATCCGGCTCATCGAAGATCGGCGCGAGGAGATCATCGGGTTCCTGAAACGGCTGGTGTCCTTTCCCAGCGTGACCGGGGACGAGCACGACATCCAGCAGTTCGTGGCCGCCACCCTGCGGGACATGGGCCTCGAGGTGCGCATGTGGGAGCCGGATCACGAGGCCCTGAAGCAGCACCCCGCCTACATTCCGGTGGAGCGAGGCTACGAGAACCGGCCCAACGTGGTGGGAATTCGAACCGGCCGCGGCGGGGGGCGCTCCCTCCTGTTCAACGGCCACGTGGACGTGATTCCGCCCGGGCCCCTGGACCAGTGGACCTGCTCGCCCTGGTCGGGCGAGATTCGGGACAACCGGCTCTACGGCCGGGGGTCCTCGGACATGAAAAGCGGCCTCGCCGCCATGACCATGGCCATGGACGCCCTGATCCGGGCCGGGGTGGCGCTTCGGGGGGACGTGATCCTGGAGTACACCGTGGACGAGGAGCTCAGCGGAAACGGCACCCTGGCCTGCGTGATGGAGGGGTACAAGGCCGACGCGGGGATCTGCTGCGAGACCAGCGGCCTGCACGTCCAGCCGGCCTGCATCGGCCGGATCTGGTTCGAGATCGGGATCACGGGGAAGCCGGCCGGCATTCAGAGGCGCTACGAAGGGGTGAACGCCATCGAGAAGGGCCATGCCGTGGCCCGGGCCGTGTCCGACCTCGAGGCCATCCGCATTCAGGACGTGCACCACCCCCTGTACCCGGACAACCTCAGCTCCCTTCCCTGCATGGTGACCGTGATCGAGGCGGGATCCTTCCCGAGCGCCTTTCCGGACGCCTGCCGCCTCAAGGGGAGCATGGCGACCCTTCCCGGCGAACGCACCGAGGACGTGAAGCAGCAGCTCCTGGATCACCTGGCGCGGTTCGCGGCCACGGACCCCTGGCTTAGGAACCACCCGCCGGAGGTGGTGTTCAAGGGCTACTGCGGGGACTCGGCCGAGATGCCGGCGGACCACCCGCTGGTGAACGCGCTCGCAGGGAACATGGAGGCGGTGACCGGCCGGCGCCCGCCGATCACCGGGCGGCAGGGGGCGGCGGACACCCGCTACCTGATCCAGTACGGGGAGACCCCCACGGTGATCTTCGGCCCGGGACCCACCGAGCAGATGCACGCCACGGACGAGTGGGTGGACGTGGACGACCTCATCACCGGCACCAAGGCCCTGGCCCTGACCATCATGGACTGGTGCGGCGTCGCCTGACACGGAGGGAACAGCGGACGTTTCAGGGAACCATGCTGGAGTTTCGGGGACACCATACGTAATTCGAGAGGCGAAGCCGGATGCGAGACACAGCTGGTTTCGAATTACGTATGGTGTCCCCGAAACTCCCAAGGCGCAGGTGGTGAGGATTCCTGTAGCGGACGTTTAGCGGAAGGAGTCCTCACCACCGGAGCCAATGACCAGGCCGGGAGCGAAGGGAGCGGAGGAAGGCCCCGACCCCCGAAGCCGGCCGTCCTTCCGCGAGGTTGCGGGTTCAGCCCGTCTTTGACGCAAGGAGAACGCTATGAGCACGCTGGAAGTGAACTTCGCAGGGGTCCCCCTGCGCAACCCCCTGATCCTGGCCTCGGCCACGCCGGGCTGGGACGGGCTTCGATCCCACCTGGCGTGGGAAGGCGGCGCGGGCGCCGTCATTCCCAAGAGCTTCGCCCCTCCGGGCCGCTGGGCCCGGCACCCCCGCACGGGGCGCATGAAGCTGATCAAATCGGGCAAGAAGCGGATCGGCATGGTGAACATCGAGCTCTACACCACCATGACCCTCGAGGACTGGCTCGAGCGCGAGCTGGACAAGGCCCATGAAGGCGGTTCGGCCATCATCGCCAGCATGGTGGCCCACCCGAACCCCGAGGACACGGGCAGGAACGCCGCGGTGATGGAGGCCACGGGCAAGGTGGTCATGTTCGAGATCAACGTCTCCTGCCCCATGCCCGCCGGGGAGGACAAGGTGGGGTTCCAGATGGGCAATGACCCGGAGACCTGCCGCCGCCAGGTGGAGGCGGTCAAGCGGGCCGTCTCCCTTCCGGTGGGCATCAAGCTCACCCCCACCACCCACAACATGGTGCCCATCGCCCAGGCCGCAGAGGCGGGGGGGGCGGACTTTCTGACCATCGCCAACTCGGTCCGGTCCTTCGCCGGGGTGGACATTCGGACCGGGAAGCCCAATCTCTGCGCCTACGGCGGCTACACGGGCCCGGCCATCAAGCCCATCACCCAGCGCCACGTCTCCGAGGTGGCCCGGGCCGTGGACATTCCCATCTCGGCGGTGGGCGGCATCAGCTCCTGGGAGGACGTGGTGGAGTACATGATGATCGGGGCCACCACGGTGCAGATCTGCACCAGCGTCATGTGGCACGGCTACGACTTCTTCCAGACCGTCCTCGAGGGCCTGACCGAGTACATGGAGCGGGAGGGACTCTCGTCCCTGGAGGAGATCCGGGGCAAGGCCCTTCCCCACATCGTGGCCATCGAGGAGCTGGCCAAGGAGGCGCCGCTTCGAGTGCAGGTGGACCCGGACAAGTGCATCAATCTGACCAAGGGCGGGTGCGAGCTCTGCGGCAACTGCTGCTTCTACGGGGCCATCACCTTCGATCCCAAGCTGACCCTGGTGCGGGAGAACTGCGACGGGTGCGGCCTGTGTACCGAGATTTGCCCGGCCGGGGCCCTGGAGCTTCAACCCGAGTGAGCGAGCGGAAGGACATCCCATGATCGACCTGACCGTCCACGAGGAACCCCTGAAGCGCGCTGTGGAGCGCGCCAGGGAGCGAAACATTCGCATCCCCACCTTCGAGCAGCAGAAGGACCCCTCCCGAATCCCCGACTCTGTGAAAGAGGCGCTGAAGGACGTGGAGCTCTGGGACTTCGACTCCCGCAACCTCTTTCGAATCACCTGGAAGAACGAGCCCCGGGACCTCGGGGGCGGGTTCGACGGGGTCAACTGGATGGAGATCCCCCCGGAGCTCTCGGGCGTGGACGCCCGGATCATCGCCCTGGTGGGCAAGTGGTTTCCCACGGGGGCCCACAAGGTGGGGGCCACCTTCGGCTGCCTGGTGCCGCGCCTCGTGAC
>CAYYVD010000261.1:0-7225 GCA_964475045.1 uncultured Desulfobacterales bacterium | reverse complement strand
TGATCCGGTTGAACGCCTCCATCAGGTCGACGGCCTCCTGCACGCCCTCCTCCACGATCTCCCGGACCGTCTTCTCGCCGTCCAGCTCGGGCTCCTGCTCCAGGAATCCCACCTCGTAGCCCGGCGACAGGATCAGCTCGCCGTTGAACTCTCGGTCCCGGCCGGCCAGGATGCGCAGGAGCGTGCTCTTTCCCGAGCCGTTCAGCCCCACCACGCCGATCTTGGCGCCGTAGAAGTAGGAGAGCGAGATGTCCTCCAGGACAGGCTCCTTGTCGTGATACTTGCTCACCCGGATCATGGAGCAGATGATCTTGTTGGGCTGGTCCGCCATGGCTGTCTCCTCCCTGGCCCCGGCCGGGCGATGGGGTCCGGAGCGGTTTTGTGGGCAACGGTGTACAAGGGTAGCAACAAAGGGCCCCGCGGGCAATCCCTTCCGCCCCCGCAGGCTACGAACGGCCGCCTCCTTTTTCCGGCGGGCGGGAGCTAAGGAGGTCGGCAAAAAGAAATTGGACAAAATCGCGCTCAGATTTGGGGCATCTTTGGCTGCGGGGATTGAGCAAAAGCGCAGGCGTAGCCGGACTACGTCGAGGATTTTGCGATTGAGCCGCAGCCGAAGATGCCCCGAAGATGAGATGCAGGATGTTCAAGTTATTTTTGCAGGCTTCCTAAGGAAGCGGATCAAGGCCCGGACCGGGAGTTCGGCGGGAGAAAGATGAAGGAAAACAGGTCTCTTTTCCGAGATGAAAACACGACCGGCCCTTGACAGCCGCCCGGCAGCAGGATCATACTGCACGGAGCGCCTGCGCTCAGATCCTGTGGAAGGGTGGGGGTTGAGACCCGATGCGCGTTTCCCACTCAAACGCAGGACCAACCCTTATTGGGTCGATGAAGCCTGGACAGCGTCCATGTTTCGTCGCACGCCCCCGGTTCGATGAAACGAATCCTGATGATGACGTTTCTCGCGGTTGTCGCTGTCTTCACGACGGCCGTCTACCACCGAGTCCATTCGGAATGGGTGATGTTTCGAAAAGGCCAGGCGCACTTCTCCCGACAAGAGTTCGCGGAAGCCCTGGTCTTGTATCAGGCGTCGGCCGAGCGGGGCCTTCACACCCGCGCACTCTGGAAACACCTCGGCACCTGCTATCTGGCAACCGGAGACCCCCTGAAAGCCCGCGCCGCTTTTCGAAAAATGGTGGCACAGAGCGAACACCGGACCGCGGCCGAAGAAGAGCTCGCGGGGATCTATGTGCGCTTCGACCGGTTCCACGAAGCGGAAGCGCTCTACCGCATCATTCTTCGAAAGAATCCGGAGGACCGGAGTGCGCGCATCCGGCTCGCCAGGGTCTTGTCCTGGACCGGCCGATTGACGGCCGCTATCCGTGAATACAAAAGAGCATTGGGAGAGAAACCATGAGTGCCTTTCCACGTCTTCACGTACTGTTTGTGTCGGTCGTTTCGGTACTTTTGTCTGTTTCCATGAACGCGACTGCGGAGGAAACGCCCCCCGAAAGGGGCGGCATCGTGGAGTCCACAAAAGCGGGCGTCCTGCCCGAACAACGGCTGAGCCCTCCCCTGTCGGCGGAATCGGGGGGGGAGATTCCGGGCTGGGTGGCCCGGTGGGAGCTGGCCCGGGTCCTCAGCTATGCGAAAAAATACGACGAATCCATCCTGGAGTACCGGAAGCTCCTTCGAGAGAAACCCAGCCTCTCGAAAGCGCGGATCGAGCTGGCCAATGTCCTCTTCTGGAACGGGGACCGGGAGGAGGCCCTGCGGGTCCTGGAGCGCGTTGGCCCCGAGGGCCTGGATGAAGACGCACGTCTTCTCATGGCCGATATCTATCGGACGCGAAAGGACTACGACAAAGCCGAGCCTCTGTACAGGTCCTATTTGGAGAAGCACCCGAACGATTTGGCCGCAAAGCTGCGATTGGCGGAAATGCTGAGCTGGACCCAACAGTACGAGGCCTCTTTGAACCTCTACGAAGAGATCCTCGCGGCCAGACCCGACGATGTTCAGGTGAGAAGGAAGTACGCCTTTGTGCTGATCTGGTCTGGAAGGCAAGAGGAGGCGGCCCGTGAGCTCAAGCGGACCCTGGATTAGAAGGGGGGGCTCATGGCCCCTTTTCCGGGAACGAGGCTCGGGCGCCGCCATTCGCCTGATCGCTCTGCTGGCGCTGATCCTCCCTTCCGCCATCAGCCTTTCGCCGGAGAGGACGCGGGCAGCGCAGCACGACCTCGTTCCATCCAGGAACGCCATCTCGGATTTCGAGGCCCGCCTGGCCCTGGCAAGAATCCTGTCCTACAAGGACTCCACCCTGGATGAATCTCTGAGGCATTATCGGCTCCTTTGTGCCGCACGGCCCGCCGACCCGTCCCTGCGGCTGGAAATGGTGCAGGTGCTCCTGAGGAAGGGCGAGCGCCGGGAGGCCCGTTCCATCCTCGAAGAGCTTCGGCCCCGGTCCTCGAACGACCCCGACCTGCTTTCTGCCCTGGCCCGGGTGGAGGCGGCCCTGGGCCACGCCCGGACCGCCCGGGATCTCTATTTGCAGGCACTGGAATCCCGTGAACCCGAGGAAGACCTCCTGCTGTCTTTCGCAGACGACATGAACGCCTGGGGAGATTTTTATCGAGCGGAGGGCATCTACCGCGAGCACCTGAGGAAGCACCCCGAAGACCTTCCCACGTGGTCGAAGCTCGCGTCCCTGCTCAGAAGCTGCGAGCGCTACGAAGAATCCGAAGGGATTTACAGAAGGCAGCTGTCTGGGTTGCCCCCCGGGCCTGAGGAAGCGGCTCCGAACCCGAATACGGCCCCTTTTCTGCTGGGGCTTGCCAGGGTGAAACGCCTGGAGCACGAACTCGAAACGGCCTCGAGGACCGTCGAGCAATACCTCCGGATTCGCCCCGAAGATCCGGAAGGTGTCCTTTTGAAGGCGGAGGTCTGCTTTCTCAGGGATCAATACGATCAGGCCCTCGAGGCCTATGCCTCCCTGAGCAGGAACCCCGACCATGCGGTCCGGGCCCTGGTGGGCATGGGAAAAGTATACCTGGCCACGGGGGACCCGGACAGGGCCAGGGCCCTGTTTCTTCAGGCCCACGAGCGGTCCCCTGAAGACCCGGAGGCCCGGTTCCACCTGGCGGGACCTCGAATCCGCGAGACAGACGGTTTTGTCCGGGCCCTTCTGACCGGGGAAAGAGCCACCCCAGAGTCCTTGAGCCGATGGGCGGCGTTGTACGCATCCGAGGGTTCCCACGACATCGCCGTCCGGTGCTACGAAGCCAGCCTCGAGCGGGATGCCGCCTATTTCCCTTCGAAACTGGGGCTTGCCAGAACGCTGGCAGTCGGGCACCGATACGACAGGGCGCTGGATTCCTTCCAGGACCTGGACAGGGTGCTTCCCGGCAACCGGAGCATCATGATCGGATGGGCCAGGACCCTTGCCTGGGCCAAGCGATACGAGGAGTCCCTGGCGCTTTACAGCCGCATCCATGCGCTGGCCCCTTCAGACCCCGTGCCTCTCAAGGAAAAGGCCCGCACGGCCGTTTGGGCGAAGGACATGGACCAGGCCCTCGACACATACCAGCGGTTGCTGGACCCTCCGGTGGATCGCTCCCTGGCCATTGCCCTGGCACCCGTTGCAGCCGGCTCCGGGGACGAGGGGCTGCTCGAGACCGCCCACGCGCTGGCGGATGGCGCCGATGGCGGATCCATCTACGGGGGGTATGAGTCCTTGTGGGAACACCTCCGGAGCACATCCCCCGGCCTGCCGCCGTCCGTCCGGCATCGGGTTCGACTGGAATGGATCGGCCTGTGGCCGTCCTATCGCATTCAAAAGGCCGCCCACCTGGAAAAGACGGCCAAGCATCTCGCCTGGAACCGGCGATTCATCCGCGCGCTGGACGCCTATGAAGCGCTGACGCGCTTCCAACCCGAAAACCAGGAGGCCCGCTTTGATCTCGGCCAGGTTCAGTGCGCGCTGGGCCTCCCCCACCTGGAGGAACGGACCTATCGAGAGCTCTTGGAAATGGACCAGAGGCACAACCTCGCCCAAAGAGCGTTGCGGCGCGTCGAGATCCGGCGTCAGCCCTCTCTCGAGAGCCGGTACGCCTATTGGAGCGAGGAGGGCAGGGACCTTCTCTCCGCCATGGACAGGCACCGGGGCGATCTGGCGCTGGATGTGCCCGTGGGCCGACGCCTCCGCCTGAATCTCGCGGCGCATCACTGGGTCGAGCGCCCCGGAGAGGCAGGGGCATCCCATGAAGCCGACGGCTTTACCCTGGCCATGAACGGCGTGCTCACGCCCCACCTCAGGGGAGAGGCGGCATGGACTCACAAGTCTTACAGGGACGCCCCGTTCGCCGACCTGAACACCGGTTCCGCGCATCTGCAGGTCAACCTCCCGGATGCCGTACGGCTGGACCTGGGCTACGACCGGACCAACGAGCTCTACAACGGCTTTGGAATGGAGCAGGGCATCCAAGCCGATGTCTGGAGTCTGTCCATCGCCTCCCGGCTGACCCGCAAGCTCGAAGTTCAGGGCGAAGCGCGCTCCTTTTCCTACTCCGATGACAACGCCGGCCGTCATGTCCGGCTCGAAGGCGGCTATGACCTGACGGATCATCCCAGACGTTTGAACATCTCCCTGTTTGCCGAGCACCGGGACACACGGGAACAGAACATCTACCAGTACGAGGGAGAAGAGCTGATCAACATCCTCCACCCCTACTGGACACCCGAGGACTACGCCGCCGGGGGCATCCGCCTGGAATGGCACCACGACCTTTCCGAGTTCTTCTTCTGTGGAAGCCGAACAAACAGGTACCACGCAGCCGTGGAGCTGGGAACGGATTCAGAGGACAATCCATCGATCAAACTGACCGGGGGATGGCATTACGAATTCCTGCATCGCTGGACCCTGAAGCTGTCCTGCCAGATCCACCGATCCGATCTCTGGGACGCCGAAGGCCTGTGGGCCGGTCTGTTGGTCCGGTTCTAACGTATGGTTTACCGAGTCGCCAAAACCATCGCCCGGAATGGGTTTGTCATCCTGAGTGTCGCCTGCATCCTGCTGGCGTCGCTTTACCTCGTGGTGAGGACCGTTCTGTTCCTTGCCCTGGACTACCTCTGGTATGAAAAGCTGGTCGCCCTGGCGCTCCTGCTGGCCGAAACCTTCATTCTGGCTCACGGCATCGGATATTTTCTGGAAATCTACCATGTCCTGGCTCCCAGGCGCTCACCGGAGGCGCCCAAGCCACCGCCGTCCTCCCTGAACTCTCATCCCCCCGTGGCCGTGATCGTTTCGTCCTACAAGGAACCACTGCCGGTGATCGAGGAGACGGTCACCGCCTTCTACAACCTGACCTACCCCAACAAGCACCTCTATTTCCTGGACGACACCCGATATGATCTCCCCGGCCAGGACCCCCGGGAGATGGCCGAGTACCGCAACGCCGTGGATGAGATGTGCAAGCGGATCGGCGTCAACCTCTTTCGAAGGCAATGGCACGGGGCCAAGGCGGGAATGATCAACGACTTCCTGGAGTTTCTTCAGGGAAACATGAAAGAGGGATTCGAGTTCAGGAATGACTCCCACAAGGAACCCTCCGAGCCCATCCGGTACATCATCGTGTTCGATGCGGATCAAAACCCCCTGCCGAACTTTGTGCAACCGCTGGTGGAGAAGATGGAAGCCCAGCCCGGACTGGCCTTCATCCAGACGCCCCAATACTACACGAACTTCGAGACCAACCGGATCGCACGAGCCTCCGGACTCCAGCAGGCGGTGTTCTACGAGTACATCTGCGAAGGGAAAAGCGTGTCCGACGCCATGTTCTGCTGCGGGACCAACGTCATCTTCAGGCGGGAGGCCCTGACGGATGTGGGCGGATTCGAGGAGAGGTCCGTGACGGAGGACTTTGCGACCTCCCTGAAGTTCCACCTGAAAGGCTGGGGGTCCGCCTATCTGAACAAGGTGATGGCCTTCGGCTTGGGCCCCGAGGATCTGGGAGGGTACTTCAAGCAGCAGTTCCGTTGGGCCCTCGGCACGGTCGGGCTTCTGCGAACGGTGGCCGGGCAGTTCCTGAGAAGCCCTCGAAGCATGGCGAATGTGAAGTGGTGGGAGTACTTCCTGTCCAGCACCCATTACTTCATCGGGTTTGTGTTTCTCACCCTTGTTCTATGTCCCTTGCTGTATCTCTTCATGAGTGTCCCAAGCTACTTTGCCAAACCGGAAATCTATGTGCTGTTCTTTGTCCCGTACTTTGTCCTGACCCTCGGGATCTTCTTCTGGACCCTCAAGAAAAGGCAGTACGCGGTCAAGGACCTCTTCCTGGGACAGCTGCTGCTGGCCGTGACCTTCCCGGTCTACATCCGGGCTTCCGTATCGGCCCTGCTGGGCGTTCGAGGCCGGTTCGGGATCACCCCGAAAGGAGGAAGCCGGGCCTTGCCCCTTCGCGCCTTGTGGATTCAGCTGTCCCTGGGCACCCTCAACTTTGCCGCCATCGTCTGGGGGATGAACCGTCTCTTTTATGAGCAGGAGCCTTTGTGGGCCATCGTGGTGAACATGGTCTGGTGTGCCTACCATTTCACCATCCTGTCCTTTGTTCTCTATTTCAACGACCCGGACAAGGAGGTCCGGGCCTGAGCGGCATTTCGACCGTCGCAGAAAGGCCCCCATGCATGCGCAGGACAAACGACGTTTGGCGGCCTCCCTCGTTCTCGTTTCCTGGATCCTCTGGAACGCGCCTCCTCTGAAAGCGGACCAGCCGGAGGAGCTCGGCCCTGTCACCGCCTTCGGCGTTGCCCTGGACGGGCACCCCATCACGGAGTCGCGACTTCATCAGGTGGCTCGAGAGCTTGGGGGGAGTCCGGAGATGGTGTTGTTTTTCATGGCCTGGCCCCCCTTGCGCGACTCCGGCTCGACCCGGTTTCCGAGGGAAAGCCTGGAGGCCATCTGGAGCAGCGGGGCCGTCCCCTGCCTGACCTGGGAACCCATGGTTCATCAGTCCGGTACTGAAATCACCGTGCTTCGAAGCTGGATTCTGCAAGGCCTCTATGATCCCTACATCCAGGCCTTTGCAGACCGGGCGCGCGCCTGGGGCCATCCGTTCGTCATCCGCCTGGCCCACGAGATGAACCTGTCCCGCTACCACTGGGGCACCACAAAAGAAGGTTACGGCCCAACGAGCCCGAACATCTACAAGGAGATCTATCGCTACATTGTAGACCG
>CAYYVD010000260.1:0-7239 GCA_964475045.1 uncultured Desulfobacterales bacterium | reverse complement strand
ACACTCATATCCTCGTAACCGAAAGACGAACCCGACGGCCCGGAGAACCCCATGAGTGCCAGCACGGTCTACTTCGCCGACATGCGCGCGTCCGTCAAAGAGAACCTGCCCGAAAAGCTCGAGCGGCTCCTGGTGCGCCTGGGTCTGGAGACGGTGATTCCGGACCGAAGCCTGGTGGCCGTGAAGCTCCACTTCGGAGAGAAGGGCTGCACCGCCTTCATCCGCCCCCTGCTCATTCGACGGGTGGTGCAGTACGTCAAGCGCCTCGGGGGGCTTCCCTTTCTGACCGACGCCAACACCCTGTACTCCGGTACGCGGGGCAACAGCGTCAGCCACCTGGTCACGGCCATCGAGAACGGCTTCGCCTACTCGGTGGTGGACGCGCCCCTGATCATCGCCGACGGCATGCGCGGGGCCTCGTACTCGGAGGTGGAGATCAACCAGGAGATCGTTCGGACCGCCTACATCGGCCGGGAGATCGTGGAGTCGGACGTCCTGCTCAGCGTGGCCCACTTCAAGGGGCACGAGCTGAGCGGGTTCGGCGGGACCATCAAGAACCTGGCCATGGGATGCGCCTCCCGGCGGGGCAAGATGGCCCAGCACGCGGACCTCTCGCCCACGGTCAAGCGAAAGAAGTGCATCGGATGCGGTGAGTGCGCGGCCCACTGCGCCCAGTCCGCCGTCACCCTGGAGGACGACAAGGCCCGCATCGACCCCGAACGGTGTGTGGGATGCGGGGAGTGCGTGCTCATCTGCCCCAACGAGGCCATCACCATCCGCTGGAACGCGGACATCCCCCGGTTCCAGAAGAAGATGGCCGAGTACAGCCTGGCCGCCCTTCAGGGCAAGGAAGACCGGTGCGCCTTTGTGAACGTCCTCACCCAGATCTCTCCGGCGTGCGACTGCCACGGCCACAGCGACGCGCCCATCGTGCAGGACTTGGGCTTCACGGCCTCCATGGATCCGGTGGCCGTCGACCAGGCCTCCATGGACCTGGTCAACGCCCAGGCCGGGCTGAACCACTCCTGCCTGACCCAGGGCAAGATGCCCGGTGAGGACAAGTTCCGTGCCGTGTATCCCAAGGTCGACTGGACCATTCAGCTGGAGCACGCCGAACGGATCGGTCTGGGAGGCCGCACCTACGAGCTGGTCGCGATCTGACGGAAGCCGCGGATGCGGCGGAACCGAGAACCCCAGGGGATGGAAGAAGACGAGTCGACCATGATCCACGTCGAAGAGCTGACCAAGTACTACGGGTTGAAGCCGGCCGTTCGGGACATCTCCCTCGACATCGACCGGGGAAAGATCGTCGGGCTGCTCGGGCCCAACGGGGCCGGCAAAACCACGATTCTGCGCATGCTCACCTGCTTCATGCAGCCCACCGCCGGCCGCGTCACCGTGGACGGGCTGGACTGCCGGACCCAGGCCCTGGAGGTGAGAAAACGCATCGGTTTCCTTCCGGAAACGGTCCCGCTCTACGCCGACCTGAGCGTTCAGGCCGTCCTGGGCTTTGCCGCCACGCTCAAGGGCCTGAACGGCGGGGGCCTCAAGCGGGAGATCGATCGGGTGGTGGCCGACTGCGGGCTGCGGGAGCACCGGAAGCGGCTGATCAAGCACCTGTCCAAGGGCCTCAAGCAGCGCGTGGGCCTGGCCCAGGCCCTGCTCAAGGACCCGCCCCTCCTCATCCTGGACGAGCCCACCACGGGGTTGGATCCGGCCCAGATCATCGATGTGCGCAACCTCATTCGGGACCTCGGCGGGGAGCGGACCGTGCTGCTCAGCACCCACATCCTGCCCGAGGTCGGGCAGCTCTGCGAGCGGGTCATCATCCTGCACAACGGGCGCGTTCGAAAGGAGGACACGCCCGAGAACCTGGCCCGGGACATCCAGCAGGGCCTCCGGACCGTCCTGTCCGTGGACGGGCCCGAGGAGGACGTGATGCGAACCCTGAGGGGGTTGGAAGGGGTGACGGGCGTCCAGCCCTCGGAGCGCACCGGGGAGATGGTGGTGAACAGCGTGGGAGACGAGACGGTGCGGCCTCGAATGGCCCGGGCCGTGGTGGAGTCCGGATGGGACCTGCGGGAGATGCGCTCGAGCGAGCTCAGCCTGGAGGAGGTCTTCGTCCACCTGGTCACCGAGGAAACGGCGGAACAAGGGGAGAGTGCGTCATGAGCGGCATCGTCGGGGTGTTTCGAAAGGAGATCACCGTCACCTTTACCTCGCCCATCTTTTATGCGGCGGGGTTCATCTTTCTTCTGATCTCCGGGTACTTCTTCTACAGCAACACGGCCTACTTCAGCCTGATGAGCTTCCAGGCCGCACAGAACCCGTTTCTCTCGGAGAGCCTCAATCTGACGGACATGGTGATCAAGCCGTTCTTCGGGGATCTGGCGGTGATCCTCCTGCTCATGCTGCCGCTGCTCACCATGCGTCTGTACGCCGAGGAGAGGCGGTCCGGGACCGTCGAGCTGCTCTTCACCTACCCCGTGTCGGACGCGGCCGTGCTGGCGGGAAAGTTCCTCGCCACTGCGCTGGTGCTGCTGATCCTGCTGGCCGGGACCGTGCCCAACCTGATCATCCTGGAGACCATGGCCGACCTGGAGTGGGGGATCGTGCTCTCCGGGTACCTCGGGGTGGTCCTCATGGGGGCGAGCTTCATCGCGCTGGGCATCTTCACCTCCTCCCTCACGGAGAACCAGATCGTGGCGGCGGTGGTCAGCTTCGGCGCCCTGCTCCTCTTCTGGGCCATCGGCTGGGCCAAGTCGCTGGTGGGGCCGGTCCTGGGCGCGGTGCTGGAGCACCTGGCCATCCTCGGACATCTGGACGCCTTCACCCAGGGGCTCATCGACACCCGTCACATCGTGTTCTACGGACTGTTCATCCTGTTCTGGCTCTTCCTGACCCACCGGTTCCTGAGCTCCAGGTTCTGGCGGGGGTAACCGGGAGAGGGAGGGCGTTCCTGCGTCTTTGCGAGAGAACAGCGGTTTTGCGATTTCGTCAGTCATGAGGAAAGCATGCGAGGAAACAAAGCGTCCATCGTCTACCGCCTGAAGAGCTCCTCCAACATGTCGGCCGCCATCCTGCTGGTCCTCGCCCTGGCCGTGGTGATCACCCTGCTCTCGGAGCGGCACTACCTGCGCTGGGACCTGACCGCCGCCGGGGAGCACACCCTGTCGGAGAAGACCCTGCAGGTCCTCGAGACCATCGACGACCCTGTGCACGTTCGGGCCTTTTCCCGGGAGGGGCATGCGGACGCCGCCGAGGTTGAGCGCCTGCTCGGGGCCTACCACTACGCCGAGCCGGACATCACCTACGAGCTCGTCGATCCGGACCGCAACCCCAAGGTCACCCGCCAGTACAACGTCCGCACCCTCAACACCCTGGTCCTCGAAGGGTACGGCCGGACCCAGACGGTCAAGATCGCGGACGAGGAGCACATCACCAACGGGCTGATCCGGCTCTCCAAGAGCGAGGAACGTGTCTGCTACTGGGTGAGCGGGCACGGGGAGCGGGACTTTCGCGGCAGGGAGCCCGGCGCCCTCTCCCGGCTTCAGGAGGACCTGAGCGACGAGAACTACCGCTTCGAGGAGCTCTACCTCATGAAGCGGGACATTCCCGAGGACGCCACCCTGGTGGTGGTGGCCGCGCCGGAAACGACCTTCTTTCCCGAGGAGATCGAGAGCCTGCGCACCTATCTCCACGCCGGGGGCAGCCTTCTGATCTTCCTGGAGCCGTTCCAGGACGCAGGTCTCTCCGGCTTCCTGAAGAACCACGGGGTTCGAACGGCCCAGGACGTCATCGTGGACAAGATGAGCCGGGTCATGGGCGGGGATTATCTCCTGCCCATGGTGGCCCAGTACGGGTCCCACGAGATCACGGAGGACTTCCGCCTCCCCTCCTTCTTCGAGCTGGCCCGCTCCGTGGAGCCGGTGGAGGACACCCCACCCGCCATTGAGTCCACGGCCCTCGCCCGGACCTCGCCCGACTCCTGGGCCGAGACCGACCAGGAGGCCCTGAACCAGGGCCGCGTGGGCTTCGAGCCGGGCTCGGACCGCAAGGGGCCCATCTCCCTGGCCGTGGTCTCCGAGCTGCGACCGCCCCTGGACACGCCCGGGGACGCGGACGAGGCGACCGAAGCCGAGGGTCCCGAAGGGATCACCGGCCAAGGCAAGCTGGTGGTCTTCGGGGACGCGGACTTTGCCAGCAACAAGTACTTTCACACCTCGGGCAACGCCGACTTCATCCTGAACGCCCTGAACTACCTGGCCGGACGCAAGGACCTCATCACGGTCCAGAAGAAGCACCGCGACGTGGAAGCCCTCATGCTGAACCGGGAGCAGGGCCTGCTGGTGTTCTGGGTCCCGGTGGTGGCGGTCCCCCTCTGCGTCCTGATCCTGGGCACCGCCGTCTTCATCCGGAGGAGGTCCCGTTGAAGTATCGCTCCACCATCGTGTACCTGGTCATCGTTCTCCTCCTGGGTGGGCTCTACACCTGGGACGTGCGGCACGAGAAAACGGAGCAGGACCTGGAGGAGGCATCCAGGACCCTGTTTCGGCTGACGTCCGAGGACCTGGAACGCATCACCCTGACCCGGGGGGATACGTCCGTGGTCATCACCCGCATCGCCGAGGACCGGAGCGACGAGACCTGGACCATCACCGCGCCCGTGGCCACGGCCGCGGACGACTACGGCGTGAACCGGGTGACGAGCCTGCTTCCGCACCTCAAGTACACGCGGGTCATGAAGGAGGACGCCGAGGACCTCTCCCCCTTCGGCCTGGCCTCCCCGGCCTTCACCCTCTCCTGGAAGACCGCGGACAGGCAGGGCTCCCTGTCCGTGGGAGAGGAAAGCCCCATCGACAAAGGCTACTATGCCAAGACCGGCGACGAGGACCGGGTCGTTCTCATTGCGGCGAGCGACAAGGAGGTCCTCGACAAGCACCTCTACGACCTGCGCGACAAGCGCCTGTTCACCCTGAGCTCCGAACGGGTGACCCGGTTCGTGTACGAGCGGCCGTCCGGCGCCTGGACCTTTGCCAGGTCCGGAGCCACCACCTGGACGCTGGAGGGGAACCCGGAGCTGCCCCTGGATCACGAGCGGATCAGCTCGGCCGTCCGCCACCTCACCTGGGCCGAGGCCGCCTCCTTCGAGCAGGAGCAGGCGGACGACCTGACCCCCTACGGACTGGACCACCCCTCCCACCGCATCGTGCTCTCGGACGGCAAGACCCGCGAAGAGCTGCAGGTGGGGGCCCCGGCCGAAGGCGGGGACGAGGCCCGCCGGTACGCCCGCCTGGCCTCCAGGCCGCAGGTCCTGACGGTTCCCGCAACCCTGCTCGAGGATCTGCCGGCCTCCACGGAGGAGATCCGCCGCGAGGAGGAGGACCCGGAGCCCCAACCCACCAACGGAGATTGAGCCCATGGACCTCAAGCTGTTGAGCACGGTCTTTTTGACGGTCTTTGCCGCGGAGATCGCGGACAAGACCCAGATCGCCACCCTGGTCTATGCCACCAACGCCCCACAGAGCCGCTGGACCGTGTTCCTGGGCTCCGCCCTGGCCCTGACCCTGGCCTCGGCCATCGCCGTGGCGGCCGGATCGGCCCTCTCCCACTGGATCAACCCCAAGGTGATGTCCACCCTGGCCGGTGTCGCGTTCATCGGCGTCGGGATCTGGACCATCGTCCGGGTCTAGGCCCGAAGGAGACCCCAGCCTTGAAACAAGACGGAAAAGACGAGAAAAAGGATTATGCGGCCAAGCACCCGGCGGACCGCCCCGTGAACCCCGAGGCGGTCGAGGAGGTCCGAAGCCGGATCAAGTCGGGGGAGCTCTACTGCGCGGCCGCCTTTGCCGCGGCCAAGAAGCTCGAGCTGCCGCCGGAGGAGATCGGGTTCACCGCGGACCGTCTCGAGGTGCCCATCACCCACTGCCAGCTCGGGCTGCACGGGTGGGGCGGGGAAGGCAAACGGCTGCATCCGCCCGAGGAGATCCCGAGCGAGCTGGAGGACGCGATCCGGTCCCGCCTGGACCAGGGCAAGCTCACCTGCCGGGCCGCCTGGGACATCGCCAAGGAGCTGGAGAAGGGGAAGATGGAGGTGTCCTCGGCCTGCGAGGCCCTGGGCATCAAGATCAAGGACTGCCAGCTGGGGACGTTCTAGCAGGCGGCGGGGCGGCGGTTCGGGGACACCATGAATGTGTTCGAGGCATTCAAGCGGATCGTAGCGGAGCTGGCGGCGAAGGACGTGCGGTATGCCCTCGTGGGCGGGGTCGCCATGGCCTTCTACACCGAGCCCAGATTCACCAGGGACATTGACATCCTCGTGGCCGTCGATGATTTCCGTCAGGCGAAAGGCATTCTGGAGAAGGATGGCTATGTGGAATCCGCATCGCCATGGACCTTCCGGAACCCGGCCATGGAGCTTCACCGGTTCATCAAGACTGTGGCCCCGGAAGACGACATGATCATCGATCTCCTCATTGCGAAAGATGAAGAGACCAGAGGGGTCATTCAGAATGCCGTCGAGGCGGAATCGGAAGAGGGAAGCGTGATGCTGGCGGGTAAAAACGATTTGATCCGGCTCAAGAGGGCAAGGGGCTCGAAGCAGGATGAGGCGGACATCGAGCGGCTCGAAGATGACGAAGATCGATAAGGTGCTCAAAGAGCTCAGCAAGTTGTACGAGTTCAACCGAAAGATCCAGACCTATGCACTGAACAAGAGAGGCGACAAATCATTCAGGAAGGACGCTGCAAAAGACAGCTCCACCCCCGGCAAGGAGTTTCGGGGACACCATACGTAATTCGAGAACGGGTTGCATGGTCACAAGGGGTTTTTCGAATTGCGTATTGATACTGATTCCTCGTTTTCGGGCCTCGATTGCCAAACGTTTATGCAGTTCCGGTGCGACACGAACAACAAATTTCCCCGAATAAGGCTTCTCAGGGTCCTCTCCACGCTCTGCGCAGAAGTCCAAGTAGTCGTCCACCGAATCCTGAAAAGCCTGTCGAAGCTGGTCAACGGTTTCACCTTCGAAAGTGACCACGTCTCGAAGATGAATGACTTCCCGGTGGAAAATATTTGCCCCTTCGTCAAATTCGATTTTGTCAGAATACCCCTTGTATTCCATCACCATTTCACCCCCGCCGTGCGCTACGAGCTCCCTCCCCGAAAGATCTCCCGGGCCGCCACCATGCGCATGATCTGGTTGGTCCCGGTGTAGATCTGGATCAGCTTGGCGTCCC
>CAYYVD010000259.1:0-7255 GCA_964475045.1 uncultured Desulfobacterales bacterium | reverse complement strand
GCGGCCTGGGTCGAGCCCGGCCGGTTTCCGTCCACCGCGGTCAGGGCCTCGGGCCGGCCTTCCTTGCGCAGGGTGGCGACCCGCCCGGCCAGGGTGTCCAGGGCCTCGGTCCAGGAGATCTCATCGAACTGCCCCGAGCCCCGGGGGCCGACGCGCTTCATGGGGGAGGTGAAGCGGATGGTCTCGTCGTAGAGCAGCTGGAGCCCGCCCGCGCCCAGGGGGCAGAGGCCGCCCGGGTTGATGGGAAAGTCCGTGCGCCCCTCGATCTTGACGACCCGCTGACCCACCTTGCGCACCTCGATGCCGCAGCCGCCCGGGCAGAGGGTGCACACCGACTTCTCATGGTGGAACCGGCCCTTCTCGGGCTTCGGAACCCAGGGCCAGTTGTTCTGGGTCCAGATGGCGATGTCGTCCATCAGCTTCCACGGAAGCGGGGTCATGTGGATCCCGGCGGCGCCGCCGGCGAGCAACTGGATGAAATTCCTTCGGTTGATCTCCATGGCTCTCTTCCCCTTATTTGTGGCAGACGAAGCAGGCGTTGTTTTGCTCCTGGTTGTGCACGGTGTGACAATCGGCGCAATCGTCCATCTTCATGCTTCTCATGCGGATGTAGTAGCTCTTCTCGCCGTGCTCGGTCTCGATCGTCCGCACGTACTTCTTCTGTTCCTCGAGCTCGTACATGTCGGCCGTGGCGGGCTTGATGCTTTTGTAAAAGCCCGAGATGTCCCGCCCCCAGATGTCGATGGGGTAGGCGGTCAGCCGGTTCTCCTTGTAGACCGGAAGCTGGTCGGACTCCCCGTGGTCGCCGTGGCAGTGCCGGCAGGCGATCCCGCCCATCTCCACGTGGGCGATGTGGGAGAAGTACACGCACTCGGGCTGATCCGAGTAGACCAGCCAGGGAACCTCCTTGTCCTCGGCCACGTACTGCTCGAGATAGATCTTCTCGTCCTCGCTGTCACTGTAGGGGAACTCGGGGTCGTCGTGACACATGGAGCAGGTGTCCTTGCCGGGAATGCCCACGAACGACCCGTCCTCCCGGAAGTAGTGGCAGTACAGGCAGAGCTCCTTCTCGGTCTCGCCCTCGATGCCGATGTCCGGGTTGGTGTGGATCACGTGGCTGAAGTTGAACGGCTGCTCCTGGCTGGAGTAGAGGGCCATGGGGAAGATGAGCCACCCTACGATGAGGGCCGGGACGAGCCCGGCCAGGAAGAAGAGCCAGCCCTTCAACGAGAACGGCGGCAGAAAAGTGGTGTTCAGCAGCTCACCCCAGTAATCGCCCGAACCGTTCTGCGACCTCTTCTTCGAGGCATTCGATTGACTTTCCATAGGATCAACCCTTTTCCTGGTGAATGGAACGAACGGAACCCGAAAGGCCAACAATGGTCCTGCGTATTTACCCCGTGCCCGGGTCTTTGTCAAGGAAAAACAAGCGGGTCGAGCTCGGGAAAACCCGGGCAAATCAAGCTGTTTACAGCACTCGCAGGCGGGCTGAAGCCCGCAACCGGGCCCAGGAAAGTTTCGGGGACACCATCGTTTCGGAAACACCATACAAAATGCTATGCCGGGATGGCTGGATGCGGGGGAAGACGGCCGGGGAGGCTCTTGCAGGAAAAGCAGGAAAAGTTTCGGGGACACCATAAAAGTTTCGGGGACACCATACGAAATTCGGGTGCGGCACTGCTTTGCGTGATGCGATGTGCGTCCCGAATTTCGTATGGTGTCCCCGAAATTCCTAGCGGCGGCCCTTGAAGCCGCCGAACTTCTTCATCCGCTTCCTGCGCCGCTTGGCGGCCTTGGCCTGCTTCTTCTTCTTGGCCACGCTGGGCTTGTCATAGAAACGGCGTTCCTTGATCTCCGAGAAGAAGCCTTCCTTGGTCAGCTTCTTCTTCAGGTCCTTGATGGCTTTCTCGATCTGGTTGTTCTGAACCGTGACTTTCATGATGGGTATCCTCGTCTCGAAAAAGAAAAGCACCTCCGGCCGCCGCCGAGATGCTCGTCTCCATGGGCCTGATGATCCCGGGGCGTTGGCTCTGCTTCCATCCAGACAGGGTCTTTTTGCCAATCTCATCGTCGATCAGCGAGGTTCCTTGTGCGGCCCCGCTTGATCTCCTTGACCTTGACAAAAATGCTCCTTTCTGGATTGGAAACGCTGCCGTGCCCAAAATCCGTTGATGGACGGGCACTCGCTCAGCTCGCCTCGTCCTTTCCTGCGCGGCCGGTCAAGCCGCACCCTTAGAAGGCCGAGGGTCGAATTCCGTGGACCGGCAAAGGGTGGTCCCGCCGGGGAACGGGACGCACAGGACTCCCCGGCGGATCAAAAACCCGCGTGTTGGAATGCAAGGAACATCACCCCCTTTGCCTCCCCACCGGACGCGGCGAGGGCTCCGGCCCTTCTGGCTGGGTGCCGGACGTGGATTTCTTAGAGGAAACCTTCATTTTATAGGTAACTGGAACGCCTTGTCAAGCAGTTTGCGATTCGAGAATATCCGGCATTCAGATCCTCACGCGGTCCGCTCCAGAAGCGTCTATGGGGTCGCATTCCCCATTCCTCACCGCAGGTTCAGCCGGGCGACGGACTCGACGTGGTAGGTGTGCGGAAACAGGTCCACCGGCTGGATCTCCGCCACGTCGTAGGCCTCGCCCAGGCCCGCCAGGTCCCGGGCCAGGGTGGCGGGGTTGCAGGAGACGTAGACCACGCGCTCGCAGCGGCGCTCGAGGACCTCGGCCAGCACGTCCTGGTGCATGCCGGCCCGGGGCGGATCGATGACGAGGACGTCCCCCCGGACGCCTAGGCCGGCCAGGGTCTCACGCACGTCACCGGCGATGAACCGGCAGTTGGTGACGCCGTTGGCCTCGCAGTTTCTGGCCGCGTCGGCCACGGCGCTCTCGGCCACCTCCAGGCCCACGACCTCCGAGGCCCGCCCCGCCAGGAGGATGGGAATGGTCCCGGTGCCGCTGTAGAGATCCAGGACGGTCTCCCCTCCCTCGAGCCCGGCGTGGTCCGCCACCACCCGGTAGAGGCGCTCGGCCCCTTGGGTGTTGGTCTGAAAGAAGGATCCGGCCGAGATGCGGAACACCGCGCCCGAGATCGCGTCCTCGAGCGCGCCGTCCCCCGCGAGCACATGCTCCCGCTCGCCCACGGCGATGGCGGCCCGCCGGGTGTTCACGCTGTGGATCACGGTCCGAATGCGGGGGAACCGCGCGGACAGGTCCCGGGCCAGGGGCTCGAGGACCTCGGGCCGGTCCTCGGCGGTCACCAGGTTGACCATCCACTCGTCCCGGGCCACGGATCGGCGCAGGGTGCAGAAGCGCCAGAACCCCTGGTGGCTCTTGATCCCGTAAATCGGAAGCCCGCTTCGGCGGACGTGCTCCCGGACCGCGCCCAGGATTCCGTTCCCCTCCGGGGCCTGGAGCAGGCAGGCCTCCACGTCGATGATCTTGTTGAAGGTCCCGGGCACGTGGAGGCCCAGGGCGAAGCCCTGCTCCACGTCCTCCCGGCCCAGCTCCTCGGGGAGGAGCCACCGCCGCTCCGAGAAGGAGAACTCCATCTTGTTGCGGTAGCCGAACACCGAGGGCGACGGCAGGGTCTCGCGGACCGGCACCCCGGGAAGCCCCCCGATCCGCTCCACCGCGTCCCGCACGTGCTCCCGCTTGTAGGCTAGCTGCCGCTCGTAGGCCGCGTGCTGCCACTGGCAGCCCCCGCAGACCCCGAAGTAGGGGCACGGCGGCTCGACGCGGTCCGGCGAGGCACGCAGCACCTCCACCGCCCGGGCCTCGGCGTAGCCCTTTTTCTTTCGAAACACCCGCGCCCGCACCCGGTCCCCGGGTACCCCGCCCCGCACGAAGACCACGAACCCGTCCACGCGGGCCACGCCCGGGCCCCCGTGGGCCGTGCGCTCCACCTCGAGCTCCAGCTCCTGTCCCTTCTTGACGCTCATGCGCTCCGCCTTGGGGGTCAGATCTTGAATTGTGAATTGCTTGTAGCATGCCCCCCTGGGCAAGCAATTCACAATTCAAGATCTGGCCCCATTTGTGACGAAATTCATTCCACGATAGGGGGTTCGAGGGGGCAAGTCCAGGGGAAATCCGCGGGGCCGTCGCGGCGTATCCTTTGGTGGTCGGTCGTTTCGATTCTCCGTTTGGCCGTTTTTGTCAACAACGCCGTCTCCTCTCCAACGCTTCAGGGCACCAGCCGAACTGTAAGGAAAGTTTACAGTTGATTGGTTTCTTTACAGGTCGAGCGTTGCCCCACCCAGAAATCAACGCGTGATTTCAGTGAATTACCGCTATACTCGGCGCTGGTACGGGTCTTGCTGCGTTCGAGGGCGTTGGTATGCCCTCAGCACGGGTTCACCCGTCCTTCCGCGAACAAAGGAGAGAGCATGGCGCGAAAGCAAACCGGCTTTACCATGATCGAGCTCCTGATCACCTTTGTGGTCCTGGCGACCCTCGCGGGGATCGCCATTCCGGCGTTTTCCTCCTGGCTGCCCAACTACCGCCTGCGCGCGGCCGCCATGGACATCTACTCCAACCTCCAGAAGGCCAAGATGGAGGCCATTCGGCGAAACGCCGTGGTGATCGTCCGCTTCGACCAGGCCGGCGGCACCTACGAGGTCTTCGTGGACGACTCGGAGGACGCAAACCGCGACGCCGGAGAGCAGCTCCTGAGCCAGGTGACGCTGCCGGAGGGGGTTTCCTTTCAGGCCGTCAGCTTCTCCTCGGGCGTCCCGGCCCCGGGGTTCACCGCACGGGGCCTGCCCTTCAACTCCCGCATCGGAAACGCGGAGATCAGAAACAACAAGAACCGGCACTACAAGGTCATCCTCTCCATCGCAGGCAACTTGAGGATGGAGGTGAGCAGCGACGGAGGTGCAACGTGGGAATGACGGGCGCACACCGGGGACCCGCCCGGGCATCGGAGACCGGCTTCACCCTGACCGAGCTTCTGGTGGCCATGGTGCTCGCCGGGATCGTCATGGCCAGCCTGTACTCGGCCTACCTGACCCAGCAGCGCGCCTACAAGACCACCGAGGACGTGACCATCGTGCAGCAGAACCTGCGCTCGGCCATGTTCTTCGTGGAGCGGGACCTGCGCATGGCGGGCTACGACCCCAAGGACTCCGGAGGATGCGGGTTCACCACCACCTCGTCCAACCAGGTCCGGTTCACCCTGGATGACGACGAGGACGGAAGCTGCGAGAGCAACGAATACATCCAGTACTCGTACAACGCAACGGACAACACCCTGGTCCGGGACAGCGGCATCGACGGCACCAACGCGCCCGTGGCCTCGGACGTCACCAACGTATCCTTCACCTACTTCAGCTCGGCCGGCTCCGGCGTCACCACGGCCGGAGCGGTTCGATACGTGGTGGTGGGCATCCAGTCGGGACGTGGAAGCCACAGCCGGAACCTCAACACCCGGGTCGTCTGCCGCAACGTGGGCCTGTAGCCCCCGTCTTTTGCGAGCGGCACGGAGCCACCCCCAAAAGCTCGAGCGTATGCATGCTCGAAGGACCCATCCAGTCCCGCTGCGCGGTCCTTTGGGCCGGAAGGAAAGGATCACAGGCATGAGCACCCAAGAACCCGCCGCCCGGAACAGGCCCGGACGCTCCCAGGCCGGCTTCAACCTCATCGAGGTCATGGTCGCCCTCGGCATCCTGGCCTTCGGCATCCTGGCCATCGCCTCCATGCAGGAGAGCTCGCTGCTCGGGACCTCGAGGGCCTACAACCTCACCGACGGCACCACCGTGGCCATGGACCGGATGGAGAGCCTCATCGCCCGGGCCTACACGGACCCGCTCCTGAACCTCGGAACCTACTCCGCGGCCATTAGACGGTTCAACACATCCTGGACCGTGGCCCAGGGCAGCACGGCCAACACCAAGACCATCACCGTGACGGTCAACTGGCAGGAGGCCGGAGGCGCCAGCAAGAGCACGACCATCACCTGCGTCAAGTGCCGCATCTGAGGGCCGCCCTTTCATCACCCCACGCAAGGCGCGGTCCCCGCACCGCCCACATCGAGGCTTGACATGATGCAAGACGCCCCACCCGTCGCCGCCAAACCCCAGGAGCAGGGCTCCGTCCTGGTGATCGCCCTGATCCTGCTCGTGCTCCTCACCGTGGTCGGCATCTCGGCCTCCAAGAACACCGAGACCGAGATCATGATCGCCGGCAACGAGCGGGTCCACAAGCAGAACTTCTACCTCGCCGAAGGCGCGACCACCCAGGCGGTTCAGATCATGGAGGACAACGACATCAGCTCGCTCGCCTGGGTCATGAGCGATTCAGCGTCCAACGCCGTCAACGACCCGATGACGGACATCGACTGGTCCGACACATCCAGCCAGTACTCCACCATCAGCAGCCTGCCCGGCAACCCGAAGATCGTGGCCCTGTCCCGGGGCGTCATGGCCACCTCGTCCTGGAAGATGACCAGCCCCAAGGTCTACGAGTTCGAGGTCTACGGCCGAAGCGAGTTTCGCAGAGGCGACGGCTTCATCTCCATGGGGTATCGCAAGGCCTACTAGGCCGCCCACCGGCCCGCCACGTCATCCAAGGAGCAAACGTCATGTCACAGCATCGTCCTGCCAAGCGTCCCCCGTTCGTTCTGTCGACCCCCGCCGTCCGAAGCCGCCCCTGGTGGCTGCAGGCCGCCCTTCCGGTCCTGCTCGTGTGGATGCTGCTGGCGCTGGTGACGCCCGGCGCTTCCTGGGGAGGGTCGGCCTCCATTCCGGTAAGCGGCACCGCCGATGACGCCAAGGAGCAGATCGCCTCGGGGAACAACTGGACGAACCACACCGACGTCCCCATCGGCTGGAAAAACTATCTCGGGGGTGTGCGCTTTCAGAGCGTCACCATCCCCAAAGAGGCCGTCATCTCGGGGGCCAGCATCGTGTTCGCCTCGACCGGAGACTACTCGAACGCTTGCAGCTCCACCATCTACGGCGAAGACCAGGACAACGCCTCAGCATTCACGGCGGGACACAAAGACCTTTCTATGAGAATCACGAATCATGGAACCGATGCCACCGTCGGCTGGGTACCCGGCAATTGGAAGATTTACTCGTCCTACAGCACTCCGAACATCGCCTCCATTGTTCAGGAGATCGTGGACCGCGATCAATGGAAGAGCGGAAACGCCATGGTGTTCCTTTTCACAGATTCCTCATCCGAACCTGCAAGGGACGGCTATGCCTGGGACGGCATCTCGGGCACAACCGATCCCCCCATTTTGAATGTCTCTTACAAC
>CAYYVD010000258.1:0-7259 GCA_964475045.1 uncultured Desulfobacterales bacterium | reverse complement strand
TCACGCAGGTCTTCCCGGATTGCCGGATGATCGGGACGGTTCGCAACCCCCAGTTCGCCGTCCCCTCCCACATCAGCTCCATGCTGGAAGGGGCCGCTCTCTTTGACAACGACACCGGGGGCGACACCTTTCGAGACCAGATGATCGAGGTCCAGCGCTACGCGTACACCCATCTGGCGGACGTGCTCCCCCGCCTGCCCCGGTCCAGGCACATGCTCGTGCGGATGGAAGACCTGAAGCTGGACCTGGACGGTATGATTCGCGCCGTGTACGCGCGGTTCGGCTATTCCATGGCTCCGGCCTTTGAAGCGCTCCTGGAGAGGCGCGATCAAGCGCAGAAAACCTATCAAAGCCGCCACCGGTACGATCCGTCGCGCTTCAATCTGACCCGCGCGGACATCTTTCAACGGTTTTTCGACGTGTGCCACCGCTTCGGCTACGTGTCTCCGGGCTGAGATTCCGGACGCGGAGGACGAACAACCCCTGGGCTGAAGGACACCCACACCATGATCTTCCCGCCCCCAAAACGCCGGACCGCCCTGGTCTCCGTGCACGACGTGATGCCCGAGACCCTCCCCCGTGTTCGGGAAATCGTTCGTTACCTCGAGGCGTGGAACGTTTTCCCGTTCACGCTCCTGGTGGTGCCGGGAAAGGCCTGGACCGCACGCCAGATGGACCGGCTGCGCTCCTGGCAGGGAGAGGGCCTCGAGCTGGCCGGTCACGGGTGGCGGCACCGGGCAAAGGCCGCGCGCACGCTGGGGCACCGGCTTCACGCCATGGCGATCTCCCGGGATGAGGCGGAGCACCTGTCCCTTTCCTCGAAGAAGGCCACCGAGATCCTTCAACGATGTCACGGTTGGTTTGTACGGAACGGGCTGCGGCCTCCCACCCTGTATGTGCCGCCTGCCTGGGCCATGGGAAGCGTGCCTGAGGACCTCCTGCGGGTCCTGCCGTTCTCATTCTACGAAACCCTGGGCGGGGTGTACAACGCACGGACCGGCGAGCACCTGCGCATGCCCGTCACCGGGTACATGGCGGACACGCCGCTTCGGGCCATGCTTTTGAAGGCCATCAACGCGCTCGGCCTGGGCCTGGGATGGGCCGTCACCCGCATCGCCGTCCACCCGGACGACCTGCACCTCCCTTTGAGCAGAGCTCTCAGCCGGCACCTGAAACGGTTTCATCGCTTTTCCACCGTGACCTGCTTGTCGAGCCGGTCCGCGCATCTCCCGGTCTCACGGCTGGATGGACGAGGGGCCTCGGCGTGCATGCCGCCCCAGACGCGTCCGAGTCCATGAAGGGAACCTGGCCATGAACACCCAAAACTGCAGAGCGGACCTGCACGTCCACTCACGCCACTCGCACCGCCCCTCTTCCTGGATCCTCCAGAAGCTCGGGTGCGCGGAGAGCTACACTCCCCCTTCCGCCCTATACCGTCTCCTGAGGCGCCGGGGCATGGACCTCGTCACCATCACGGATCACAACACCATCAACGGGTGCCTGGAGATCGGGCACCTGAAAAACACCTTTCTCAGCGAGGAGGTAACCACCTACTTTCCCGAGGATCAATGCAAGGTCCACGTGCTGGTCTACGACATCACCGAGAACCAGCACCAGGACCTCTCCCGCGCGCGGAAAAACCTGTTTGAGCTGATGGACTACCTGAACGCCGAGGGTATTTCTCACGCGGTCGCCCATCCCCTGTACAGCGTCAACGGAAAGCTCACCCCGGAGCACGTGCAGAAGCTGCTCCTCCTGTTTAAAACCTTTGAATTGAACGGGGCCCGGGACCGGCTGCAGAACACAGCGGTCCGCCGCATCGTGGCCTCCCTGACCCCGGAGCGCGTCGACGCCCTGACCGATCGCCACGACCTCCACCCCATAGGGCCCCGCCCCTGGGAAAAACGGTTGATCAGCGGGTCCGACGACCACTCCTCCCTCTACCTGGGCCTCTCGTACACGGCGGTTTCAGGGGCGTCTACAGTGTCGGACTACCTGGAGGGAATCGAACGCGGCCGTAGCCGTGTGAACACGCATCCCGCCCATCCCGAAACCCTGGCGCACACCGTCTACAGCATCATGTACCAGTTCTACGACGAGTCCTTTCACATCAAACGCCGGCTCCACGATTCCGAACTGGCTTCCTTTCTGGAGGCTTCGCTTTGCCCTTCCGACCCTCGACCCTCGCGCGCCATGAGCTTCACGAGCCCGTTTTCCAGAAAAAAATGCGTCCCTTCCTCCGGGTCGTCCGCGACGGATCCGTTCCTGGAAGACGCTGTGCAGACCCTGTTCGCGGACCCCTCCCTGGCCAACCACCTGCGCGGTCTGAACCGCTCCGCGGCCGATCAGGGCGACGTCTGGCTGCAGTTCGTCCACCGCGTCTCCAGCACCCTGCTTCAGCGGTTCGCCCAAGACCTCCTGAGCCGCCTGGGCCAGGCCGATCTCTTCAGCCTTTTCGGCGCGTTCAGCTCCTCGGCCTCCTTGTACCTGATGCTCTCCCCCTACTTCATCGCCTACTCCCTTTTCGCCCGGGACCGGGCTTTCAGCCTGGCCTGCCTGGATGCCCAAGGCGCACGATCCGCGGACCTGAAGGGCCCCGCGCGGAGCGTGGCCGCCTTCACGGACACGTTTCACGAAATCAATGGGGTGACCACGGCGATCCGCTCCCACGTGGAGGCCGCCCGGAGCACCGGGAAACCCTTCACGTTGATCCACTGCGATCCCGAGCTCCGCCGGGAGCCCAATGTGACCGCGTTTGAACCCATTGGTGCGTTCGAGCTCCCGGAGTACCCGGAGCTCAAATTCTTCACGCCCCCCGTCCTAAGCATCGTGTCCTACTGCTACCGGAAGAGATTCACCCACATCCATGCGGAAACGCCCGGGGCCATGGGGCTCACCGCCCTGGCCGTCTCCCGCATGCTCAACCTGCCGTTTCGGGGAACCTACCACACCTCTCTGCCCCAGACCGTGGGCGCCCTGACCGAAGATACGCACATCGAGGAGCTGTTCTGGAAGTATCTGCTCTGGTTTTACGGGCAGATGGAGCGAATCTACGTCCCCTCCTCCATGACCGCCGGCGAGCTGGTCGCCAAAGGGCTTTCCGCGGACAAGATCGTGGTACACCCCTGGGGTGTAAACACCCGCGCCTTTCACCCGGACAAGCGAAACGGCTTTTTCGGGACGCGCTACCTGATCCGGGAGGAAACCCTGAAGCTCCTCTACGTCGGCCGGGTGTCCGAAGAGAAGAACCTCCAGGTGCTCGAGCCCATGATGCGGAAGATCCATCGGGCGAGAGACGACGTTCACCTGATCATCGTGGGCGAGGGGCCGTACCTGCCGGCCCTGCAGGAGGTGCTTTCCGGCCTGCCGGTCACGTTCACCGGCTACCTGACCGGCGAGGACCTGGCCCAGGCCTATGCCTCGAGCGACCTCTTCGTGTTTCCTTCCACCGTGGACACCATGGGAAACGTGGTGGTCGAGGCCCAGGCGTCGGGTGTTCCGGTGATCGTGACGGACCGGGGTGGCCCCTGCGAGAACATGGTCGATCAGGAAACCGGGCTCGTGGTTCCGGCGGACGGCCGCCTGCCCGACCGGTTTGCCGAGGCCGTGCTCCACCTCGGCGAGCATCCGGACCGGCTGGACGCCATGCGGCGGAACGCACGCCAATACACTGCAAACCGGTCGTGCGAAATGCGCTTCCTAGATTTCTGGAACCAGTACGGCTAGGCGGGTCGATCTCGCACCCTGTCCTCTGCAGCAAACCTTTCCAGCCCATGGGACCCCTGGTTCACCATGCGGTTGCTCCCGCATGCAAGGACGATGCGAGCCCCGAGGGACAGAAACCCTGTACGGTGCTCGGGGAGCACCAACCGATGAGGCATCGCGCAATGAGCAGCCAGCCGCTCCTCGCCTTTCTTGGATCCTTGGCGTCGGCCGCACGAAGGGCCACCGCAGCCCTGAAGCACGAGTTTTGGCATCCAAATAATAGGCGGTTTTCCGTAACGGATTTGCTAGGTATAGTATGGCGAAAGGCAAGCAGTTCCTTCCTGAACCTCAGGAAGATGACCATACTCAGCCCCACAAAGACCATGGCTTTCGGAATCATAGCAGGCTTCCTTTCTTACTCTAACTCCAATCCTCCATGATCTGCTGGAAGGTCTGCTCTCCGGCCCGAAGCGCACCACCGAACCCGCCGCCGGGGTTGCCCCAGGCACTGGCGAGATACAGGCCCTTGATGGGGGTCCGGTTCTGGATCCGGTTCATGAAGGCATTGTCCATGGACTGTTCAAACCCGTAGATGGCCCCGTCCGTGTTTCCGGTATACCGCCAACAGGTGAGCGGGGTCCCGGCGACCTTCACTTCGATCATGCGGCTGAGCCCGGGCATCAGGTGTTGTTCGGTCCGCAGGATGAGGGTTTCAGTCCACTGGTCCTTTTGTTTGTAATAGGCCGCCTTGTTCCCGGCCCGGTAATCTGCTTCAAAGGGTCTCCACGGTTCATAGCCGGACAGGCAGATGAGCTTCAGGGTGGAGGTGCCGGGGCTGGAGTAGCCCGTGTACAGGGTGTCGTACAGGGTCACCCCGAAACTGCATGTCTCCACTTCCCCCCTCATACAGGAAAGGTAATCGGCCTCCGGATCCTGCCCGGAATGGACCTTGGTGCTGTACCACGGCACTGTCCCTCGAATGTCGCGATTCAATCCCAGCCAGACGATGAAGCAGGAGATGCTGGGCCGGTAGGAGGAAAGCTTCTTTTGGTAGTCCTCCGGCACCGCATGGGCGGGCAGCATATGGCGCAAGGTGTGCACGGCGCTGGCGTTGCTCACCACGATCCTCGCGGGAAGGGTTTTTCCCGGGGACGTCCGGACCCCTTTGACCGCCCCCTGATCAACGAGGATCTCTTTGGCCTCGATCTCACAGAGGACCTGTCCGCCCGCATCTTCGATGGTGTCGGCCAAAAGATCGCTCAGGACCTGGGAACGGTCTTGAATGTAGTAGGACCCGTATTTCAGGTATCCGGCTGTGGCCACTGCATAGTAAAACCCGGACAGCTTGGAGGGGGGGAGGCCGTAGTAGGGCCACATGGCGGCCAGGACGTTTCTGAGTGCCGGGTCTTTTATGTAGGAATCCATCAGCTCGGCCAGGGTCTGGTTCCTCACCCGCCACATCTTGGGATACCGGAGAGGAAAGATGGGCTTGAGGATGGTTTTGAGGAATTTAGGCTCTTCACCGTAGGCCTGCGTTTCATCCTGGATTCCCAAAATCTCCTGAATAAACCCCTGAATCCCTGAGGATTCTTCTGGAAAATGTCTGCTGAGTTCGGTAATAAAGGCTTGGGGATCGCGTTGGGGAAACAGGATTTCCTGATCCCCGGCCTTTACCCGATACACGTCCGGAAGCGCGGCCCAGCGAATCTTGTCCATGATGCCGAGACGCTTCAGCATCTGCCCGGCATGGCCTCCCTTGATGGCGGTCCCTTCTAAGGAAACCTCGAATCGAAATTTGCCGCCGGCCCGGTCAAAGACCGTGGCATATCCGCCGGGGATATTGTGTTTTTCCAGTACGGTGACTGGGATGCCCTGTTGGGACAGATGGGCGGCGCAACATAATCCCCCTAGGCCGGCGCCTATCACAACCGTGGAATAATTTTTTTTGGGCCCCATCTTGGCAGCCAAGGCCTCCATTTTTCGCCAGTCAATCGCCAGAGCTGCTGCGCTCATGGCACTGATGGAGATGAATTTACGACGTGACAGGGTACGATACAGCATTTCAATTTCTCCTTTCGAATGGATTTTAGGTGTTGATAGTCTCGTAGAAAGCATGTTTTCACGCAAAGACGCCCCAGTGAAACAAACGGTCAAAGGTTTCATGGGGAACAGGGCCTCCGAGAAAAAATCCATTCAATGGAGCCTTCTGTTCTCCGTCTGTTTGTTCTTCTCTTTAATCCACATTTGAAAAATGGACAACGGCTTTGCGACGAAAAGCGGATTTTGTATGATGAAACGGCAAATTAACAGACTCACCGGCTCCGATGGATGAGGCCGTGAGAACGCTCTCTCACCGCAGCCAAGCAACGAGAATGTCGAAAAGTGGGAGGAGTGAATTCCACCTGAATCCTTGAATCAATCCGAATTCGATATTTACCCTACACTCCCTACACCACCCACCGCACTCATCTTAAGATCTGAATCCCAGCATATGATTATTACGCACAGTCTTATCGTATCATGCACATTCATCGGGGTCTGGAATGCCCGGTATTCCGGAGCAATCCTTGACCGCCGAGAAGAACCTTGAGGCTACTTCGTGGGCCTCTCATCCAACACCCTCCGGACTGTGTTCGCCAACTCATGTTGCGTCAGGGGCTTCATCACAAAAGCCCGAATTCCCATTTCCCGCGCCTTTTCCTTCGAAATCAGTTTGCTGTAGCCGGTGCTCAGAATGACCGGGATGTCAGAACGGATCGCCAGGATCTCCTTCGCCAAGTGATCGCCCCTCATGCCGGGCATGGTCATGTCGGTGACCACGAGATCAAAGCGATGGGGATCCTGCCTGAAACACTCCAGCGCATCGGTGCCGCTCGCCTGGGTCTCCACATGGTAACCCTGACGTTCGAGCATCCGTTGTCCCAGTTTCATGATCATGGGCTCGTCGTCCACAATAAGAACCCTCTCCGTGCCCCTCGGCAACTGCGCCTTACGCTCATCCTCAAGTTCAACCGATTCGACCTCCGAGGTGGGCAGGTATATGGAAAAGGTCGTTCCCAGGCCCTCTTCACTCTCCACGGTGATTCCGCCCTTTCGGTCCAAGACAATGCCGTGAACCACGGCCAGACCCAGGCCCGTGCCTTCGCCGACGCCCTTTGTGGTGAAAAAGGGATCGAAGATCCTCTCCATAATCTCAGGCGGGATGCCGGGACCGGTGTCGCCGACCTGCATGCGCACGTATTGTCCGGGAGGAAGGACCCCCGCCACCGTAACGAACTGTGTATCAAGCTCAACGCTGTCCAGTGCGAACGTCAACGACCCTCCTTCTGCCTCCATGACCTGTCCGGCATTGGTACACAGATTAATGATGATCTGCTGAATCTGGGATGGATCCGCGAGTACGGAAGGGAGGTCTTCCTCTATGTCCTCACGAATTTCCACTGTGGAGGAGATGGATGCCCGAAGCATCTTGAGGGATTCCCTGGCAACAGGTTCCAGACGAGTATTGGCGACGGTGTGCTCCTTCTGTCTTGCGAACATCAGGATTTGCTTGA
>CAYYVD010000257.1:0-7285 GCA_964475045.1 uncultured Desulfobacterales bacterium | reverse complement strand
CTTGCCAGGATGATCAAATCCGCTTGGAAGAACGGCCATTCACGGACTTCCCATTCGAGATTCAAGTCCCGCTGTTCGGGTACGAGTGGGAGATCAGGAACCCAGCGGAAGACCTCTCCCAGGAGGAGGCCCTCAGCCTACTGCGGCGCTGTCGATGCGGAGGAGACGGCTTCGATCTCATCCTCGATCATTATGTCGAACTGGCCGGGGCGGGAATGGTGAACGTAGCGGTTCACAAGCCGAGCATGACGAACTTCGATTCGGTGTCCGATCTGGTGGTCGAGTTGTCCTATGCCCTGAACCCGCCAGCCCCTGCCCGGTGTGTGGAGACCGTCGTTCACAAGGGGCAGGGAGGGAACCGGGGGCGGATGAGCATTCGCACCGATCAAGACGGGCGTGCCGTGTTCACCCTCATTGGACCGGAGGATTTTCCCCTCGAGGTTCACGTCCCTGCCCGTGAGTATCGGGAAAACATTACCGGTCCTGTGGTCCAGGAGGACGCCGACGTCCAGGTCAAGCTGTATAGAAAAGCACTGGAATACTATGGTCGAAAGAAATTTTCCGAGGCCGTCGCGGTGTATGACGCGCTGATCCGGATCTCACCGCTGGCCATATTTTTCAACAGTCGAGGAGCCGCAAAGTACAGGATGAACGATCTGAGGGGAGCCAAAGAGGACCACACCGAGGCCCTTCAGCTCAACCCCGATTATGCACACGCTCTCTTCAACCGGGGTGGCATTTTGTTCGTTCAGGGGAGGTATGACGATGCCGCTCGCGACATCACCAGAGCCATCGAGATCAATGACGCCAATGGTCACTACTTCTATATGCGCGGCGGGGTTCACTACGAGAAGGCTCGGCAATCTCATTCCCACGAGCTGTATCGGCGCGAGATGCGCTTGGCGGCGAAGGACTTCGAGCAGGCCCTGGCACGCGCGAACACCCTCGGCCCCGAAAAAATTCGCAGTGCCTACTACTTCATGGGGGAAGCACACCTGGCAGCGGGGGAGCGGGAGCAGGCCGTGAGGGACCTGCAGGAAAGCTGCCGGCTCGGGGTCAAGGATGGGTGTGACCGCTACGAATCGTTGGTTTCCCAATGAGCGATGAGGAGGGTTGATTGTGAAGTGGAAATCGCTTGCTCTTTTGGCAATCTGTTTTGTGGTCGATCCTCTGCCGGCTTTTGCGCGGGAGTCGTCTCAGGCGTCCGTTGAGAACCGGATGGTGGCCAAAAAAGTTGATATCGTCCTGCTTCAGGACGAGTCGGGGAGCATGGAGAAGTCGGACCCGCACCAGATTCGAAAACTCGTGGCCTCCTCGCTGATAGACGATCTGGAGATTGCGGGAGAGGGCAACCAGATGGCCTTGGTCCTTTTCGGGGCCCGGTCGGAAACGGCCGTGGGGCTTTCGAGGGCTTTCGAGGCCATTAGAAGTGCGTCGGAACGAGGGTTTGCCAATGCTGATGGCTCCGCCAAGCCGCGGTCGATCTCGAGCGTGAATCCTCGCTGGTACACGGACATCTACGGAGTCCTGAAGACGGCCCACGACATCCTGGTCAGCGACAAGGCTGCTTCGGCCTCCAGTTCGCAGGACAAGGAAAAGCATGTCATTCTGCTCACGGACGGCGAGATGGACCCCTGGCCCGGGAACGTCCATCGGTACGGGTCCGATGCGAAGGGCTATCTCTCCTGCCTGGATGGCCGCGACAGGAAGACATGTGACGGACGGTTCCGAGATGAAGTCGAGAGCATCGATATGCAATACCTGTTCGACAATGCCGGCCTGCTCGGCGAGTTCAAGGAACAGGGATGGCAGGTCCACTGCATCGGGTTCAGCCCGGGGGTCGACAGCACCCTTCTTCAGCGCATTGCAAATGCCACGCTGGGTCACGCAGGCATTGCATCGGATTACACGGAGCTTCTCAACATCCTCTCGTCCTGCATTCCACCCCCGCAGAACGTGGTCACCATCTATGTAGAGGATTTCTGCGACACGAAGTTTGTCGAGGCCAATGTGACCATCGACCGGGAGATCAAGGCGGCCCAGTTCAAGGTGGATCTAAACAGCATGCTCGGACAGCAAGCCAGTGTCAAGCCGCAGGACATCCGCATCATACTCGAAGATCCCACGGGAAGGATCAGGTCCTCCGAGAAGCATGACTTCCGATTCGACACGACCCGGGAAGGGCTGGTCGTGACGGCCACCTACTTCGAGGACAGGCCGACCGCCGGCGAGTGGCGTATCACGGTAGAAGGCGTGGGGGCGGATATCTGCGGAAAGATCGAGGTCAAGGGGCGCGTGCCCTTTGATCCAAGGGTGGAGTTCGCGCCGCAGATGGAGACCTACTATGGCGGGCAGAGCGTCAACCTGCAAGCGACGCTGCGGAACGAGGATGCCCGGGAGGACGTTCCCATGAGACGGGTGGAGACGAAACTCAGGGTTTCCTCCCCCGATGGCAGCAGCATCGAGGAGCAAAAGGTCGCGTACGATCTCTCGGAGGGCGGCACGAAGGCCGCTGCCAAGTTGGTCATCCCGCAGGGGCATCAGGGTATCGCGGCTTTCGAGACCACCATTACGGACGAGAAATACGGAAGTCAGACGAGGCACTTTCGCAAGGTCGAGATCGCACCCAGCCCCGAATCTTGTGAGATCAGGGCCAACCCTGAACGTATCGATCTCGGGGCCGTTGGGGATCCGGCCTACTTCGCCTCAGGGCGCGTGGAGCTGACGACACCCTGTCCCACACCCTTCGAGCTGAAGATCACCAAGCCCAGGTTCGAATCGCCACAAGGCGAAGAAATCCCCATTGTCTGGGTCGAGGTCGATGTCTCCTCGAACACCCTGGCCGCCGGGGCCCCGGTGGCCCTCGAGGTGCGGGTCAAGCTGCCGAGCGATGTGAGCCTGAACCTACCCCAGGGCGTGTACGAGGGGGAGATTCTGGTGGAGATTCGGAATCTCCAGGGTGATTGCGTGATTCCCGTGCAGCTCGAAGTGAAGGTTCCGGAGGTTGTCGTCCAACCCCGAGAGAAGACGCTGGTGTATGATTTCTGGTGGCGTCTCGGACGGCCGATCGAAAAGGTGTTCGACGTGGGGCATACCTCCAGGGAGGAGAGGCAGGTTCGCATCGAGCTGCCCGATTCTTTTACGGACAGCCGGGGCAGGCACATCGATGGCATATCCGTTCGGATCCCTGAGACCGATGAGGCGGAGTGGACCCTGTACCCCAATGATTACAAGAGCGTTCCGCTGGTGGTCGCCGTTGAGAACCCCAGCCTCGAGGAGCCCTTCCGGATCAAACAGGGGCGCTACCATGTCGAGGGAGAGGGGTTGAAGCCCCAGGAGATTGTGCTTCAGGTGATCATTCCTGAAGAGCCGTTCGTGGTCCGTTACATCCGTCCGGCGAGTGTGATCGGAGGGATCCTGGCGTCCCTCCTCGTGCTTCTCGGGGTCCTCTTTTTCTTGTTTCGCCTCCGAAAAAGCCTTTTCCGTGGGACGTACCTACTAAATTTTGACCGGGCCGGCGGGATGGCACGGAAAGACTCTAAACGATTCCAGGTCGTGATCCGCAGGTGGGAAAAGGAAGACGGGGAATACAAGTTCGAGTTGCCCAAGAGCGAGAACCCCTATGTCGATGTAAAAGATCCGGATGAAGGTGAGTGGGTGGCATTGCCGGAGGAAGGCGTCCCTGATGTGGAGGACTGGAAGGAGGAGCCGGTCGTCATCCGCGTAAGAGATTACGTCCTCAAGCGGTTCCGAGGACAGGGCAAGGGGTTGAAGGTCGAGGTGGACAAGACCCCTTACGGGAGCCGGTCCGGATATGTTGTCATCAAGGTGGTCCTGCCCCTCGTCGCATGCGGCTTGGTGTGGGCGGTGGCCTATTGGGCCTATCATATCGTTTAGGAAGGAGTGTTCCATCATGAAGGCGAACGAGTACTACTCCCCACTGGAAGAGCATCCGGCCCTGGCCAACGCGTCCAAGTTCTCCATTCACCGTTCCATGTTCATCGGTTGCGGGGGCCTCGGCTTCGAGACCGTCAATCTCCTGAAGAAGCGGATGGTCCACTACTTCGAGGAGAACGATCTCGACCGGCTCGAGGCGATGCGGTTTCTTGCGATCGACACGGCGAACTGCCAGTTTCAGGAGACCGAGTCGATCCTGGATCCGGTCCGGGAGACCCTTCGGGTGGACCTCACCAATTGGCGGGATCTGCTGCAGATTCATCCCGGCGTGAGGGAGTGGTTCCCTTCACTGAGCAACATGCCTCCGGAGATCCGGCAGACCATTCAGCGACAGTTCCCTTCTGCTTCCCAGGGCTGTGGGACGACGCGCGTTTTCGGGCGGATCGGCCTGTTCAAGGACAATTTGGCCCAGGAGCTGAAGGATCGCGTCAAGGCATTCGTCAGTTCTGTGCCGATGGAGCAGATCGGGTTTCGGGTCGGGGAAAAACGCGGTAATGCCCCGGTGGTGGACCCCAATGACCTCTACTTCTACGTCATCTCCACCCTGGGAGGAGGTACGGGAACCGGCCTGTTCATGGACGTCGCCGCGATCATTCGAGGTCTTCAGGAAGAGTTGGGCCTGCCCCAGACCTGGAGGATCTACGGCATCTTCGTGACCCCGACACTCCTCACGAGAAAGGAGCCCTCTGGGGGGATCGAGAAGCTGAATGCGAACTCCTATGCTGCGCTCAAGGAGGTCATGCACTTTCTGGACGGGGAGCCGTTCAGAGCGAGCTACGACATGTCGGGCAGCCATACCCTCGGGGTGTCCGGTGAAGACATGGACACGAGCCTATTCAATGTGGCGTTTCTGATCGACGGGGAGTCCCAGTCAGGTAAGCAGCTGCAGGACCGGCTCCAGCTCGCGAGCTTTGTCAGCGGGATGCTCTTCAAGCTTGCCTTGACCTATGCCGGGGAGCAGCACTTCCAACGCTTCATAGACACGGCCATGTCCAGCGTCTTTGACCGCCGCCTCCCCCGGCTGGGAGAAGGCCTCATGATCAAACCGCAGAGACCCTCCTTCGCCTCCTTTGGCTGGGCCACCGTGCACATTCCCTTGGAGGAGCTGATCCATCTCTCCCAGCTCTACGCCTTGGACGAGGTGCTCGAGTCGCTGAGCATCGCCTCCGGGGAAGAGGGCGGGGAGGGCATTTCCCTTTCGCGCATCAACGAGTACTTCATCACCCCCAAGAAAGGGGCGGAGGAGGAGCGGTTTATCGACAATGTGGGACTTACAGCGCTTTTCAAAGACACCTTCTGGAACAACCAAGCCAGAAGCCCGGTAGCAGGCGGAGACAACAAGAAAGTTGAGTCGGAAACCGGGCACTCGGAGCTTTATCGGTTCGATTCCTTTGGCGGCCCGAAGCGGAAGGAGGATCCCGATGAAAAGATCCGAGAGCTGCTGGACGGCAAGAAAAGTGAGGTTCTGCGCTTTGCCGATGACGCGATATCTGAACGAGGTGAAAGCGAGAAGCCCTTTCGGGACCTCGCAAAACAGTTTGCAATGACTTACCTGGGGTGCGACTCGCTGGACCCGACCGCCTCCGAACCCGCGGCTGAAAGCCGCCTGTCCCGCGCCGTGACTCGCGCCCAGGGCCAGGGAGGCGCGTTTGTCCTCAAGGGGCTGAAGCGGCTGCTGGAACTCTTGGCCGAGCTGGAGGGGCGGACCAATCAGCGCCTCTCCGAGCTGGAAGGCAAAATCAAAACGCTGATGCGCAGGAGAGGCGACGCGTACGACGAGCTCACGGACATGGACGGAAGCTTGTTGATGTCCCTCCAGTGGATGCTCGGTGGGCAAGGGGAGATGGAGGGCGCCGTTGAGGAGTTTGTGTGGATCAACCATCGTTACAAAAGATTCAGCTTTCAGAAATCAGTGCTGCAGCAGATCGTTTCCACCATTCTGCCTCTATATCGTGAGCAGCTCCGCAAATGGTATGCGAAGACGTTGCATGTCGTTTCAAAGACCCAGGAGATGATGGCGATTCCGGATCGCATGATCGAAAAGCAGAAGGCCAGCATTGGAAAAAACGCCGGATCCGACTTCAACATCCATGTGACGAGCTCGATGATGGACCAGTTCTATGCTCAGTTCAGGGAGATCGTCCATGTCAAAGGCATCATCGAGGAAACCAGGGGGCGGTTTTTCAGGGTCGATGAAGAGCCGGAGAAGCTGAACTATTTTCAGGCATTGAGCGTCTTGACCTCGCAGGAGATCGTCGATCAGCTCCTGGAAAGGATTCGGTCTAGAACTCGGAAGGCCGCCCAAGCGAGCCGAAAGGGCTCCAGGAGCATCTTTCGGCTCGATTTCGATAACTTCACGAGCACTGAGGACAATGACATCTTTTGGGACCACGACGGCGCAGGGGACATTCAGGCGATCCACAGCAAGCTGGAACGGAGCGGCGAGTTCATGACCCGGTTGCGAGAGACCTCAGGCGCCAGGCAGGTCTTCAATATCAGCGACTCCGATCTCTGGCGGTCCCGCATGAGCGGATCCCATCTGCCCGGATTGTACCCGCACAAGAGCACTCACTTGGAGATTTTGTTGGGGTTTGCTCCGTTTCAGCTCCACTACGTGAAGGAATGGTACAAGGACTACAAAAGGCTCCTTGACCGCGGAGTGCCCCTTCACGTGTTCGAGGGGGCTGCTTCCTGGGATGAGCCCTACACCTACTACAGCTATCCCAAGAGCGGGCACGACCTTTTCCAAGCCGCAGCTGAGTACGATTTTGGGGGGCTGATCTACCCGGCCGAAGACGACAAGGACTGCTACCGGGTCAACAAGAAAGAAGTGAGGATCGGACGGTTTACCGGAAGCCACTGCCTGTTCAAAATTCGCGACAGTCGGCGGGACATCATTTCCGAGCTCGATGACAACGAAAGGTTATATGTCGAGCTCTGCAATGACCTAATCAAGGTGTTACGCGTACAGAGGGACCACGAGAAGATCGGTGAGCTGGTGGACAACGGGGCGATTCCCGAGGAGATCAAGAAGAACTTGGACCTTGATGTCTCCAATTGCAAACTCAAGAATCCTGTACTTCTCTTTGATATGTCTCATGAAAAAAGATTAATCGAAAGACCTGAGGAGAATACAGATCTCTTTATACTGAAAACGAAGTTTCGACCGATTGGTTGTGACTGGTTTATTGATGATACATATCAGAACATCGTCAACGAATTGAATGTCAACGAGGTTTTTTACGAGTTGATTTGCAGAAGGATGCTGCGTTATGTTTTGCACTTCGGAGACAATGAGGACGAAAAGCGCCGTCTTTTGCAGAGGCTT
>CAYYVD010000256.1:0-7316 GCA_964475045.1 uncultured Desulfobacterales bacterium | reverse complement strand
GGGGTCATCGAAGGCGCCTGCCGCCATCTGGTCAAGGACCGTATTTATGCAAAGTTGATTGTTATGCGGAGCTTGCTACTTGAGAGCCCCGCCAGCCTGTTAGTTGGGCGCATTTTCTCTCCGCATAAAAGAGCCGCTTTTGAGCGATGCGATCAGTTTGTCGGTGGCCTTGAAACGTCCGGAGCGCAGTTTTGGAGCCACCATGGATTCGAGTGCTTCCAGCTTTACCGAGGTGTCGGCGCGTGTGTAGATTTCTGTCATTTGCATATTTGCATGCCCAAGCCACAGAGAGACTTTTCGCAGATCATTTGTGGCCTGCAGGACCGTCAGTGCACAAGTATGCCGCAGTAAATCCAAACGTTTGGATTTTGTTCGGCATACGTTCAACACAAACATGCGGAAGGCAGGGATTCCCGAGTCTGTTATCATGGAGATCACGGGGCACTCAACGCGGGAGATGTTCGACAGGTACAACACCATTGATGTGGAAGATACGCGAGACGCAATGACCAGGCTGAACGGCTTCCTCTCGAATTCTGCTAACCAAAGCGCTAACCAAGCCGCCGAAGAGGCCCCCGCTAAAGAAAAGGGGAGCCTGTAAGCTCCCCTGATTCCTTACCTTTGGATGGGGTGAGTGATGGGACTCGAACCCACGACAACTGGGGCCACAACCCAGTGCTCTACCAGCTGAGCTACACCCACCGCAAAGGACTCATTATATGTAGCCCGGAGGCAAAAATCAAGGAAAATCCCCGGGAGCATTTGACGGGCCGGCAAATCTTCCCTATAGTGACCACCAAACGACGCCTTCCCAACGGTCACGGCCATGGAGAAGAAGAGCCTGTTTCAAAAAATTCCCGCGGTGGATCGTCTTCTGGCGTTCCCCGGCATCAGCGCGGCGGTCTCCGAGCACCCCAGGGCCCTCGTGCTGGTGGCGATCCACGAGATCCTCAACGGGCTGCGGCGGGATATCGCAGAGGGCCGGCTTCAGGACGAAACCGTTCTGGAGGTCGACCGCGTCGCTCCGATGGTGATCGAACGCCTTCAAGCCCTGAACCGGCCCAGCCTGCGTCCGGTGATCAACGCCACCGGTGTGATCGTGCACACCAACCTCGGCCGCTCCATCCTGCCGGAGCAGGTTCTGGCGCGGCTGCGCACCATAGGGGGAGGGTACAGCAATCTGGAGTACCGGCTGGACGAGGGACGCCGCGGCAGCCGCTACGCCCACGTGGAGGGCATCCTTCGGGAGTTGCTGCAGGCCGAGGCGGCCATGGTGGTGAACAACAACGCCGCCGCGGTGCTCATCTGCCTGGAGACCCTGGCCCGGGGGCGCGAGGCCGTGGTGAGCCGGGGGCAGCTGGTGGAGATCGGGGGCGCATTCCGCATTCCGGACGTCATGCGGAAGAGCGGCGCGGTCATGGTGGAGGTGGGCACGACCAACAAGACCCGCCTGAGCGACTTCGAAGCGGTGGTCCACGCGGAGACCGGCGTGCTCCTTCAGGTGCACCGGAGCAACTTCCAGCTCGTGGGGTTTGTGGAGGACGTGGACACCCGGGACCTGGTGGGCCTGGGCCGGCGGCACGGCGTCCCGGTCATGGAGGACCTCGGAAGCGGTTGCCTGGTGGACTTCTCCCGGTACGGTCTGTCCAGGGAGCCGACGGTGCGGGAATCCCTCGAGGCCGGGGTGGACCTGGTCACCTTCAGCGGGGACAAGCTCCTGGGGGGGCCCCAGGCGGGCATCATCGTGGGCAGGAAAGACCTCGTCGAACAGGTCAAGACGAACCCCTTGAACCGGGCCATGCGGATCGACAAGCTGACCCTGGCGGCCCTGGAGGAGACGCTTCGTCTGTATCGTGACGAGGAGGCCGCGGTTCGAGCCATCCCCACGCTGCGCATGATCTTTCAGGGCTACGAGGGTCTTCGGAGGCGCGCCGCCGGGCTGCGAAGACGCATCGGTAAGGTGGACGCCGGGCGGTTCACGGTGTCCCTGAAGGACGGCACCTCCAAGACCGGGGGAGGGGCCCTTCCGCTGCTCGATCTGCCGACCCGTCTGATCGCCCTGGTCCCGGGCGACCTGTCCGCCCACCGAATCGAGCGCCGGCTGCGGGCCAACGACCCGCCCGTCATTGCCCGGGTGGAGGACGAGCAGGTCCTGCTGGATGTTCGAACGGTCCAGGACGGGGAGCTCGGCCTGGTGGCCAGTGCCGTTCGCAGGCTGGGCGGGGTGTCTTGACCACGGCGGGAAGGCTCGCCCGGTTGACAGGGCCCCGCCGCGTACCTATGTTGAATGGGAAATGCCGGGATGCTGTCCCGTTTTACAGGACATATGGAAGAACAAGTTCAAAACGCACTGAAAGAGAGCATTCGGGTCAAGGAAGACTTTGTCCGGGAAAGCGCTTCCATCTTCGTCCAGGTGGCCGGACGGATCGCAGAGGCCCTCACGAACGATCGCAAGCTTCTGCTGTGCGGCAACGGGGGGAGCGCGGCGGACGCCCAGCACATTGCCGCGGAGTTCGTGAACCGCTTTGTGCTCGAACGCCCTCCGCTGCCGGCGGTCGCGTTGACCACGGACACCTCGATCCTCACCAGCATCGGGAACGATTACTCCTTCGACGAGATCTTTTCCAAGCAGGTCAAGGCCATCGGCCAGGAGGGGGACGTCCTCCTCGGCATCAGCACCAGCGGCCGGTCCCCCAATGTGGTCCAGGCGGTCCGGGTCGGCCGGGAGCAAGGCATGTACACCGTGGCCCTGACCGGCGGCGACGGCGGACCGCTGCGGGATGCGGCGGACATCAGCCTGGTGGTCAAGAGCAAGAGCACGGCACGCGTGCAGGAAACCCACATCTTCGCCGGGCACATGATCTGCCAGCTGGTGGACGAGATCCTGTTCAAGGCGAAGTGATCCGGCCGGAATGCGCTTTTCGAGAGGAAAGAGCCATGCCCATATACGAGTACAGATGCAACCAGTGCAACAACCAGTTCGAGTGCCTGGTCATCGGCAGCGGTGACGAGGTCTCCTGCCCGGACTGCAGCGGGAAGGAAATCGAGCGTCTCATGTCCGCCTGCAGCTTCAAGTCGAGCGGTACCTACTCGGCTCCCTCGAAGGGGGGCGGGGGCTCGTCCTGCGCCGGATGCTCCAGCTCGAGCTGCAGCACCTGTCACTGACGGCGGCCCGAGGTCCCGGGCCGCATCTCCACCGCATCGCCCTGCGTTCAGGGCCTGAAAAGGTGGCCGGTCGTTGTTCCGAATCGGTTATGGATATGACGTCCACCGGCTCGTCCGTGGACGTCCGCTTGTTTTGGGCGGGGTGTCCATCGAGAGCGAGAAGGGTCTCCTCGGGCACTCCGATGCGGACGTGCTCACCCACGCCGTGATAGACGCCCTGCTCGGGGCCATGGGAAAAGGGGACATCGGCCGTCATTTTCCTGATACGGACCCGTCGTATCAGGATGCGGACAGCCTCGATCTGCTCGGAATCGTCGTCGGGTTCATGCACGCGGGAGGCTACCGATTGAACAACCTGGATGCCACGGTGGTGGCCCAGCAGCCCAGGCTCGCGCCCCACATTCCGGACATGGAGCTCCGTCTGGCCGAGGTGATGGGGGTGTCTCCGGAACGGGTGAACGTCAAGGCGACCACCACGGAGGGGCTGGGTTTCTGCGGCCGCGGCGAGGCCATGGAGTCCCACGCCGTGGTGAGCCTGGCCCTGAAAGTCTAGGATCGCGATTCGAGGAGATCACCATGCCCGTCACACTGCACAACACCGCTCATCGAAACAAAGAGGTCTTCACGCCCCTTCGCCCGGGCCGGGTGGGAATGTATGTCTGCGGGGTCACGGTTTACGACTACTGCCACATCGGCCACGCCCGGTCGGCCATCGTGTTCGACGTGCTCGCGCGCTACCTCCGCGCCCGGGGGTACGAGCTCACCTATGTCCGGAACTTCACGGACGTGGACGACAAGATCATCGACCGGGCGCGTCAGCTCGATAAGGACCCCACGGAGCTCGCACGGGAGTTCATCGATACGTTCGAGGAGGACATGGACCGGCTCGGGGTCGGCCGAGCGGACGTGGAGCCCAGGGCCACCGAGCACATCGGGGACATGATCGACATGATCCGTATCCTGGTGGACAAGGGGTATGCCTATGCCGTGGATGGGGACGTGTTCTTCTCCGTGGATACCTTTGAAGGCTACGGCGGCCTGTCGGGCCGAAAGCTGGAGGACATGCAGGCCGGGAGCCGCGTCGCCGTGGATCGCAAAAAGCGGCATCCCATGGACTTCGCGCTCTGGAAGGCCGCCAAGCCCGACGAGCCCCGATGGGACAGTCCCTGGGGACCCGGAAGGCCGGGTTGGCACATGGAGTGCTCGGTCATGAGCAACCGCTTCCTCGGACCGACCTTCGACATCCATGGAGGCGGAAGGGACCTCCTCTTTCCCCACCACGAGAACGAGCGTGCCCAGTCCATGGCGGCCAACGAAGCGGAGTTCGCCCGGTACTGGGTCCACAATGGGTTCGTCACGGTGGAATCAGAGAAGATGTCCAAGTCGCTGGGCAATTTCCTGACCATTCGGGACGCCCTGAAGATCTACCACCCCGAGGTGCTCCGGCTCTTCCTCCTGTCCAAGCACTATCGCAGCCCTCTGGACTTTGCCGGGGACGCGGTCCGGGACCTCCAGGCCGGGCTCGTGCGGATCTACCGCACCCTCCAGCGCCTCGAGGAGCGCATCGGGCTGGCGGTGGGTGCCGAAGCCGAGGGGGGCGTCATCCTGAAAGAGGACGAGGAGGACCCGTTTCTGGCGCAGTTCGTGGCGGTCATGGACGACGATCTGAACACCGCGGCCGCCGTGGGCCTGATGTTCGAGAAGGTCAAGGAGCTCAATCGCCGAATGGACCTCATGGATGGGGAGTCCGAAGAAGAACCCGCCGCTCTGGCCGGGGAACGGGACCGCCTGCTTCAGGTGGCCGGTGTGCTCGGCCTGCTTGGACATTCCCCGGCCGAGTTCCTGGAGGCCCTGTCCCGTCCCACCCAGGGGCCCGATGCGACGTGGATCGAGCAACAGGTGTCCGAGCGTGCCGAGGCGCGGAAGCAGAAGGACTGGAAGCGGGCCGACGAGATCCGGGACGACCTGAAGCGGCTCGGGGTGGTGCTGGAGGACGGTCCCCAGGGCACGACCTGGCGTTATGAGATTCAGTGAATCCTCTCGAGGATCGTTGGAAGAGGTCTTCATGGCGTCATTCGAGGTCGTGAGCCGGTTCGAGCCCTGCGGCGATCAGCCGCAGGCCATTGACATCCTGGCGGAAGGGGTCCAGAGCGGGCTCCGGAATCAGGTCCTTTTGGGCGTGACCGGGTCCGGCAAGACCTACACCATGGCCCAGGTGATCGCCAGGGTCGGAAAATCCACGCTGATCATCGCCCCCAACAAGACCCTCGCCGCGCAGCTCTACGGAGAGCTCAAGGCCTTCTTTCCCCACAACGCGGTGGAGTACTTCGTCAGCTACTACGACTACTACCAGCCCGAGGCCTACATTCCGCAGTCCGACACGTACATCCAGAAAGACGCCCACATCAACGATGCCATCGACAAAATGAGGCACTCAGCCACCCGGTCCCTCCTGGATCGGGAGGACGTGATCATCGTGGCGAGCGTATCCTGCATCTACGGCCTGGGATCTCCCGAGGCCTACCACGGCATGCTGCTCACCCTGGAGCTGGGCGACGTGATGGGCCGGGAGCAGGTGCTCGAGAAGCTCGTGGAGATTCACTACGAGCGCGGGGACTACGATTTCGTGCGGGGGCGGTTCCGGGTCCGTGGAGACGTGGTGGACATCTACCCCGTGCACGAGGAGGACCGGGCCGTCCGCCTCGGATTCTTCGGCGACGAGATCGAGGAGATCCGGGAGATCGACCCTTTGACCGGACGTCCGGGCTCGGAGCTGAGCCGCGTGACCGTCTACCCGGCCACCCACTACGTCACCACCGTGGACATCCGGGAGCGGGCCATTCGAGCGATCCGGGACGAGCTGGCCGAGCGGGTGGCGGAGTTTCGAGCGCAGGACAAGCTGCTCGAGGCCCAGCGGATCGAGGAGCGTACCCGCTTCGATCTGGAAATGATGATCGAGATGGGTTACTGCCACGGCATCGAAAACTACTCGAGGCACCTGACCGGAAGGGCCCCGGGGGAGCCTCCCCCCACTCTGCTGGATTACTTTCCCCAGGGGTTTCTCGTGATGATCGACGAGAGCCACATCACCGTACCCCAGCTCAACGGCATGTACAACGGAGACCGGTCCCGCAAGCAGACCCTGGTGGACTACGGGTTCAGGCTGCCCTCGGCCCTGGACAACCGGCCCTTGAAGTTCGAGGAGTTTCAGGAGCGGGTGAACCAGGTCGTCTTCGTTTCCGCCACACCCGGCCCCTACGAGCTGGAGCGGAGCGAGGGCCTCGCCGAGCAGATCATCCGGCCCACCGGGCTCATGGATCCGGAGATCATCGTCCACCCCGCCACCCACCAGGTGGACGACCTGCTCGTTCGCATTCGAGAGCGCGTGGCGCGGGGCGAGCGCGTGCTCGTCACCACACTGACCAAGAACATGGCCGAGGACCTGACCGAGTACTATGAGGAACTCGGGGTGCGTGTCCGCTACCTGCACTCGGACATCAAGACGATCGAGCGCATGGAAATCATTCGGGACCTGCGGCTCGGCGTGTTCGATGTGCTGGTGGGCATCAACCTGCTTCGGGAGGGGCTCGACCTGCCCGAGGTCTCGCTGGTGGCCATCCTGGACGCGGACAAGGAGGGGTTTCTGCGTTCCGAACGCTCCCTGGTTCAGACCGCGGGCCGAGCCGCGCGCAATGTGGGCGGCCAGGTGGTCCTGTACGCGGACCGGGTGACGGGATCCATGCAGCGGGCGGTGGAGGAAAGCGAACGGAGGCGCGCCATTCAAACGGCCTACAACGAGGAGCACGACATCACGCCCGAGACCATTCGAAAAAACATCGAGGACATCCTGGAGTCCGTGTACGAGGCCGACTACGTCACGGTGGGCAGGGTTTCGGAGGAGGAAGCCGCCGCTTACGGCACGGCGGAGGACATTCGAGAACGGGTGGCCTCCCTCACCGAGAAAATGATGGACGCGGCGCAGCAGCTGGAGTTCGAGGAGGCGGCACGCCTGCGCGACGAGATCCAGGCCCTGAAGGAGCGGGAGCTGGAGATCAGGACTTGACCTCCATCAGGTCGGCCCCGCCGGTTTCCGTGTCGTAGACCGCGAAGGTGCTCTTCCCGAAGCGTCCCATGACCTCGCCGGGGTTCAG
>CAYYVD010000255.1:0-7332 GCA_964475045.1 uncultured Desulfobacterales bacterium | reverse complement strand
ACATCTCATGGACAGGTATTTTGTCACGGGCGGGGCCGGGTTCATTGGAAGCGCCGTGGTGTGGGGGCTCAATCGCCGGGGGGAGACCGACATCCTCGTCGTGGATCACCTGGGGACGTCGGAGAAGTGGAAGAACCTCGTCCCCCTGCAGTTCTTCGACTATCTGGACCGAGACGTCTTCATCGATCGGCTGGAGGCGGGAGCGTTCGAAAACCGCCTTCGGGCCGTCCTTCATCTCGGGGCCTGCTCCTCCACCACCGAAACGGACGCCGGCTACCTCATGGAGAACAACTACCGCTACACCCTGCGCCTGGCCTCCTGGCAGGAGCGTCACCCCAACTGCCGCTTCATCTACGCCTCGAGCGCGGCCACCTACGGGGACGGCGAGCAGGGGTATCGGGACGACGAGCGCATGCTCGCCGCCCTCCGCCCTCTGAACATGTACGGCTACTCCAAGCACCTCTTCGACCTGCAGGCCGCCCGCCGGGGCTGGCTCGAGCGCATGGTGGGGCTCAAGTACTTCAACGTGTTCGGCCCCAACGAAGACCACAAGGGGGACATGCGAAGCGTCATCCACAAGGCCTATCCCGGTGTGCGGGACGAAGGGGTGATGCGGCTCTTCGAGTCCTACCGGGAAGCCTACGGGGACGGCGAGCAGATGCGCGACTTCATCTACGTGAAGGACGCCGTGGAGATGACCCTCTTCTTTCTGGAGAAGCGCAGCGCCAACGGCCTCTTCAACATCGGGACGGGTCAGGCCCGGTCCTGGAACGACGTGGCCCGGGCCATGTTCCGGGCCGTGGGAAGGGAGCCCCGCATCGAGTACATCCCCATGCCCGAGCCCCTGAGGGACAAGTACCAGTACTACACCTGCGCGGACGCAGAGAAGATTCGAGCCGCGGGGTGCACCCACGCCTGCATGCCGCTCGAGGAAGCGGTGGTGGACTATGTCCGCCGCTATCTGGCCGAGGACGCGCGCCTGGACCCGGCCTGGAGTTGAGCCCGATCGACTCGAGCCCCCTCCATCCGCCGGGCCCCGCACCCCGCGACGAAATCCGGCCGCGTCGAGCTATCCGCTCTTTTCCTTCGACCCGGGCCGTCGAATCACCGCGTCTTCTCGAAGCTGCTGCACGTAGCTCTTGACCGCCTCCTTCACCGCCTCCCGGCCGAGGTGCTGCTGGACCGCCTGCTGAACGTCCTCGAACGGAAGCACTCCCTCGGGTTTTCGATCCTCCAGCTTGATGAGGTGGTACCCGAACCGGGTCTTGACCACGTCGCTCATCTCTCCCGGCTCCAGGGCGAAGGCGGCGTCTTCGAAGGGCTTGGCCATCTTGCCTCGCGGAAAGTACCCGAGGTCTCCTCCCTGCTCGCTGCTCGGCCCCTCGGAGTGCTCCTTGGCGAGCTCTTCGAAGTCCTTCCCCCCCTCGGCCTGCTTGCGAAGGTCCTGGAGCTTCTCCCGGGCCGCCTGCTCCCCCTGCTCGCCGCCGTCCGGATCGGGCCGAACCAGGATGTGTCGCGCCCGGACCTGCTCCGGCCGGACAAAGGCCTCGGAGTGGGTGTCGTAGAAGCTCCGGGCCTCCTTCTCGCTGACCTGGGCGCTGCTCTCGAACCGGTCGCGAATCAGCTTCTGGACGGCCTCGCCGCGCCGGATCTCGTCCCGGACCTGGGCCTCGGTCATGCCCATCTGGTCCAAGGCATTCTCAAAGGCGTCCGGGGAGGGAAACTGTCCCCGAATGTCGTCCCAGTGGGCCTGGACCTCCTCCTCGCTCACGGTGACGCCTGCCCTCACGCTCTCCTGGTGCAGAAGGGCCCGATCCACCAGGCTGTCGATGATCTGCTCCCGAAGTCCCGCCAACCGTTCGGGCGTGAGGGACTGCCCGGTGCGGATCAGTCTCTGCTGATACCCGCTCATCTCCCGGTCCACCTGGCCCCGGCTGATGGCCTCGCCGTTCACCACCACGACGATGTCTTTCTCCGCGGGCGGTTCGCCTTCCTCGGCGGCCACAGGGCCACAGAGGAGGCAGGCCGCCAGCACGGCCAGGACCGGTGTTTTTTCCCATGTCTTCAACCAACGCATACAACGTCTCCTTTCTTGATTCCGCAGGCTTTCGGCCGGCTCGGGCCGAAATGCGTCTCTCTCGTTCCGTCGGATGGGGTCTCCTTTCTCTCTCCGAACCTTGGCGCCTTTGCGAGACCCCCTCGGGCTGCACCCCCGCCGATCACCCCGCAGCCGACCCATGAAGCATCTTTCGGAGGTAGGCCATGCCCAGCCCCAGCAGGGCCGTGTCGTCCTCGGCCACCCGCTCCCGCACGCCGGGATCCAGCTCCGCCGTATCGGCGAAGCCGGTGCGAAGCACGAGCTCCCGAAACACGTCCAGGTTGTAGCAGGCCACGATCACCTTCTGCACCTGCCGTTCGCTCAGGGGCCCCCTGCCCTTGCGGTCCGGGTGAAACACCACGTCCAGCATAGGATCGTTCATGCGCAGGTAGGGCTCCAGACCCTGGCTCTCCTCCCAGGCGGCCACGCTCCACTCCTTGCTCTCCTGTCTTCCCAGGCAGTGGGGGGTGTCCAGGAGGAAGGCGAGGGCGGGCGGGTCTCCGCCCTCGACGCCCCGGGCCTTGGCACGCCCGATAGGGTAGAGCCTGCAGGCCGTGGGCCGGTCGTCGTACACGCGGCATCCTTCGGCCGAGACGAACGGGCAGGCACGCTCCGGCTCCTCCTCCATGCGAAGGCAGAGGGAAGGGAAACCGGTGTCCGGATCCATCCAGTACAAGGCGTATTGTTGGAGGAAGGCGTCCGAGGAGAGGGCCAGCCCCTGCTTGAGCCTGAGCACGTCGTAGGGCGTCAGGGGCAGGTGCTTGTTTCGACAACAGGCGTTGAAGCAGGACAGGCCGCTGTGGCACGAGAATGAGAATGTGTCTCCCGGCCCGAGCCCGGCTCGGCCTTCCGGGAGGTGGTGGGTGAACATGAACCGCCCTTCCTAACCCGGTTGATTTTCCCGGTCAAACATGATTGTCTCATTCCTAACAGGATCGAGGGCGCCGATCAAGGGCAAACCTTGTGTAAGAGCGGCTCCCTTGCGGCTGTGAAGCCCTCGAGCCGAAGGACCCACTCCCCGCTGATGAAAGGAGAACCTCCCTGATGGCTTTTTCCAGTGTTCTCGATGTGTTTACCAGAATGCCCGAGGTCTTTGACGCCCGCGCGGCCGAGGGGCTGGATGCGGTGTTTCAGTTCGACATTCAAGGCGAAGGCGGCGGCGCCTGGCATGCCGTCGTGCAGGAAGGGGCCTGCACCGTACAACCGGGCGTCCACGACGCCCCCCGAGTGACCATCGCCATGTCCGCGGACAACTGGCTCGCCCTGGTGAACCGCCGGCTCAACGGCGTGCAGGCCTTCATGACCGGCAAGCTCAAGGTGAAGGGCGACCTCATGCTCGCGCAGAGGATCTACGACCTGTTTCCGTTCTGATCCCATGGTCCCCGAAAGAGCCCCCATGCCGAGCCGGTACAACCGGGAGCACCTGGACGCCTTCCACATGGCGGGGCGGCGCCTGAACGGGCTGTCCCCTGCGGCGCGCCGACGGCTTCAGGAGCAGATCCGCCCTTACCTGGCGTTTCGCAGCGAGGTCCGGCGCTTTCAGGAGGAGCACTTCTCCCGAATCTGCACGGTCAAGTGCTTTCAGGACCGCACGAGCGCCTGCTGCGCCCGCGAGGGCATCGCCGCCTTTTTCGCCGACGTGGTGATCAACACACTCCTGTCCTCGCCCGAGGAGATCGCGGCCCTGGTGCAGGCGCTCGAGACCTCTTTGGATGGGCCCAACTGCGTGTACCTGGGGCCCTCCGGGTGCCTCTGGCACCTCAAGCCCGTCGCCTGCGAGATGTTCCTCTGCCAGCACGCCCGCGGAGCGGTCCTGGACTCGGACGAGGAGGCGGCGGCGCGATGGGACGCCCTTCGAGCCCGCGAGCGGCGGTTCACCTGGCCGGACCGCCCCGTGCTGTTCGACGACCTGGAGGCCTCCTTTCTTCGGGACGGCCTGGACAGCCCGCTCATGTACTGTCACAAGAGCCCCGGGCTCCTGCGCGTGAAAGCGCGATCAGGCCTGGGAACCGCTGAAGGAGAGCGTCGCAAAACGGAGCGCGCCCCATGACCCTCCCACTCGATCGAACGTACGCCGAGGCCGTCCTGAACCGGAAGCGGGGGCGGCTCGGCCGGGGTCTTTCCTACACGGAAAAGACCCTGTTCCTCCATCAGGCCGACCCGGAGCGGGCCGGCGTCCCCGCGCGCGGCCGCGACCCGATCCGCCTCCTGCCGGACCGGGTGGCCCTGCAGGACGCCACCGCCCAGATGGCCATGCTCCAGTTCATCCTGGCCGGACGCGACACGACCAGCGTCCCGGCCACCATCCACTGCGACCACCTGCTGAGGGCGTCCCGGGGAGAGGGGGCGGATCTCGAAGAGGCCCTCGACGCCAACCGCGACGTGTACGCCTTTCTCTCGAGCGCCGCCGCCCGCTTCGGCCTCGGGTTCTGGGGACCGGGGTCCGGAATCATCCACCAGGTCCTGCTGGAGAACCACGTCCTGCCCGGAGGGCTCATGATCGGGACGGACTCCCACACCCCCAACGCGGGCGGTCTGGGCATGGTGGCCATCGGCGTGGGTGGAGCGGACGCCGCCGAGGTCATGGCCGGACTCCCCTGGGAGACCACCGCGCCCCGCATCGTGGGCGTCCGGCTCTCTGGGCGGCTCTCCGGATGGGCGTCGGCCAAGGACGTCATCCTGGAGATCCTCGGCCGGCTGTCCGTGAAGGGCGGCACGGGGAAGGTCTTCGAGTACTTCGGGGAGGGGGCCGAGGGCCTGTCCGCCCCCGAGAAGGCCACCATCACGAACATGGGCGCCGAGCTGGGCGCCACCGCGTCGGTCTTTGTCTACGACCCGTCCATGGATGCGTACCTCAGAAGCGTGGGGCGCGGGGAGGACGCGGACCAGGTCCGGGCCTTGGAGGACGTGCTCTGCCAGGACCCGGTGTGCAGGGAGGCCCCTGAAAAGGTCTTCGACGAGATCATCGAGCTGGACCTCGGGCAGGTGCGGCCGGCCCACGCCGGACCCTTCAGCCCGGACCGGGTGACGCGCGTGCAGGACTTTCGGGATGCGGCGTCCTCGAAAGGCTGGCCCGAAACCGTATCCGCCGTTCTCCTGGGCTCCTGCACCAACAGCTCCTACGCGGACCTGTGCGCCGCCGCCCAGGTCCTGGAGCAGGGAGCCGCCCGGGGGCTCCGGCCCGGCGTGCCGTTCCTGCTCTCCCCGGGGTCCCGCCGGATCTACGAAACCATTCGGAGGGACGGCGTGCTGCAGTCCCTCCTGGATGCGGGAGCCACGGTCCTCACCGCCTCCTGCGGCCCCTGCATCGGCCAGTGGGACCGGAAGGACGTGCCCAGGGGGGTCCCCAACTGCCTGTTCACCACCTTCAACCGAAACTTCCGGGGCCGAAACGACGCCAACCCCGAGACCCGGGCCTTTCTCACGTCACCGGCCCTGGCCGCGGCCCTCGCGCTCAGCGGAAGGGCCGGGTTCGACCCCGAGCACGACGCCCTCGAGACGGCGGACGGGACGCCCTTCCGCCTGGCGCCCCCGTCCCCGCCGGCCCTGCCGCCGAACGGCCTGGCGCAGGCCGACGCGGCCTATGTCCCCCCTCCGGAGGACGGCCGCGCCATCGAGATCCGCATTCCGCCGGAATCGGACCGCCTCGAGTTCCTGGAGCCCTTCCCGGCCTGGGACGGGCGTCCCTACCGGGACCTCCCCGTGCTCGTCAAGACCCGCGGCAAGACCACCACGGACCACATCTCCCCCGGCGGGGAGTGGCTCCGGTACCGGGGCCACCTGACGAACATCTCTCGAAACCTGCTGCTGGGTGCGGTCAACGCATTCACGGGCGAGACAGGGCGGGGGACCAACGTCTTCACCGCAGAGACCGGCGTTCCCCTGCACGAGCTGGCCCGGGACTACCGGGACCGCGTCCGGGGATCGGTGATCGTGGGGGACGAGAACTACGGGGAGGGCTCGAGCCGGGAGCACGCCGCCATGACCCCCCGGTTCCTCGGGGTCCTCGTGGTGCTGGCCCGGTCCTTTGCCCGCATCCACGAGGCCAACCTCAAGAAGCAGGGCATCCTGCCCCTCACCTTCGAGGAGCCGGCGGATTACGAGCGGATCGAGGCGCTGGACCGGCTGAGCTTTCCGCCCCTATCGGACCTGGAGCTCGGAGAACCCGTCCCGGTCTCGATCCGCCGTGTGGACGGGAGCCTGTTCGAGATTCACTGCGCCCACACCCTGACCCGCGAGCAGATCGAATGGCTCACGGCGGGCTCGGCCCTGAACACGGTGCGGGAGGCGCTCTAGACTCGTTTCCATGCAGTACCCAACATTCGTTGATGGGTGGGCACGACCTCACCGCTCCTTGTCCAGAAGCTCGGCAAAGGGGTTGTTGAACGCCTCGGGCTTCTTCCGTGCCCCTTTCTTCCGGGGAGGCGTCCCCCCTTTCCTGCTCTCGGACGGACGCTTGTCCGGACGGTCCGCTTTTCGCGGCCCCCTCTCCTCCCCGCCCGACCGCATGGAGAGCGAGATCCGGTTTCGCGGAAGGTCCACGTCCAGGACCCGCACGGTGACCCGCTGGTTCACCCGCACCACCTCTGCGGGGTCCCGGACGAACCGGTCGGCCAGCTCGCTCACGTGCACGAGTCCGTCCTGGTGCACGCCCACGTCCACGAACGCCCCGAACGCGGTCACGTTGGTCACGACGCCGGGCAGGGTCATGCCCGGCGCCAGGTCCCCGATCTCGTGCACCCCTTCGGCAAAGCGCACGGCCTCCAGACGCTCCCGGGGATCGCGCCCGGGCTTGGCCAGCTCCTCGAGGATGTCCCGAAGGGTGGGTAGCCCCACGGTCTCCGTCACGTAGTCGGCCGGACGGATTCGGGCCCGCAGGTCCCCCTGCTCCATGAGGTCCCGGACCGAGCACCCCAGGTCCCGGGCCATGGCCTCCACCACCCCGTAGGACTCGGGGTGGACCGCACTGCGGTCCAGGGGGTTCTCCGCCTCGCGGACGCGCAGGAACCCGGCGGCCTGCTCAAAGGCCTTGGGCCCCAGCCGGCGCACGTCCTCGAGCTGCTCCCGGGACCGGAAGGGCCCCTGCTCTCCTCGGTGGGCCACGATGTTGGCCGCGAGCTGGGGCCCCAGCCCCGAGACGTAGGACAGGAGCTCCTCACTGGCCGTGTTCACCTCCACGCCCACGGCGTTGACACAGCTCACCACCACGTCGTCCAGGCTGCGCTTGAGGGCGC
>CAYYVD010000254.1:0-7340 GCA_964475045.1 uncultured Desulfobacterales bacterium | reverse complement strand
ACGTGCGGCTGGATGATGTGGAACTGGCTCACCTGCTCCCTGGCGGTGGGCTCCTCGCTGGTTCTGTTCGACGGCAACCCGTTCCACCCTCACCCTGGGGCGCTCTGGGAGATGGCGCAGGAGGAGGGGATCTCCATTTTCGGGACGAGCGCGGGGTACCTGGCGGCGCTCCAGAACGCGGGGGTGACCCCGGGGAGCACCTACGACCTGTCGACCTTGAAGGCGGTGCTCTCCACGGGCAGCCCGCTGCCCGTGGAGGGGTTCGAGTACGTGTACCGGGAGATCAAGGAGGACCTCCAGCTGGCCTCCATCTCGGGGGGCTCGGACATCAACGGCTGCTTTGCCGGGGGCAACCCCATGGGCCCGGTGTACGCAGGGGAGCTGCAGTGCCGGTGTCTGGGGATGAAGGTGGAGGCCTGGGACGAGAACGGCCGGCCCGTGATCAACCGGCAGGGAGAGCTGGTGTGCACGGCCGCGGCTCCGTCCATGCCCATCTACTTTTGGGACGACCCGGACGGGAGCAAATACCACGCAGCCTACTTCGACGTGTACCCGGGCGTGTGGCGGCACGGGGACTTCATCGAGATCAACGACCGGGGCGGGGTGGTCATCTACGGGCGCTCCGACGCCACGTTGAACCCGGGCGGCGTTCGCATCGGCACGGCGGAGATCTACCGCCAGGTGGAGACCGTGGACGAGATCGCGGACAGCCTGGTGATCGGCCAGGAGTGGAAGGGGGACGTGCGGGTGGTGCTCTTCGTGCAGATGGTCGAGGGCGTGGCCTTCTCGGACGAGCTCGCAGCCCGGCTCAAGAAGCGGATTCGGGAGAACGCCTCCCCCCGTCACGTGCCGGCCAAGATCCTGCCCGTGCCCGAGGTCCCGTACACGCTCAACATGAAGAAGGTGGAGCTCGCGGTGAAAAAGGCGGTCGAAGGCAAGGCCATCCTGAACCGCGACGCCTTGCGCAACCCCGAGGTCCTGGACTTCTACGCCGGGATCCCCGAGCTCCAGGAGGACTGAGCGGTTCCCGGAGACAGGAGCATCCATGCAGCCCCATTCCGTGGTCTTGTTTCCCCATGCGGCCTTGTCCCGCGTCGAGCTGGCCAAGGTCCTCTCCCTGTTTCAACGCGTGAAGGTCTTTCTGCCCTGGCAGATGGAACTCGCGGAGGCCCTGGCCGAGCCCCTCCCGGCCGGCGTCGTGGAGATCGGGCGCCCGCCGGAGGCCATGGACCCGGGGCCGTCCTTTCGGCGGGCCATCACCGATTACCGGGATTGGGTCCGCCGGAACCTGGACCGAAGTCGCCTCGATCTCCTGAAAACCCGAGCACAAGGAAAAGAAGAAGCGCCCCTCTGGGAGATTCGGGAAAAAATCCGCCAAAGCCAGGCTCCGGCGGCCGGGCGGGTGGGTGAGGAGGCCTTCCGCCGGCACCTGGTGCTTCATCTCGCGCAGGAGATCGAGGAGCAGCGAAGCGAAGCCGACCGCATTCTGAACGCTCTCAAGCGGACCCGGTCTCCCCTCGAAGGCTTGACGGACGATCCCGAAGAGATGCGAAGCCTGTTCGTGGACCTCCCGGGCTTCGACTGGATGCCCGAGTCCCCGCTGAAAGAGGCCTTGCCGATCCTGCAAGCGTGGGCCGGGCTGTTCGCAGCGGCCCTGGAGCCCGGAGACCTGCTGCTGACCCTCGATCGGCGCTTCGTGGACCACCTGACGGGCCTGTGGGCCGAGGCTGCACCGTCCCATCAGGCCCCGCCCCCGGTTCTTCGCTTTCCTTACCCGGACCTCTCCATTCACCCCCTGGACCGGGTTCAGGAGATTCGCGAGGCGCACCTGAGCGGCGAACGCATTCAGGAGCTCCGCAGCCTTCTGCTCGAGGCAGGCGGCCCGTCCGGTGTCGACCCGGAAACCCTGTCCCGGCGGGCCGCGGAGCTCGCGGACTTCTGCCCGGAGGACCTCCGGGGCGGTTGGTTGAACCTCACCGTGGTCGCCCTTCCGCCCATTCCCGAGCTCGAGGAGGGGGGAGGGGGCCTCCACCTTCCGGTGGAGCTGCTGGGGCGGCCTTTCCTGTTTGTGGAGAAAGCCCCATAGCCCGATGGGCTTTGCACGTGCAGGCGTGCTTCGAGCGACATCGGGGAATCGGTCCCACCCATGAACATTCATTCCGGTGTATCTCTCAGGACGGCTTTCCTGGTCCTCTGCCTCCTCGCCGCCGCAGCCTCGTGCGGGAGACTGGAGATGGACGGCAGGGGTCCCGAGGCCGTCGAGGGTGTCCTCGACCTGCGGGGGTGGCACTTCGAACGGGACGGACCCGTGCGTCTGGACGGAGCATGGGCCTTTGCCTGGAAAGCCCACCTGGATCCGAAAGACACCTTTGCCGTGGACGCCGCTGCCTCCTCCCGCTTCGTGCGCGTACCCGGAACCTGGAACGGGATCGAGATCGACGGGCGCCGTCTCTCGGGCGACGGATACGCCACCTATCGCCTGAAGGTCCTGCTTCCCCGGGGAGGGGACTCGGGCCTGGGGCTGAAGATCCTGAGCCTGTCCTCCGCCTATGCCATTTTTGTCAACGGCCGGAAAGTGGCATCATGCGGCGTCCCCGGTGCCTCGGAGGCGCACACGCAGCCCCGGTACCAACCCCAGGTGGTCCCTCTGGAAACCGTTTCCGACACCCTGGCCTTGACCTGCCTCGTGAGCAACTTCCATCACTGGGAGGGAGGGTTCTGGAAACCGGTGACCCTGGGATCTTACGAGGGCCTCCGTGAGGCCAGGGACCGGGACCTGCGGCTGGACCTGTTCCTGCTCGGCGGCATTCTGGTCATCGGGCTCTATCATCTGCTGCTGTTCGGCCAGCGCAGGCAGGAACCGGCGGCCCTGTTCTTCGGCCTGTTCTGCCTGATGCTGGCGGTACGGACCGTGTTCACCGGCGAGGGGTACGCGGTGCTGCTTTTTCCCGGCCTCGGCTGGAGCACCGTCCAAAAGGCCGTCTACGTGTCCCTCTACCTGGCCCTGCCCTTGTTCGCCCTCTATGCACGGGAGCTGTTCCCGAACGAGATCGCCAAGCGGTTCGTGGACATCCTGACGTGGGGGATCCCGGCCCTGGCCCTGATCGTCCTGCTCACCCCTCCCCGCCTCTTCACCTACTCCATGCCCCCGTTCCAGCTGGTGACCCTGAGCGCGTTCGTCTACGGCGCGGTCGCCGTCCTTCGGGCCCTGCGCCGGGGACGGGACGGGGCCCTCGTTTTCGCGCTGGGCTTTGGGGTGTTTTTCGCCGCCGCGGTCAACGACATCCTCTACTCCCGGCAGGTCATCCAGACGGCCTACATCGCCCCCCTGGGCTTTCTGGCCTTCATTGGATCTCAGGCCGGCCTTCTGTCCGCACGCTTCTCCAACGCCCTCTCCATTGTCGAACAGCAGGGCCGCGAGCTGAGCATGGGCAACCGGGCCCTCGAGGAGGAGATCGAAAACCGCCGGTACGCGGAAGCGGCCCTTCGGATCGAACGCGATCGCTTGGAGACCATCACCAAGAGCATGGGCGCGGGGCTCGCCGTCATTTCGAGGGACTACGAGGTCCTCTGGGTGAACCGGGTGCTGCGGGAGATGTTCGGCGACGTGGAGGGCAAGACCTGCTTCTCCGCCTTCAACCGGGGCAGCGGAATCTGCCCGGGATGCGGGGTTCGGGAGGTGCTCGAAGGAAACCGGGAACGGGCGGTCCACGAACAGGTCGGTGAGGACGCCGAGGGCCGAACCGTCTGGTCCGAGAACATTGCCACCCCCATTTGCGGTCCGGACGGGGCCGCCCGGGCCGCCGCCCTGGAGCTGGTGGTGCCCGTGACCGAACGAAAGGCCCTGGAGGAGCAGCTCCGCCACGCACAGAAGATGGAGGCCGTGGGCACCCTGGCCAGCGGCGTGGCCCATCAGTTCAACAACGCCCTGAACGTGATCTCCCTGAACCTCGGCCTGCTCGAGATGGAAGACCTGGACCCGGCCGAACATCCGTCGGCCGTGGAGACCATGAAGGCCTCGGTGGACCGAATGTCCCGGTTGACCAGCCAGCTTCTGGCCTTTGCCGGCGGCGGGAAGTACCGAAGCCGGAACGTTTCCCTCAGGGATTTCATCCAGGAAGCCCTTCCCCTCCTGAAGCAGGAGCTGAAGCCTTCCGTCCGACTGGTTCAGGACCTCCCCGAGGATGTCCACCGTGTGGCCGTGGACCCCACCCAGTTCCAGATGGTCCTTTCGGCCCTCCTCTCCAACGCCTCCGAAGCCATCGACGGCCAAGGTACCGTGCGCATCACCGCCCGCAACGAGGAGGCCGAGCCCCATGGCTTCCCCCAGGGCGCGGGTCCCTTCGTCCGCCTGTCCATCGAGGACGACGGACAGGGAATGGACCCCGATACCGTGGCGAAGATCTTCGACCCGTTCTTCACCACGAAGTTCAAGGGGCGGGGGCTCAGCATGGCTGCGGTGTACGGCATCGTGGAGAACCACGGGGGCCGGATCGACGTACGGTCGGAGCCGGGGCAAGGGACGGGCGTCGCCATTCGGCTTCCGGCGGCGGACGTGCAGAGGGAAACCGACCGGTCCGTGAAGGAGGGCGCACCGATGAGCGAATCCACCGCTGTGATCCTCGTGATCGAGGACGAGCCCATGGTCATGGACGTGACCAGCCGGCTCCTGGGCAGGCTCGGCTACCGGGTCATTCAGGCCGCCAACGGCGAGGAGGCCCTCGAGCAGGCGAGGTCCTGCCCGGACCACATCGACGTGGCCCTCCTGGACGTGATGCTCCCGGACATCGGAGGGCTCCACCTCTACCCACTGCTGACGGAGATGCGTCCGGATCTGAAGGTCATCGTCTGCAGCGCCTACGGCCTGGAGAGCCCGGTCAAGGACATCCTGGCGGCGGGGGCTCAGGCCTTCCTCCAGAAGCCTTACACCCCGGAGGCCCTTTCGAGAGCGGTCCGCGAGGTGTTGAACGGGGCGGCTTCCAATGAGCAAAACAGTCATTCATTTTAAAAAAAACTTGCTTACATTTTATATTTCATATATAATTATGCATCATTTAGCGCTCATGGTTCGCGTCGTGCGTCTCGCTCTTCACATCCACGCCCGGAAAACGAGGATTGAAGCCCCATGCGTCTTCCGTTTTCAAGCGACCGCACCGCCAGGCAGGCCCCCGGAGAGGAACCGTCGTTTCGATCCGGCCGGGCCTTGTTCTTGGCCGGGCTCCTGCTGCTCTCCTGCACAGCGGTCCTGACCGCAGCCCTGCACGACACGCTGAAGCCCTCTTCTTCGACCGACCGCCCCCGTCAGGCCGCTGCTCGCCGGCCTCAGCCGGCCCTTCCGGCCGTCCCGGACCCTTGGACCGCGGAGCAGGTCCGGCGCCCCATCTCGCCTCGCCAAGTCCCCTCCTCACCTCCACCTCCTTCGAAGGCCGCACGTCGGCCCACGGAGCCGCCGGACCCGACACCCGCCCCGGCCGGGATGCCCCTCCGGGACGCCATGCCCCCGAAGGCCGCTTCCAAGCCGGATGCCCTGCGCATCGAGGCCGTGCGCGTGGCGCGGTCACCGGATGGAAAGGAGACCCTCACCATTCGGGCCAGCGGCCCGTTCACTCCGCAGGTCTTTACACTCGAGGGCGAGAACCCTTTCGGGTCTTCCTCCCGGCTGGTCGTGGATGTGCACCGCGTGGGCTCGGTGGCGGCCCCCGTGACCGGCCGCGTCCTGAACGGGCGGGTCCTGAAGCGGGTCCGCATCGCCTACGTCTCCGGCCAAGGGACCTTCCGGGCCGTCCTGGACCTGGAACCGGGCGCCCCGTTCCGGTCCACCCGGGAGGTGTCGCCGGACGGCCGTTTCGTCCTGTCCTTGAAGCCTTCCGGCGAGGTCCGACCCGACCCGGAGATCCGCATTCGGGCCATCGCCCTGCAGCCTGGAGAGGACCCTCGAAGCGAGCGGCTCCTGGTACAAGCCGACCGGTTTTTCGAGCCCGTGGTGTTCGGCCTGGACCACGCCAACCCCTACGGAGAAGACACCCGCATCGTCCTGGACATTCCCGGGGCCTCTCTCCTTGCCCCCGACAGGCCCCCCGCCGTCGAAACCGGCCGTCTGGTGCGCAAGGTCCGCACCCACCATCACGAACAGGAGAACAAGCTGCGCGTGGTTCTGGACCTCACCCCGGCGGCGGGGTACGAAGCCTCGCAGTCCTTCTTCAAGAAGCAGAACATCTACTGCCTGTCCCTCCGCCAGAGGGTGGGGACACCGGAGCCGGTCCAGAGCCCCGCGCCGGCCGAAACCGTAGAAGCCCCGGTACCCGGCCGGTCCGCCGCGAGTGAGACGACCCGGGCCGGGGCCGGAGGACGCCTCCGCTCGGAGGCCGGCGATCTCGACGAGGAACGGGTCCGTGCGATGTTCCGCGAGCACGGGTTCTATTCCACCTGCGGGATCTACAATGCCCAATATTGCAACCAGGACGGCGACTTCGCGAACCGGTTCCGCCGGTGCGGGGATCGAGCCCTGTGCGACGGGGCCACCGGGCTGATGTGGGAGCGGGACGGGTCGAAGGCCGCCATGTCCTGGGACGACGCGGCGGCGTACATTCGAGGGATGAACCGGAGGAAGGCCGGCGGACACAGTGACTGGAGGCTTCCCACCCTCGAGGAGCTCCTGTCGCTCATGGAGCGCTCATGGGGGGACGCCGGGCTCTACATCGACGATCGCTTCGACGCCGGCCCGCGCTCTTGCTGGAGCGGGGACCTTCGCGGGACGGACAGGGCCTGGAAGGCCAACTTTCATCTGGGCTATGCCGTGGACGCCTCCATGGAGGAGAAGAACTGGGTTCGGGCCGTGCGGACGCTCGGTCCGCAGTCCCGGTGGACGGGTCCCCGGTCCCCGCTCGAGGCCGACGATCCCCCCCGAATGGCCCGCCAGGAGTGACGAGGCGGCCGCAAGGAGGACCCCCATGCGCATCGCCGTGTGCTCGGACATCCACGACAACATCTGGAAGCTCGCTTCGCTGCTCGAGCAGGTATCCGGTTGCGACGCCCTCATTTTCTGCGGGGACTTCTGCGCCCCCTTCACCCTCTCTCAAATGGCCGAAGGGTTTGCCGGGGCCGTGCACGTGGTGTGGGGCAACAACGACGGGGACAAGTGGCTTCTCACTCGAAACGCAGGGGACGCGGACAACGTCACGCTGCACGGGGACCTGGCCGAGCTGAACACCGGCGGCCGGTCCATCGCTGTGAACCACTACCCCCGGATCGCAAGGCTTCTGGCGGCCTCCGGGGCGTACGACGCCGTGTTCTACGGGCACGACCACACGGCGCTGCAGGAGAGGACGGGACCGACCCTC
>CAYYVD010000253.1:1251-7347 GCA_964475045.1 uncultured Desulfobacterales bacterium | reverse complement strand
GGGTGGTGGCCATCGGCAGCCCCTTCGGGCTCGGCAACACGGTCACGGCCGGCATCATCAGCGCCAAGTACCGCAGGATCGGGGCCGGGGCCTACGACGACTTCATCCAGACGGACGCCTCCATCAATCCCGGAAACAGCGGGGGGCCTCTGCTGGACCGGGAGGGCCGGGTGGTGGGCATCAACACGGCCATCTTCAGCCGGGGCGGCGGAAGCATCGGCATCGGGTTCGCCGTTCCGGTCAACATGGCCAAGGAACTCATTCCCCAGCTCAAGGAGGGCAAGGTGATCCGCGGGTGGCTGGGCGTGATGATCCAGGACGTGACCCCGGAGCTGGCCGAGAAGCTGGGTCTGGATAGCCAGGACGGCGCCCTGGTGGCCGACGTGACCGAGGGCGGCCCTGCAGCCAAGGCGGGGTTGAAGCGGGGGGATGTGATCGTGGCCTTCGACGGCCGGCCGGTCGAGGCCATGAACGACCTGCCGCTGATGGTGGCCTCCACGCCGCCGGGGACCGAGACCACGGTGACCCTGATTCGGGACGGAAGCGAGCGGCGGTTGGACGTGCGGATCGGCACCCTCGAGGACGAGGCCGAGCCCCGGCGCCCGGCATCCGAAACCCCCGATCTGACCCGGCTGGGCATGGAGGTCCAGGCGATCACCCCGCAGCTGGCGCGCCGCCTCGATCTGTCCGTGAAGCGGGGCGTGGTCGTCACGCAGGTCCAACCCAGCTCCGCCGCCGCGAACGCCGGGTTGAGGCCGGGCGACGCCATCGTGGAAGCTGAGCAGAGGCCAGTGCAAAGCCCGGCCGATCTGAAGGAGCGGCTCGGGGAGCTCGGTCCGGGAGAAACCATCCTCCTGCTGGTGAACCGAAAAGGCAACACCATCTATGTGACGCTTCGAATCCCGGACCGGCCGTGATCCCTACAGGCAGGGCCCTTTCAGGGAGATCCTCCCCGAAAGCTCCCGGTGGTCGAGGTCTTTTCCCGGCAAAGGGCGTGAAGGTCAGCCGGAGGGCAGGCCGCGGATCAGGTCCTTGTAGCCTGTCCACTCCGCAGCCCCCCAGACCTCGGTCCTGGCGTGGCCGAAGCTCCGAATGATGGTCGAGACGCGAAACGCGGTATCCTGATCGAGTCGTCTCCGTTTGGGAGGTTCAGAGGTCCGGCGGAGGGACCGCGTCCGGCACCCACCGGAAGAGCGCTCGAAGAAACGACCCGCGGTCCTCGTAGCGGGTCGCGTGGAGACCCCGCTCCCGGGCCCGGATCACGTTGCCGTCGTGGTCGTCCACGAAGAGCACGCGATCCGCCGGGTGGCCGATGCGTTCGACGGCCAGGTCGAAGCACCGGGGATCCCGCTTGCTCACCCCGGTGTGGAAGCTGTTGAGAACGTGGTCGAAGTGGGAGAACAGGGATTGATCCCGGTCGATCTCGTCGAGCCACTGGGTCTGATCGCTCAACAAGCCCACGGTCCGTCCCCGGGCCCGCAGCCGGTCCACCAGGTCCAGCATCCAGGGCCGAATCACGAACCGGGCAAGGATCTCGCGGCGAAGGGCCTGGTCCGCCCCCCGGGTTCCGACCTCGTCCCGCAGGGCGCGCCAGAAGGCCGCCTCGTCCGCCCGCCCGGTCACGTAACCGGTCCGGTGGACGAGTTCGAAGCCGGCTGCGGCCATGTCCTCCGGCGGGACGCCGCTTCGGCGGCCGATGGCCTTCAGGCCTTCTCGAAACCCCTCCTCGGCGAGGACCCCTCCGAAGTCGAAGAGAAGGGCGTCGATGGCACGGTGCTCCCTGGGGTCTGGGTTTTCGGGTGTCATGCGGGGCCTCCCGCGGCCGTGAGGCCGCTTCCAGCAGAAAGGACGAAGCGGGGGCGAGCCCGATTTTTGCTTTACAGGGCCCTGGGTTTTGACTATAGCTTGAGAGGCAATGAATGGCCATTCATTTTTTCGTGGACCCTACTGATCCAAACATCGAGGTGAGCACATGAAAGACGTTGTTGTGGTATCGGCCTGCCGCACGGCCGTGGGCGCCTTCGGCGGGTCCTTGCGCGATCTCAATGCGGCGGATCTGGCCGCCGTCACCATGAAGGAGGCCGTTCGAAGGGCCGGCATCGAACCGGAGCAGATCGACGACGTCCGCTACGGCTGCTGTCTCGAGCCCGCAGACGCCCTGAACGTGGCGCGTGTGGGGTGGCTTCTGGCCGGCTTTCCCGACTCGGTCACGGCCGTCACCATCAACCGGGTGTGCACGTCAGCCATGGAGGCGGTGATCTCGGGCATGGCCATGATTCAGGCGGGGCTGGCCGACGTGATCCTGGCCGGCGGCACCGAGCACATGTCCGGCGTGCCCTACTCGGTTCCCAATGCGCGCTGGGGTTGCCGGCTCCAGGACCACACCTTCGTGGACATGATGATTCACGCCCTGCACTGCGGGTCCCACCTGCTGCCCCACCCCGAGGAAGGGCCGGTCCAGGAGGGCATGCCCCTCGAGCTCTTCAAGGGCAAGCCCTACATCATGGGCCACACGGCGGAGTTCGTGGCCCAGCTTCACGGCATCAGCCGCGAGGAGATGGACGAGGTGGCCCTCCGCAGCCACAACATTGTGGAGCGGTCCACTCGGGAAGGGGATTTTCAGGAGGAGATCGTGCCCGTGGAGGTTCCCCGCCGCAAAAAGGACCCCCTGGTGTTCGACAGGGACGAGCACTTCCGTCCCGGGCTCACCATGGAGGACCTGACGCGGCTTCCGCCTGCGTTCGTGCCCAAGATCGGCAAGGTGACGGCCGGAAACGCCTCGGGGATCAACGACGGGTCCGCAGGCATGGTGATCATGTCCGCGGACAAGGCCCGGGAGCTGGGCCTGCAGCCTATGGCCCGGATTCGAGCCGTGGGCCGGGGCGCCTGCCACCCCTCGGTCATGGGGCTCAGCCCGGTCCCTGCGGTTCACGACCTCCTGGAACGCTCCGGCCTGAGCATCGCCGACTTCGAGCTGGCGGAGGTCAACGAGGCGTTCGCCGCCCAGTACATCGGCTGCGAGCGCGAGCTCGGCCTGGCCCGGGAGAAGACCAACGTCAACGGCTCGGGAATCGGCCTGGGACACCCCGTGGGATGCACGGGCGTGCGCATCATGGTCACCCTGCTGCACGCCATGAAGCACCAGGGCCGGTCCCTCGGCCTGGCCACTCTGTGCGGCGGCGGGGGCGTGTCTATGGCCGTGGCCCTGGAAACGAATTGATTGCAATGGGTTGTATGATACGGGCTTCCATTGTCCCTGGAGTTGCGGTAGGCTGGATAGGGGGGCACAGACCCCGCGGGGCCGGTCCGGCGGATCGACCAAACTTGAAAGAGAGGAGAAAACCGATGATTCGAAAGCTATTGGCCCTGACGGCGCTCGGACTGTTCCTCGCCGGCTGCGGCACGGCGGCGGAACGCTCGGAGTTCTGGAAGCACGACACCATGTACAAGAACTGGGATCACACCTTCTACTCCTGGGGCGGGTACAAGGAATGCGAACAGGAAGACCTGGAGAAGACCCGGAGTGAGGACTGGTGGGGCATCCCGGCAGGAGAGCAGTGTAATTTCTAAGGCGGGCCGGCGCCCGCAATGACGAAGGCCTCCCGCTGATGTCCGCTCCGGAAAGCCCCGGCCCCGCCGCCTCGGTGTGAAGGCTTTCTTGTTTTTGATGACAGGGTTTCATGAGTAAGGCACTTCGTGATCTTCGTGGCAGGAAAATGCACCGGTTTCACCACAGAGGACACGAGGAACACGAAGGGATCCGTGGCTCTGTGGCCGCTACCCCGTCGCGAGGTAGCCGGCCGCCCCGTACGCCATCCCCATGAGCAGCACCCCGGTCCAACCCGCGCGGCGAAGGCGGCGGAGGGCTGGGTCCGGGGTGCGCTCCGGCCAGGTCGCCCCGAGCACCAGGGCTGCGGCCAGCACCGTGGACGCCCAGTTCACCGCCATGTCCCGCACCTCCCCGAAGCGGTTGGGGAGCAGCGCCTGGATGCCCTCGTCCAGGCTTCCCACCGCCACGCCGTAGACCAGCACGCCCAAATAGATGCCCCACCCCGAAACCCGGGGCTCGAGCCACCAGTAGGTCAACACGGCGAGCACCCCGTAGGTCACGGCATGAAACCGCTCGGCCGGGTACTCGCAGACCACGACCAGAAGAGGAATGTAAGCGGCGAGAAGACACACGGACCATGCATAAAAGAGGGGTTCCCTCCAGCGGCGGGAGGGCACGCAGAGGAGAAGGAAGCCTAGGAGGCCGGCCGGGATCAGGGCGATCGTGACCACCCGAAAGGCCAGGGGGTGGTGGTAGCGAGCCGCATCCAAGAGCGCCGATGCAACGGGGAGCGAGGCGAACAGGGCGAGGGTGGCCGCAGCCAGGACCATGCCCCGGCGGCGGAAGGAGAATGGCTCGAATCTGGATGGCTCGGAATGATTCATAGGGCCGTGAGCCGGTTGGCAAGTCGCCGATTGCAGGTTCGAGGCCGACGGAGGCCCTGCTGCTCACCTGAAACTGGAAACCTGCGGCTTGTCACTCGCGTTCACTCCTCCAGCCCGGAGGCGAGCTCCAGGTAGAAGCCTCGAATCCAGGCCTCGAAGGCCCGTCTGGTCCTTCCGGCCTTGCGTTCCCCGAGGTCCCACCAGCCGATCTGATTCAGGTGGTCCGCGTCGATTGTCGTGAGGTGGTGCTCCGGTCTCCAGAGCGCGGAGGTGCGGGGAACGAGCCCGTCGTTTTCCCCCTCCTCGCGCTGAATGATCCGGGACGCAAACCGCATGGGGAAAAAAATCCGCTCGAGCGGCTGGACGCCGGCCACGGTGCGGACCGGCACCCCGTTTCGGGCCTCGTAGGCCGCGGTCATTCGGTTGAACCGGCGGCACTGCTCCCGGGTCAGGTCCCGCAACCCCTCGAGCCGAAGCCCGAAGGGGCGCGCCGCGGCGATCAGGAGGTCCGCACGCCCTCGAGAACCCCCCCGGTCCGCGTAGGAGGTCCCCAGGTGAGGCGTCCCGATGGTGGTGAGGGAGGCCACCCGGTCCTCCATGCGATAGGCCCAGAGCATGCGCCGGGCGTCCAGGCCGCCCATGCTGTGGGCGATGAGGTGCACCCGCGGCCACCGGCGGAAACCGCCGGTGAGACGCACGACCTCGTCCCGGAGGTCCCGGGCCCGGCGATCCGCGCTTCCGGCCCAGGAGACCCGGGTGTGGAAGGCGGTGTAGCCGTTCTGCTGCAGGGTGCTGCGAATCCGGCGGAAGTAGTGGAGCCGGTCGTTCGGCACGTTGTCCCGTCCGGCCAGGGGATGGAGCAGCCGGGTAAAGGGGCAGATGCCGTGGGCCAGCAGTATGGGGAGCGAGGTCGGCATGGAAGGGTGCGTCTCCTCCACGATGCGGTTCTCGGCGGGTGCCCGACGGCCTTCGTGAACCCTCTCCCGCCGGTGCCTTTTTCCTACCGTTTTGCCTCGGATTTGTCAAACTTTCCGACCCGCGGGGCTCCACGAAAACTGTTGACAAGCCGAAAACCCTTGACTAGGTTGGTGATCTTTGGGAAAAAAATCACGATTATCTAACTTCACCAAATAAGGAGAAAAGTTCCATGTCCAAGGACATCAAGGGTTCGGTGATGGTCGTGGGCGGCGGGATCGCAGGCATGCAGTCCGCCCTGGATCTGGCTGACTCCGGATACTACGTCTACCTCCTCGAAAAGTCCCCTTCCATTGGTGGGGCCATGGCCCAGCTGGACAAGACCTTCCCCACCAATGACTGTGCCATGTGAATCATCTCGCCCAAACTGGTCGAGGTCGGCCGGCACATGAACATCGAGCTGCTCACCCTGTGTGAGGTCCAGGACATCCAGGGGGAGAAGGGAAACTTTCAGGTCGAGGTCCTGCAGCATCCGCGGTATGTGGACCTGGACAAATGCATCGGATGTGGAACTTGCGCGGAAAAATGCCCAAGAAAAGTTCCCGATGAATACAACATGGGGCTTCAGAAGCGAAAGGCCGCCTATGTGCCCTACCCGCAGGCCGTCCCGCTCAAGTACGCCATCGACAGCGAGCACTGCATCTACTTTCAGAAGGGCAAGTGCAGGGCCTGCGAGAAGTTCTGCCC